>CALNBV010000116.1 GCA_937874515.1 uncultured Paenibacillaceae bacterium | reverse complement strand
TATCAACAAGAAAAACAAAAGTATCAGGAATGGGAACGAAATAGAGGACCAAATAATGATTTTAAAAATGAAGCTCAACATTATTACGGTAAGAGCATGGTGAATGGGTTATTTGAGGCATTAGAATCAGCCCATAGAGCAGCCGAAGAACGAAAATATGCTAAGGATAGGGATCCAACCAAGAAACGTAAGCGAAGGAAAAACCAGGGCTTAAATGGACCAGAAATTTATTAGGGAGGAATGGTAATGGAGTTTAAGAAAAATGCGTGGAAACCAATATTTATGTGTTTTCTATTAAGTATTGGTGGAAGTTATCTTATTATGTCGTTGTTTTATTCGTTATTAGGAAAAGGAGGGCCTTTAAACGAAGTTTTGTTAGCTCCTTCAGCAACCTATTCATTTATAATGGCAGATCCTAATTTACAAAAAATAATGATTGTGCTGCCATTTATTTTACTAGCGTTTCTTTTGAAAGCATTCAAAAATGAAATATTGTTAAAAAAATATAAGGATGCTAGTGAATTTGGAATACACGGAACTGCAAAATGGTTAAAACCATCTGAAGTTATTGATGATAAGACTTTTTCAAAGAAAAACGGATATAAGAAAAATCCTATTGATTCTTTCAAAATGGAAAAGGGGATTATTGTTGGTAAAGTCCCAGGAAAAAGAGAACTGTTAATAATGCCAAGAAACACAACAATTGATAACCGAAATGTGCTGGTAATTGGTTCTCCTGGTTCCGGGAAGGGTCAAGCTTTTGTTTTTCCTAATATGTTGAATCATACGGAAGAAACCATAATTGTTACGGATCCAAAAGGTGAAATATATAATGCTACCCACCAAATTAAACGTGACCAGGGATATAAAGTTTATCAAATTGATTTTGTGAATTTCGTAAATTGCGAACGATATAATCCTTTAGATTATGTTTTTGATGATGAAGATGCACGAAGCCTTGCTAAAAATATTGCTTCCAATTCTGTAGAGGATGGTAAACGAGACTTTTGGAGTGAATCAGCAATCGCTTTTCTTACAGCTTTTATTCTATATGTTAAAACAGAATATGATGATGCAAACATGAATCATATTGTTGAATTGGTTTCAAAGGCAGGTAAAGAAAATGAATTTCTGGATGATGTTATAGATAATCTTTCTAAAGAACATCCTTCTTATCATTTATTTAAATTAGCAAATTTATCTTCTGGAAACACTAGGTCTGGAATTATGGCTACACTAGCTCAACAAATTTCTATTTTTTCGATGAAAAAAATCGCAAACTTCACGAAAACAGGAAATTTTAATTTTTATGATCTTCAAAAAGAAAAATCAGTTTTATATGTAAAACTTCGGATGGATGATAATCCATTTGTTCAATTAACAGCCACTTTTTTTGACCAATTAATTAGTGTTTTTTATAATATTGCGGAAGAAAATGGAGTTGGGGATCCACATGGAGCAAAGCTTCCAATCCCAACCATTTTCTTAATGGATGAATTCGCTAATATAGGAACTATAAGTAAATATCCGAAAGTTTTAGCTACTTGTCGGGGTCTAGGAATGTCAATGATGACTATTATTCAAGACTTTGGACAGTTGGAAGATAAAAAAAGATATGGAGCTGAAATGGCTCGTTCTATTATTTCTAATCATGATACAACCTTGTTTTTACGAACTAAAGATACTAAAACAGCTGAGTATTTTATGAAACTAGCAGGGGATACTACAGCTCAGCATTCACAAAACAGTCGTTCTGAAAGTACTTCACTTGGAAAAGGAGGAAGCAAAAGTACGTCAGAACAATATGTAAAAAAACCTTTAATAACTCTAGGACAGCTTTTAACAACAGAAAGAAATACTTGTTATGTCTTTTTATCTGGACTTCATCCATTGGAACTTGAGAAATCCTGGCAATATGAAATTTATGTTGATTTATTAAAAAACTATACTAAGTATCGTGAAAAATTAGGCTATACAACTCCTTTATATCAGGAAGATGAATACTATTTGGAAAGTCATGAGGTTGAGCCAATAGAAGATATTGAAGAAATAATTGATGAAGAAAGTTTTGAAGATGATAAACCTATTCAAGAAACAGTAGAACCGATTTTCAAAGAAATTGAAGAAATAGCTGCCAGTATAGAAGAACATCAGCTCAATCAAACTGATGATTTCTGGATAGAGGAAGAACTTCAACAATCAATACAAGAAATTGAAAATGACTTAAAAGAAATCGAGATTGAACAAGAAAAAGTGAACCAAATTGAAGATATAGGTGAAGATGATTTTATGAATATTATTGCTGAAATGTTAGATAAAAATAAAACAACTCAGGAGGCGACAGGTTAAATATGGAAAACACAGTTTGCCTTGCCGAGAAGCCGAGCCAAGCAAAGGCCTTTAGTGAGGCCTTTGAAAGAGTTAAAAGACATGAGGGATTCTATGAGATCCTTCCTTGTTCAATCTTTCCCCAGGGAGCAAAGCTTACCTGGGGAATTGGACATTTAGTTGAGCTGAAGGAACCACATGAATATAAAGAAGAATGGAAAAGATGGGATTTATCTTTATTACCTATTCTTCCAGACAAATTTAATTACAAAGTTTCAAAAAATACTGCAAAGCAATTCAAAATAGTTAGGGATCTATTAAAACAGGCAGATCATGTGATTGTGGCTACAGATCCTGATAGGGAAGGTGAATTGATAGGGGATCTTATTATAAGTCAAGCAGGGGCTTCTCATAAGCCTAGAAAACGCCTTTGGATTAATAGTTTAGAGGTACAGGAAGTTAGACGAGGTTTTCAAAATTTGAAAGATGGTAAATTATTTTTGCCCTATGCTGAAGAAGCACAGGCCCGACAAATATCTGATTGGCTAGTAGGTATGAATTTTAGCAGATTGTATACGCTGCTTTTACAGCAAAAATTCAAAGAATCTTTTCCGGATATTAATGGTATAAACATGAAGAAATTACAATTTTCGGTTGGGAGAGTTCAAACTCCGGCTCTAAAATTAATTTATGACCGGCAGCAAGCTATTAAAAATTTTAAATCCGAACCGTTTTATGAAATTGAAGCAACATTCAACACAACAGTTGGAGAGTATAAAGGAAAGATCAAGGAAAAATTTAATTCAGAACAAGAAGTTCAAGATTTAATGAAAAAACACCATATTGGCTTGGGCCAATCTATACCTGGCAACATTAAAACGGTAGATGTGGCTGTAAAGCAACAGAAGGCCCCTAAATTACATTCTTTATCCTCATTACAGTCTTTGGTTAACCGTAAGTATAAATATAGCCCTAGCAAGGTTTTAGAAGTTGTACAGAGCCTCTATGATAGCCCACTAAAGTTAGTTACTTATCCCAGGACCGATACCCAATACATCACAGAAAATGAGTTTACTTACATAAAAGAACGGGTAACGCAGTATCAGCAAGTTATCAATCAACCTTTTACTCCAGCCACCTTAGAGCCAAATAAGAATTTCGTTAATGGTAAATTTGTCCAGGAACATTATGCAATTGTGCCGACCCGAAATATTCCTAACCAGGAAACTTTAAATAGTTTATCTACTGAACAAAAAAATATCTATTTTGAAATCATAAAAAGTACACTTGGGATGTTCCATAGGATTTACCAATACGAAGAAACAACTATTATAACTGAACTGAATCAATTAGACTTTTTTACAAAAGGAAAAATAGAAAAGGATCTGGGATGGAAAGAACTATATCGGCAGGATCCAGAAAGTGAAGAAGAAAAAACCGATGAAGATTCAGGGATTCTTCCACCAGTAAAACAAGGAATGAATTGTAAGGGCTTAGTAAGTACTAAAAAGGGCATGACACAGCCCCCGAGGCGATATACAGAGGGGCAACTAATAAATGTGATGAAGAATTGTTCAGATCCGGAATTAGAGGAAGAGGAAAAAAATATCTTAAAGGAAATAGAAGGCCTTGGGACGGAAGCGACTAGGGCTAGCATTATTGAGAATTTAAAATCAAGAAATTATATCGAAGTAAAGAAAAATATTGTAAGTATCACTCCTAAAGGAATAATTCTTTGTCAGGCTGTTGAGGGTACTTTATTATCAAAACCAGAAATGACGGCAAAATGGGAATTATTTCTTAAGCAAATAGGAGAAGGAAAAAAATCAAAAGATACATTTATTCAAAATACAATTCTCTTTGTTAGAAAACTCATTGACGAGGCTACAAAAGATGTTAAACAATTAGATGTTCAGCAGCAAGTTAAAGAAATTAATTCTGTTGATTTTATAGCTCAATGCCCTTCATGTAAAAAGGGAGGAATCGTGGATCGTAAAACTTTTTATGGTTGTACTGAGTTTAAAAATGGTTGTAAACAGACATTCCAAAAAGAAATCCTGGGAAAGAAGATTACTAAAGCTCAAATAAAGAATTTATGTGAAAAAGGAAAAACAGGCATAATTAAAGGTTTTAAAGGAAAAAAAGAATTCGATGCTCATTTAGTATTAAAGAATGAAAAAATAGAATTTGAATTTAGGAGGGTTGTCGTTGAAAATAATTAAAGACTTTTTTAATACTTTTACGATTCCACTTATTTTAGGCATTTTTTGTGGGGTAAAATTTGAGGATTTTGCTATCAATGAACTTATGGAATTTGGTCGTTTAGATGTAACTGAAATCCGTATACTGGCCTGGGTAGTAGGTATTTGGGTGTTTGGTATTCCTTTTGGATTCAGAACTATGAAATCTCTTGAGTTGAAAAATCAAGAATACAAACGCAAAATAGGTGATGACTCGTTTTATATTGTTCCTGTCATTCCATTTTATTTATTGATACTTATGGTAGCATGGTCCTTTTCTCCTATCTTTTCATTAATTCATATTGTAACTTTTATGTATAGGACAATTACAGGTAAATCTTCACGTTATAAAGCGTATGTTTAAATTAAAATAAAAAGGCTGCCAATATGAAAAGGCAGTCTTATTTATGGTTTAAGATAATTTTTCAATACAATCTTGGCAAATATACCTATTCTTGAATGGCTTAACATTTTCTTTTGATTCGCAAAAGATACATTTTGGATAATATTTTTGAAGGATAATGTATTCATCTTCTACAAAGATCTCAATAGGATCATCAACTTTTATATCTAGGTTTTTCCTCAGGCTTTTTGGCAAAACAATTCTACCGAGTTGATCTACTGGACGTACTATGCCTGTTGCTTTCACTTTTGTTTTCCCCTTATAACCGATTCCGCAGTCCATTCAATGGTATTTGTTATTTTGTTTAGTATAGGTAAATAAAAAGCGTTTTGAAATCCTTTTTTTAAGTCTGCATCGGTAGTGGCCCTAATTTTCAAATCTTTCACATACAGATCCAGAGGTTTTAAATCTTCCAGGTTTTCTGAAATAATCATCATACGTTCATGAAATGGCCCGTATTTTAGAAACAATAGCAAATCATCTAATTTTCCCCTGGATACATAAATGTAAAAAGGTGTTTTATTAACGTAAATTGTTCCTGAAAATGGTTTGGGGGCAGGAGCGATCCGTGCGATTTCTTTAGGAAAGAGTTCGAAGAATTGAAAAAAGGTAAGTCTTTTTAACAAATCTTCTTTTTTGTATTCAAACCAATAGTTTTCTATATTTCTTGGTGCGATTTTAGCTATCCCAGTAGAACCAAGGGTATATACTGGGATAGCTATTTTATTTCTAATGATTTCATGACGAATAATTTTTCTTTGATAGACCATTTTAGAAATTTGTTTTTTATCTAAATGAAAAAGGCGAGATAATTGCAATCCCCCAATAACACCGACTGAGGCAATGGCTTCTAATGCTTTTTTTTCTTTCTTGCTTATTTCATAAATAACCCCTTTTTGATGATTAGAAGCCACTCTTTCCCAATTTAACATCCACTTGTGCTTGATTGAGAAAGAACTAAGTGATTGAAGGGTAGTGGTATTCATTCACTCTGTCGTCCTTTATAAAATTCTTACGATTTTAGACCGGATTTGTTCTTTCTTTATGTCTACTTGCAGGATTTTCACTAAAACTTTATCGCCTTTTTTTACATTTTCAAATTTCAAATGGGGTGCGAGGCTATCAACGCCAGGTTCTAAATTAATAAAAATCCCATAATCACGAACACCTGAAACAGTACCGAAATATTCACCACGGACTATAAATCTTTTCGTACAATCTGGATACGGATTAGGCATGGCTGCCTTTGCAGAAACTTTCACATTTTTATTTTCTTTATCAATGTTTATGACTTTTACTTTCAGGTGATCCCCAACTTTTGCAATGTCGTGAAGATCATCTACCCAACCATAACTCATTTCCTCTACGGGGATGCGTACTTGGATTCCTCCAATATCACCAACGACCAACGTGGAAGATACAAGGCGTACTACGCATGGAATTATATCGTCCACACTGATTTTTCGTAAAGTAATTTCAGCTATTTGTTCCTGGGCTTTTTTTCGAGATGCAATAAAAATGTTATTTTCTTTATCGTATTTCACCACTTTGAATAAGATTGATTGTCCGGTCATGCTTCTAATTTGATTCACATCTTTGTAGCCAGATTCTTCAATAGGTATGTAGCCTTTTAATGGCCCGTATTGAATAATTGCACATTGAGTATTTTTTACTTTTTCAATCCCCCGTAATTCCGATTGAAGGATTTTTTCGTTTTGATATGCCCCGATAACCTCTTTCCAGGATTTTTCCGTTTCATCTTCTTTTATCTTACTGGGATCGAAGCCCTCGATTAAAAAGTTCATTACATCTAATTCAGCCATTTTTGTTTCTCCTTCCTTATTTAAGTGTTTTTAATATTTCTTCGGCTCTTTTCTGACACTCTACAAGCTCTTTATTGCCCATTCTAGCTGCACTTTCTAAGCTAAAGGTTAATTCCCTTAGTTCTCGCCAAATCGTCTCGGAAACTGGCAATATGGCTTGTTGAGCGACTATTAGACCTGGTATTAATTCGTTGAAACTTGATTCTCTTAAAAATCTAATAAGGCGTTCTTCTTCCACGGTAATTCTTACTTGTTTATACTTTTTTACTGCTTCATTCACGTTTCTATCATTCACTCCCTTCCGTACCAAAATTTAGGCTATTAATTAATTTAATTATATTAAATAAAATAACATATGTAAATAATATAACTAATTTAATATTTTTTATTTATTTAACAAATTAAATAAAAATAAAAAAACCACCAATTCTTTTAAATTAATGGTTTAAGGTTACTTTTATTTGGAAAAGCTCATAATGGGGAAACTTAATTAAATTTAAAAAAGCTAAAAAAGTCAAAAAAAAAAGCTCCAACAGAGCTTTTAGTAAAAATACAAAAGGAAATGTTTTAAACTAAACATAGTATAACAATATAAGTATTAAAAAGCAATACTTTCCACGAAAAGGATTTATAATAAAAGTGTGAGGTGAGTTATTTATATGAAAAAATCCATTTTAGTGATTGGATGTAAATGTTGTGAAGAAAAATTAAAACAGAATTCATTTTCTTCAGCTCCTAGTAAAACAGGTTACTATAAAGAAGATTTATCAACTTTGTTCATAGAGCATTATAAATGTATGTTTTGTGGTGAAACCCTTGAAATAACCCCTCGTATGGCTCAAATGATTACGGTGTTTATGGATCAAAATTTTCATATTCATACATCTATTATTCCAGGGGGCTTGTCCTTTTCGGGTTCTGATATGAGTTTTACCATTCCGATTAATGAACAGTTCGCCTCACTGGAAGAATATTTTTCTTCTAAAGGCATTTATATTGAAAACGCAAGTTTGCCAACAGAAAAGGAATTAATCATCCTGCAGAACGGGATGAAGGAGTTTGACCATACAAAATGGACTTTGACAATTGAATCTGGCCATAATGAAGAACCATTTATTCCAGATAATACAGCATGGTTTTCATTGTTTTAGCAAATCCATTTAGTTTGGTATTAAGGGGCTGAAGGGAAAGGGGAGCCTAGTTATTAGATTCCCCTTGTTTTATGGTTTCTATCATTTTATAAATTAAATCTCTTTCATTGTCAGATTCTATGGATTTCATTTTTTCCTCTAACGCTGCCGTTAATAACAATAATTCATTTTCGGATTCCAGCTCAATGTGTGCGTTTTGGAATTGGTTTAGATATGGGTTTCTGTTTATCGTAATCTTCATTGTTTCCCCTCCATTTAATTTATCTTACCTCAATGTAAATACGATACAATTCACTTTCCCCTCGATCCTTATAGGGGCTGGAAACACTCACAACTTTAAACATGCTTTTAATTTTTTCGGTTGCTTCCATAACTTCATCTAGGGTCCCGTGCAATCGTATTTTCATTTGTTTATTTAACCTTTCTTTTAGAATTAATAGGTTCAGTATGCCGACAAATAGGGAAGTTTGAGCACCCAAAGAATTTGCTATCATTTTTTTGAGAATATCGTACAACCAGTTCTGCTTTGCATCTTGGACATTTCCTTGGCTCTGGATCTACGGTTGAATAGATTTTTTTGGCAACATTATTTTCTGCTGTATCTTTGGGGTTTGCCTGATTGATTAATTTTTGAAGTTCATTTCGATCTATTAATTTTGTGTTGGTCTGAGCTGCGAATTCAATAGCTTGTTTGGTAAACTGGCTGTTTGTAATGACCCATGCTTCTTGGGCTTTATAGTAAACTTTTGCTCCCAGGACTTCTTGACTAGCACTAATACCTACCCTGTTTTTGTATCCATATCTTTTAGCTTGAATGACAATTGAATTTTTTCCTTTTATATGAATGTCAACTCCACGATCATTCGATTTTTTTGTAACGATTATCCTCTCATATCCCAATTTTTTTAAAAGAGCTTTCAAATACACTTCAAATTGATACCCGTCCATTTTATCTATATAGGACATTCCGGCTTTTGCCAATTTTTTTAAAGTGTATATTTCTTTAACTTGTCTAAATAAATAAGGAAGTAATTTAATTATAACGGCTACTAAGATGAAATAAATTAGGTATTTATAAATATCTTGTAATTCCATTATTCAGGTTCCTTTCTATTTTTATAATTTAATATTTCAAAATCTGTTTCATTTAAAGGGACATTTTGAATGATTTTTTCCTTTATAATATTCAGCAGTAAATATTGTTCATAAGCATTATATTTCTTCATAATTTTTAACTCTTGATCTATATAACCGATGATTATTTCTTTGTTCTTTTGTACTAATAATGTTTCCTTTCTAATCGGAAGTAGTTTTTTAAACTTTCTTTTTTCAACAATCCGAGAATAAATTTCAAGTAATAAATATCCGATTAAACAAACACCGAATATTAAAATGAAGAGATTATAAATTTCTGGCGATTCCATTATTCGAGTTCCTTTCTATTTTTATTTTTAAGTTCTTGAGTAAGAGAGGTTAAACGTGTTTCATAATAATTTCTTGTAGTTTTTAATTCTTCGAATAAATCTTGGAATCTTGATGTGTATTCGATCTCGTTTTTGTGCATTTGGTCCTGGGCTTTTTGCAATTTTTCCTGGTGTTCAGTACGGATCTCGATTACTATTCGTTCTTTTTCTATATCTTTTCTTTCAATGATTCTTTCCAGCTCAATATTATGACGTTGTTCAGCTTGTTCAAGTTCTTTATTATGAGTATTTTTTAAATCTTCAATTTGATGGGCGATATGTTGGAGTTCTTTTTCGTAATTAAATTTCATTTCTTCAATTCTATTTTCTAATGTATTTATCGTAGCTGAAGATTTTTCTAGGTCATTATTTAACCTATTAACTTCATTATTTAATTTTATATTTTCTTCGTAAGCTCCTTTGTATTGGCTTACTAAAGAGGAAAGGGTATCTATTTTCTCTTTATATTCATTAATTAAAGACCGATTGTTTTCGGAGGTTTCCTCAAGTTGTATGGTGTGTTTCTTCATTTCCTCCTGTTCTTCTGTGGCCTGGTCCATCATACTTTTTAATTCTTTAATTTTTTCATGTAGCTCAGTGTTTTCTTTTTGTAATCCAAGAATAATCGTATCTTTAGACACCTTTATTTCATCAATTTGATTGATGATTTTTTCTTTTTCAAAAGTGGCTCGTTGAATCATGTTTGCCACGAGCTGTACGATTCGGTTAGTGTGGATTTCCAACTCAGAAATATCTTTTGCAAAGTCTTTTGTCCCTTGTTTAAGTAGTTCCATTTCATACATAACAACAACGGTTTCGAACCATTCTTTACTATTTAAGCCGGATGCTTCAATTAATGCTTCGGCTTTTTCCTTTGTGTCGGCACTTATCTTAAATCCTTTTGTTACATCTGACATAACTAAACACTCCTTATAGTTAACTAATATTATATCCATTTCCAATGGGTTAACCGGTTAATCATAGTTAACAAATACATAAGTTACTAATCTTTAAAATTTGTATTTATTAGATTTACCCAAATTTGAGCCCCTTGTGGATGTTTATAAGGTATAGGTTCTGTAAATATTTCGGGGTTGTTTAAAATCCAGGCATAAATCTTTTTGTATGGGGGTGCTTTTTCTTTCGGTATGCGATGAAAGTGTTCTGATTGATGGTATTCGTCCAATTTTAATGCCTTAGAATCCACTAAATCAACCGTTCCATAAACTTTACCTGTTCCTTGTTTAATAAGAGCGATTTTCCCTCTGGTAGTTATATTTGAACCTCTAATCTCCCATGTTTTGAACCCTTGTAAAATAAGTTCGATCCAGGGAGATTTGATAATTAATCCTTTCACAAAATGTTCACCTCAATTTTAGGTTAACCTTATAATACTATTATACCATATAGTTAACCTGGTTAACCATAGTTAACTAATTAAAATTAATTAATTTGTGACAATTTAATTTCCCCCAAAAAAATAAGGTCATTGTGACTTCAAGCATAAGTTTTCCGAAAATGATGCTTGATAAGACTTATTTAAAACCTTAATATGGTGTTTTTTGCCCATCCCCCCGAAAAGGTTTTTTTCTAAGGATTCGGGGAGATACATGCAATTTAGACTTTCCCTTAATACAGCATCACGAAAGAATTAAAATTGCAGGAAGTTTGCATTTATACAAAAGAAAGACATTCCGTTAGCGAGGGTTTCGCAAATGGAATGTCTTTTAAATGCTATACTTTAATTTTCATTTACCCCTTTGATCCATTCTTCAAGAGCTTTCCCTATATTTAATGCTCCTTGTTTACAATCTTTGTAAATCATGCTTATTAGTTCGCTAAACGTAAAGGCATCATCATATGGATTATTACGGTTTATAAAACGGATAATTTGCCTAAGTTCACGCATTCTTCCTTCACTAAGGTTAGCTTCAATATGTTGTTGTAAATAACGATTTACAATGGCTGAATTTCGTATGGAGGCATCCAGTAGAATGGCAGTCGCAGTACTGTTTGTAACGTCCATAGCAAAGGCTAAGGATCTTATTCTCTCATAGTCAGCCGATCTGAATCTTATAGACACCCTTTTTTTCTGTACCCCTTGAATTTTCTTAATATTTATTTTTTTTAAGGGATCCCCCATATAAAGTGTATTGTTGAACTGTAAGTTTCTAGTGAAATAAGTAGACATAAAATTCATTACAGATTTTGAAGATAACCCTGCTTTACATATGGTTTCCCCTACCTCTTTTACAGGAGTATTAGTCACATAAGAAATTTGATGTACAAGCTCCTTTAGAATTGGATCGAGGGAAGGTTGAATTTCAGTTTTTTTATCCGACCTTCGTTTCTTTACCTTTACCTTCTCTATTTTTGACCCCTCCCAACCAAAAAATCATAAATTAAGTTTGCGACAGTGTAGTTCTTTAGCAACCTTATTAAAAATTTATATGGGGAATGGGGGAGAGGTATGTCACTTAATTTGGACAGGTATGTAAACAGAATTTTCTGTAAATAATAAATGTAAGATTAAAAATTAAGAGGCGATTATAATGGGATTAACTAAAAAAAAGGCCTTAGAAATCCTTAAAAATGGTTTTGAAAGTAGGAAAAAATGGGGATTATCTGCAACAAAAAGAACTAAAAGAAAAAAGAAAAGAAGTAAACATAACTCTGTAAAATAAAAAAGACCAGGAAGAGAAAATTTTATCCTGGTCTTTCGTTTTTTTTTATAAAGTTATTCTTATAACTTATTTCTGATTGTCCTCACGAATCTGTACTGGAGGGAATCCAAATATTTTCATTTTCTCGCACCAAGGACAATTCCATTCTGTGAAATCATAGACAGAGTTTTCGTCATAATAAGCATTCTCTTCTTTCCGAAGGAATTGCATTGGATGGCCACAATCATAACATTTTACTATATTCTTGTTCATATTAATTAACTCCTTTTAACCATTTTTAATGGAATCACAATATTCTTGTGTGAAATCATTCGTTGATTAACGAATCAAAAAGTGACAACGATATTTTTCATATCTTTGATTCCTCGTTTAGATGCTTGCTTTGTCCGTCCAACTCGTCCATGCAGTTATGAAAAAATCCTTCTTTGTCCTGTGCTATCGCTATTAACTCCAATTCTCTATTAAGCCAATTTGTGACTTCCTCAGCGGTATATGTTGTACCATCCCATTTAGACGGGCATTCGCCGTTTTCAATTTTATAAAGAGTGTTTTCGTAGGTAATAAGGTTCTTTTCGTGCTGTCTGATTTCCTTTTGACATTCTTTTATTCTACGGTCAAGATAGCCCTTGTCGTTAAGCTTATCCATACTAGCGGTATTTCTTGCCGTGTTTGCACATCTCTTGAAATATTCACTTTTTCTATATTCCTCAAATCCTTTTCTATACCGTTCAAACATTTTTTCTCTCTGTCTTGCAAAAGATTGACTTCCCGAATGACCTGCAATAATAGGTTGCGTAAAAAAAGCAATATCCCCTTGCATATCATTTAAGGGTTTTTGTAAACCTTGAGCCCTTGCTTCTGCATTTTTTGCGAAACCTTCGTATCTTTCAGCCCTTTTCTCGGCTCTTTCTGCTTTGCGTTCTAACTGTTCAGCAAAAGAAATTCTTTCGCCTTCTCTCTTTTCTTCCACAAAACCGAAAGACTTTGCAACTTCTTTCGCTTTGTATAAATTAGGCTCTTTAGCCCTGCTTACCCAACATTTATTTTTACCGCTAAATAAAAACGCTCCTTTAAGTCTTTTCTTTTGCTCGTCCGAAAAAGAGTTGTATTCCTCTTTATCAAAATGCAATTCAATTTTGGTTGTTTCAAGATTAAAAACGTAAAATCTCAACTTTTCTGTTACTGACATTGTAAGTACCACCTTTCATAATTTGAGTATTTTTCCCTGATTAAATTTCAAAAGCCTGAGTAGCGTTCGTGAAATCCTCAGCGTGAACAATTTTATCGGCAAATTCAGATACTGTCCTTGAATCTACTCTACCGATCAACACACCCAATACATTAAATTGCTTGCGAGCTTTAACCTCTTGAAACTTTTTAATGTATTCAGGATCTAAATTGGCTTCACCATCAGTAACAAAAACAATATCAGCTTTTTCAAACCGACTTTTTTCAATTAAACGTAATGCTTCATTTAATGGAGGACGAAATTCAGTTCCACCTCCAAAAAATTCACTTGCAAATTGAATCATTTGATCAACCGAATATTTCCCTTGAGGATACTCAGTCGTCTGTGCATCTCTCGCAAATCTTATAATGGCAAATTCCCTTTTTTGTTTTTTTGCAATAGCCATCAAGGCCAAAGCAAATCCTTTTGATTGAGTATCCAAATCCCTCATGGATCCGGACTGATCTAAACAAAGTAGAATCGGTCCTTTCCCCAGGGATTCCTTACCCTTTTGTTCATATTGCATTGTTTGTCCTTCAGCAAACCGCCGGAGGAAATCTAGTTTGGTTTGAGGGGCTGAAAGAAGGGAAAGTTCCATTGGGAGTATACGTTCGACATTATTTCCGAATGTGATTCCACTTCTATCAATAGATTCCCTATGCTTTGCCTTTTGTTTAGAACGGGCTATTTTCATAAATCGTCCTGTCCAGTTTGCAATTTCTTTGAATTTTTTATGGCTTTGGAGATACTCAGCTAATGCTATTTGATGCCGTAAAGGTATTTTCTTTAATTCGGCATCACCGGACCCTGCAATTCCCAATGAAAGAGATTTTAAATCATCTTTTATATCACTGGCTTCCTGGATCGCTGCGGTCAACATATTTTGAAAGCCGTTTTGGCTGTTAATTTGTTGAGCCAGGTCTTGCATAGCTTGACTTAATTCTTTTCTTGCCTGTTGTCGGGCTTTTTTTCGTTCATCTTTATTTAACCCTTCATTTTTTTTATTAATGTCCTGTTGGGCTTTACGAGCATTTTCTAAGGCTTTTTTAAATTCCTCATTTTCTTTTTCTTGCTCAACAATCCAGTTTTTCAACTGTTCCCCGTATTTTACGGAGCTGATAGCAGCTAGAAAGTCATCCATTCGGGTTAGTTCTCTATTTTCCTCAAATGTTTCTTCAGCCATTAGTTGACCCATAAAAGAGCGATTGGCCAAATGAGTATAAGGAATATCTTCTTTAAATTCAGGCTTCATTTTGTAGAGAGAAGCCCAGGTATCCCCTAGCAAATCCTGAAAAGTAGGAAGTACCTTGTTTCCTTCATTCGCCAGGCGTTGAAGTCCTTTGGACATTGAAAAAATTTCATTGAAACGTCTTTTATCCAAATTATAGACATCTAAGACTGGCTTTTTATAAACATTTCTCATTGGAAATCCTCCTTTTAAATAAAAAAGCCAAAGAAGAAAAAATCTCCTTTGGCTTTAGCTTTTTTATTCTTTCAGATAAGTCAACTATCTAAAAGGCATACTGATATAAAACCATAAAAAGAAAAATAGTTGAAATATCACAGTGAATCCCCAACTTCCAAGAAAAAGAAACATAATTCCTTGGATAACAATGGATTTCAGTTTTTTCATTGTCCAAATGAACAATAAAATGATAATTGCCATTTCACCTAGAAACGGCAAAAACTCACTTAAAAATGTCATTTTAAAAATTTCCCCTTTTTATTTTTAATTGAGAAAATAAATCATTACTATTCTCATGGATTAAAATATCATAAAAAAACCAAAAAGAATGATTGTAACAGCTTGAATAAAATCATTCTTAACATTTGAAACTATCCAAAGGGTTGCAAGAGATAGCATTATGAATATCCCAATCATAATAATTACATCGAAAAGCATCTCTTTCTCTCCTTTTTTAATAATTGAGAGCCAATTCTGTCAGTGATTTTCGATAGCTCTCTATCTTATTTACTGCATCCTTAATGTCTACACGGTCAGGGTTAGCCTTTTCAATATTCAACAAGTTTTGTTGAATAGCTTTTAAATTTCTAGAAGCTTCCAGAAGATTATCTGTTTGAACATCTCCAGCCGAATTGGCCTTGAAAATTTCATTACTTTCGGAGAGGCATCTTTCGATTTCCGTTGTGACCTTATCCTGTGAGTTTTCCTTAACAATCTGTCGTACCAAATCTGCTTGGTCAGCAGTTTCCCATAAGGAATTTTGAAGCAACAAAATGTCTTTTATCATTACAGTTTGTCGCTGTTCAAGCAGAGCTTTTGACTGTAAAAGACTTAAACTCTGCTTAAAACGTCTATCTGAAGGACGGATCCCTTCATCCTGGAGATATTTACGAATTGTTGCCAATGTCATATATACATCTTCAGGAATATCTACCATATCCGAATAGGTTTGGAATTTATCCAATTCCTCTAAACTGATAGATGGCATTTGTTGGGCTTGTCCTTGACCTTTTAACATGGATATGAAGTCACTATCATTTTTAATATAGTCCACTTCAAATCTTAAAAGGAATCGGTCAAACAACGCTTCCAAACCTTCCCCTTCCTCTGGATACTCATTGGAAGAACCAATAATGGTCATAAGTGGGGTTTTGATTGGAGTACCGTTATTATAGAACAACCTTTCATTAATAATGGTTAAAAGGCTGTTCAGGATGGCAGAATTGGCCTTGAAAATCTCATCTAAAAAGACAATTTGAGCTTCAGGCATTTTTGCTACCGTATTCCTTTTGTAAATTCCTTTTTCTAACTCTTTTAAGCTAAGTGGCCCAAAAAGTTCCTCTGGTGTCGAGAACCTGGTTAACAACCATTGAAAATAATTTGAACCATTAACAATTTTAGCGAGTTCCATACTTAGAGCTGATTTACCAGTACCAGCCGGACCAATCAACAAGATGTGTTGACGAGAAAGCAAAGCCACAAGCATAGCTTCAATCTCTTTTTCCCTATCCAAGAATTTTTGGTTAAGGGCATTTTTGATTTGCAGTAGTTTAGAAAACATTAAACACACTTCCTTTTGTATTTTTTATATAAAAAAAGACAAAGTTCCCCTTTTTCTAGTTTTTTGAAGGAGTATCCTTTATCTTTTTTATAAAGCATATATCATTAATGCCGTCTGTTTTCGGAGTTCTTCGACATAGATTTCAATTAAATCCACATCATTTTCAACGATTTTTTTGTAATCATTGAAGCTACCAACAATTCGTTTGGCTTCTGCAATAGTTTCCTTTACAACATTTTTGTTTAGTTCTCCTTTTAACCCTAATTTAGATGTGTTAATTAGGGTTTTAATCTGACCCTGGAGCTTTTTACTGACCATATTTCTGTTATCTTTTGTATTCATCAAAGGAACTTTAAAAGATTCAGCAGATGACAGGCAGTTTGCGAAATAACAAAATTTATCCAACTCTTCAGAATAAGGAGCCGGAATAAAATAAACGCCCCCATTTGGTCTAACGGAAATTTGTCCCAGGCTTTTAAGTATTTCCATAAGCATTACTCTAATGTTTTGCGAAGAATAATTACTTCGATAAATTTTAAAACGTCTTTCAGCTTCTTTTGCCATTTCTTCAGCTAATGGATCATTATGGAAAATTGTAATATTTTCCGCTTTTTTATCCAAAGTAATAATGCAGGATTCACTATTATAATCTAATCGTTTCCCTTGCTGATCCACGGTTTCCATTACAATATTCCTTTGTACTGTGTCACTATCAGAATAAACTTCCCTGGTAAGGTAATTTTGAAATAAATCTTTACCTATCCGTTTTCGACCCTGAATCTCTTTAGTAGCCCTCCGAAAAGCATCATGCACACGAATTGGATTCGGCATCCACTTTTCCTCCAGACCAGAAGAAATGAGTTTCTTTTGTAATTCATCCCTTTCAATTAACATTTGGCTTACAGAATACCAGGTCAAATGCCCAATCACTTCCGTACCTTCTTCAGTAACGGCAGCGACATTAGAAAGATTGAATTTGTTTGCATCCATCCTTTTTTCCTCCTTAATAGGTTTTTAATAATAAAAAAAGCATCATCCTAAAGGACCATGCTAATTTTAGACACAAAAAAACCGACTTTAATTAAAAGTAAACTCGGTAAATGTGACTATTCTTTTGTGGCCATATCAAATGATATGTCCTTTTAAAATTAGTTTTGTTTCAATTCGTGAATTACGCACGAACGCCAATCAAGGATCTGATAAGGTTATTAACCTTAAATAGTATGAAAGGCACTTGTAACGGTGTTTCCATAGCCGTATACCCAATTTTCTCCCGATCTGCAAGGCAGTAGAGATATGAGGGTTCTCAGTCAAAAGAATTGACCCTTTACTCGAAATTCCTAGCAAAGTGAGGAATTTACGAACATCACAAAAAAAGTGACGTAAAAAAGATATACACAAATTGTACCATATCTTATTTCAATTAAGAATATCTTTTGTTCTGGTTCTTTTTTTGCATTAATAAAGGAAATAAAATATTACAATTAAGGTTGTATTATTAATATTATTAATTTGACTTTATACAACCTTAGTTGTATAATATAATTATGAATAATTAAGAAATCGAAAAACTTCTGGAGGTTAAAAACCTATGATAATTAATGTGAGAGAATGGAGATCCCTTTCCAAAGAAGAACGATATAACCGGATTCATAAAATCTATGTATGTCAGCAACAAAAAAGAAAACCTATGTCTATTTAAATAATCTGGTTCCAAAGGTGTCACTGTTGTTACAGAATATGTTAATGAATTACTCCTTTTTAATAACTTTATTTTCATTCAATACGTAACACCAGAGGCAAAGTAAATGACTTTCTATCGTTGCAACTAATCTACAATTTACCCTTGTTTTTTGCAACCGCACTAATAGCTTAGCTGTCGAACAGTCTAAAACTTTATTTTCCGCAAACAACAGGACATTTAGAATTTAAAAAATCCCCACATCTTCTCCTGGGGATTTTTATATTTATTTGGCTATTTCCACAAATGATTCAATTCCTACTCTCCATTCATTATATTCAGGATCTATTTCATTTTGAATCCGATTCCGTTCTCTTTCTGCTATTTCTCTTTCAAAGCAAAAACATTGTATTTCATGAATTTCTTCTTTTGTATAATGTTCTTTAACGACTACAAAACCATATTCTTGTTCTTCCGTTTTCAAAATAATCATCCTTTCTTATTTCTATTTAAAAAGCGAACTATATTTTCTGGCCAACATTCCGGAAAAAACAAAAATCCGAACATTCCTCTCCCCTTCCCTTCAGCCCATTATCATCGTTTTAATATCGGCTACTCAACTACTTTATATAACCGTTCAACACCTTGTTTACCAATAAAATCTAAAATTCTTTGTTTACAAAGAGAATCTAAATAAAAAGATACATTAGGAAATATCATAAATCTTCCAGTAGGATAAGTTGCGTTTGATGCACCATAATATTCTACAAGTTCATTACAAACTTCAGAAGCAGTAAATTGAGAATTCTTTAAATCATTTATATATGCCATTATTCCTAATTGAAACCGTTCTTCTAACTGTAAATTATTACTAAATATATCTTGTAAAATTCTTACTTTTTCTTTATATTTTAAAGATTTTTCTTCTTTTTTTTGTTTCAACTCTTTAATATATTCATTTTCCTTTTCTTTTTGAAATGCTTGTAATACTTCTTTTAATCTACGAACTTGTCTGGTTAATAATGGAATATCAGATTCTAAATGTTGTTGAATATCTTTAGGAATTTCAATAGAAGAAGAAATATTAAAAATGCCTTCCTCTTTTAAAGACCAGCCATGTTTGATTTTTAATAAAACTTCATCTAATTCATAATCAATTTCTTCAAATCCTTTTTTAATATCTTTTGCTAACTGAGGTGATATTTCTGTATGTTGTTCAAAATGTTCAATGCCAAATTTCTTGATTTCATCTGTTAATAAATTTTGTATAATATATTGATAACGAAGCTGTCTACCACATTCACAAAATAATTGTGAATCTTGTCGCCAATTATCTCCAGCATCTATATAATCTAGTAATTCCCATTGGTGAGCAATATCATCAATGGTTTGTTGGTCATATGAACCTGCTTTCCCTTTCGCCAAAACATTAGCAAATACAGTCTTTTTTCCTCGTTTCAGAAAATATGTTATAAAATCTTTTTGTTTTTGGCTTAAATTATTTATTAGAAAATCACGTTCTTTTTTAGTCAAGTGTTCCAATATAATCATAAACCAACAACCTCCTTAAAGACTTTTATAAATTTCTGCATCTCTCCAGGGAATTAAAACAATTTCATTATCTTGGATTACATAACTTAACAAGCCAATTTTTTCAGTAAAACCATCAGGCACTAAAACATCTATATATTCTTCTGGATAACCAGAACCTATGATATAGCATTTAACTTTCTGAGCCTGACGAATAAAATGGTTGCGGTATCGAACAGCTTGTTCATATCCATTACGATGTTTACCTGACTTCAATTCAAATGCACAAAAGACTTCATTATTTTTTTCACGACCAAAAATATCTATTTTTCCATAATTGACCTGATACTCTTTTTCTTCTATAACAATATTTAAAATATCTTCAAATAACTTAACTTTATTTAAGAATAACGTATTTTGAATTTCTGCTTCTTTTAATCCTTCAATATAAGTTGAAGTCCAATAACTCCAACTACTATCTAACCATTTTGGCCCTACTTTATTGTTGTTTAATCTATATAAGAAATAAACCCAGGTTGCAGCATAAAAATGTTTATTTTTATTTTTTAGCCAGCCTATTGTTCCTGATATTCCATTTTGATGAATATTGCTTTCAAGGCCTCGATTTAAAACTAAATTAGTTCCATCAACTAAATCTTTATTACCTTTATTATTAATTGTTTCAATCACATATTGAAAAGCCTCTGAATTGATAAAACAATCATAAAGAGAAGGAAGATCCGTACATAAATATAAATCATTAATTATAGGATAAGAAGAAATTTTAAATATATTATGTTCTTTTGGTATATCTAAGGTGTGAGTACAATCAGGAAATTTTGGACAACCCCAAAATGATCCACGGCTTCCGTTCCTTTTCACCATCTTTGTTCTTTTATGAATCTTACAGAATGGATCTGTACTCAATCCAGACATTATAATCCCCCTACAATTTAGAAAATAATATAACCTATCATCCCCTGATTCTTCAGCCCCTTATGAGATAAAACTATTTGAAAATAAAGTACCTTTTGAGATTTAAGGGGCTGGAACGGACGGTGTTCTGCCCCTATGCTTTTAATTATAAATTTCTGCTGCCTTTTGTAATAAAAGTGGAATGTTTATATTACGTTCAAAAATAATGGGTTTATCATTTTCAATGGCATAATACTTTGATTCCCACATGGCAGCATGGGAGATGTGTGTTGTAATGACAATTAAGAAATCTGCTTTTTTAAGCGTATTATAATAATCTGGATCAAAGGGTTTCCCAGGGTGAGTTAAAATTGAGCAGGGATAATCTCTTTTTGCTTGAGTTGTCCGTTTGCCACCGATGATACCTATTGTTTTTCCTTCCAAAATTGAAAGGTTAGTAATTTCATCTTGCGTTGTATAACCCGTTTCTTCTTCCAAAATTACTTCTGTTTGCTTAATTTCTTCTTCTGGAAGTCGTGCTTCAAGATATTTGACTTCATTCTTCAATTCATTAATGAAGGATTTTAACCGTTGAATTTTTTCAATATCCTCTGGATCACGAAGGGTAATATTTTTTTCTTCTTTAGATTTTTTTATTTCTTTATAGGTTTCCGAAAGTTTTTCTTGAAGAATGGCCTTTTCAGCTCTTTCCTTCTCAAGTTGTTCCCAATATGATGTTACTTTTCTTTGGGTTCTTGAAAGCTCGTCTGTTAGCTGTGAAATCCTACGGAATAAAAAAGCATTATCTCCTTTTTCTTTTCTAATTACTTCCCCGATATATTTCGTTCTAAGAGGTTCCATACATTCATCCATAGGAAAATTTAAATAAGCAAATCGAACTCGTTTCTCACCAAATTTCTTTAAATCATCTATTGGATACCAACCCATAGGGCCAAGATCTAAAAGATGGTCATAAATAAAATAATAATTAACTGCTTTCCAAAAAGACCTTTTATCATCATCATTTTTAATTTTTGAAAGAATATTTTTTCGATAGGATGCAGCAGTTTCTTTCTCAGGGGAAGGATAATTTAATTTTTTATATCCTTGTTGTAATTCCTCTAAAGATAGTTCCTGAATGGCTGCTTTCCAATCAGAAAGGGCGAATTCTTCATATTCGCTCCAAAATTCTTCTTCATGATCCTTGAAATACTCAAATCTTTCTCTATGAGCTTTATGTCTAGGTAAATAATCTTCTTCATCTATTTCATTACCGTTCATTATCGGAGTTTTAATCATTATCATATTGTTTTTAAGTCGGTCCCGATGAAGTAATTTTTGTGGTCTATATTTATGGCCACAACTTGAACAAATCAAAAAAAGTAAAGGATATAGTACTTCATCCATAGCTTTTTCTAATTCTCTAGCTGTACCTTCTCCGTAGTCGTGAAGAGGTATTTCATTATACTTATTACAGTTAAAACATTTACCTCCACCGTAAACAATAAAATGAACACGAATTTTATCAAGATCATCAATCATAATCTTCTTCACTCCTTGTTCCAGGTACAATTTCAAGTAAATCTTTAATTTCAATATCAAGAGCAGTACAAATCTTCTCTATAGTGTCAAAATCAATTCCTTTTACCTTTTCATTGTAGATTTTTGAAATAGAATTTTGGCTAATGCCTGTCATTTCAAAAAGTTTTTTTTGTGTAATTCTTCTTTCCCCTAAAATTCGTGACAAATGTATTTTAATCATAGGAAACCCTCACCTTTAATTAGTATTATTAATTGATAAAATACAACCATAATTGTATAATGTAATTGTATCAAATATAAAAGTGAAAATAAAGGGGCTGGAGGGGGAGGGTTGGTTAAAACAAAAGAAATTTCATTATCAATCGTCATCTTAGATGTTCATATACCTGAAGTCTTGTTGTAGGAACGCAAAATAGTTTGAACAAAAGGAAATAAATCCAAGAATTTCCGCAAAGTAACCATGTTTTTGTTTAAAAAGGTTGAACAAATCTAGAATGTTACAAACAAATAAAACAGTTGTTTAAAAAAGTTTGAACATATTTAGTCATTCACGAAAGCAAGTAAATCGGACTATAAACCTTATTTTGTTCAGTCTTTTTTAAAAACTCTGTTCAAACTATTTTACTTGTGATCAAACTTTTTTCCAACGCTACACTTGTGGAACTTGATTAGAAAAACATGGAGTTGTTAATAATCAAGAGAAAGGAGATTGAAATGAGAACTTATACTACAGTTTTCAGTTATAATGAAGGTAATTTTGAGTTTTTAGTAATAACAAACCATACCTTTCTTGCAGAAAATCATGAAAAAGCTATAGAAAAGGCTGCTCAACTACAAGATATACCCAAGTTTTTTAAACCTTACTACGATAAACAAAAAGACGATATTGTTGTAGATATGATTGATAACGATTATTTTAGTGATGTCATAGTTTCCGATTTTCAATTTTATGATGAAACAAAAGGTGATTACGAATATATGAAAATTGGAGAAACATTATATCCAGTGGGAAATCCTGAATATAATATTTATTTAACAAAGGGACAATTCCTTACATTATTAAAAGAACATTATAACGAATATCTCCAAAATAAAGAGGTTATTACATTCGGTTCTATATGTTATGAAGTTAAAGAAATACAATATATATATAAGGTTTTTCATAGTTATGGTGATGAAAAAGATTTTATTTTCTTTAAAAGTAGCATTCCTTATAATGAGTTAATTGAAATTTTGGCTTGTATAGATTTTAAATATGAAGATCTTGTTGATGAAAGCAGCATCCCAGATTCAAAAAAAGTATTAAAAATTTTAGAAGAATTTTATGGGGTAGAAAAGTTAAGTAATGATTTAATTAAGAAATTTAATGAACTTACGGTAGAAGAACCATTTCTTTTTTACCGTGATATTGCTTCTGTTTACTTAATATATGAAGATGATTATTTTAATCAACAATTCATAGAAATTGATAGATACTCGGCAAGAGAGAGTTGTTGTAATCCCAACTATTTAGAATTAATGGATAAACATCTTCCGAATACTCCTGAATTTATTGAAGCGATAAAAAGAAACGATAAAACTATCATGGAAATTATAGAAGAAGGAAAACAAAACGGGAAAAGTGCTTACGAAGCATTAAAAGAGGCTGGTTATATTAAAAACTCTTTAGAATTTCTTTAAGGCTAAAAACCAGCAACTGAACGATGAAACGCATTTTATCTAAATTGTGGACAGAAAGGACTATATATTTATGAATAAACAATATATTGCAAGTATTAAAAATAATACAACTGGCACATGGCTCAAATCCATAACGACTAATAGCTATACCCATACTCTTATATGGAGAGAACGTTTTATATTCAAGGACAAAAAAGAAGCTGAAAGCACACTCAAAACATTACAGTCAAATTATCCCGATACATTCACTCTCGTTATCGAAACGCCAATATGAATTTCGCATGGATCTGGAGCAGGTGACTGACTCAAATAAAAAGAACCGATAAGGAGAGCTGTGATGGAAAAAGTAAATATTGCAAAAGAATTATTAAATAATAGCTCAAATGTTGATATTAATAAATTGATAAGTGATTACATCCTAAACATTGGAAAACTAGAGCAAGGTAAATGTGGGGATGAACAGTTAATGCGTTTGCATCAATGTATTTCTTATATCAAAAAAGATAACTTTGATATTACAGGTTGGATGCTTTCTGAAATTCCAATTTATTTTATTCATAGTTTTTTAAATAAACATACCAATAATGCTTTTGAGTTAACAGCATTAGATGATGGGGAAGTAATTCCACAATATTTAGATAATCAAGAAAATCTAAAAAATGCTAAAACTATTAAAGAAGCAATAGAAAAATATATAGAACTAGAACTTTTTGAATCAGATAATTTAATTGCTGAAGATGATGATATTTCGTTAAAAATAAAGTCATACAACGGTGAACAGTATTTAGAACGAATTTTAGCTTCTATTAATAATGAAGAAGGAAATCCAATCGGGGATATGACCGGATATGTCCTAAATACTGAAAATATTTTAACGAATAAAAATGATTCATTTTTAGTTATGGATGGGATTTCTCAACTTCTATGCAATGTTCATTCTTACATTGTTCAAAATAAAAAAGTATTTTATGATAAACAGAGTGTTTTATACCTGAATCGACTTTCTTTATATAAAGAATATTACAATAACGAATTAGAAGAAAACGTACTGGAAACTTTATTAGATAGTTTTAAAACCGTAATTTACTCATTAGGTTCAACCGAATTAACAGATAAAGATTTTTTTGAACATCAGGACGATTTTTATTTTAAATATTGGGAAAAGCAGTTAAAAAGAAAAGGCTGGAAATACAATAGCAATTTAGATTTGTATTATAAAACTATATTGTAGTATCCAAGGGTATAAGCCTTATTGTAGGCTTATACCTTGTTTATTAGGTTTTGGGTACGGAAATATTGTCAAGGGGTACGCTTTGTCCGTACCGGCCCCTGTGACAATCACTTACTATCTGGAGAAACCAGGAGTTTAATATATCATCTTTTCTGTTATGATAAAAAAAGAAATGAATCAGCGAGGTGATAGCAATGATTTTTTTATTTCGGTTCGATGTTGTGGATAAGGGAATGGACTTTATTTTAAATGAAGAAATTGCTAAAGATATGTATCCTGATTTAGAAGAAATGCTCTACGATTTAGTAAAATCCTTATGTTCGATCCTTGAATATTTTAAAGTTTATAATAAAGAGAAAACCATCTTTTCAGGAGTCATTCACGATAACGGACAGGCTGAAATCACGCTGAGTAAAGGTTTAGGACAATACATTGATCCATATACAAAAAATGAAATTATCTTTTACCACGGAAGGCTTATTACGGAAATTTGTACTAAAGTTATGGATAGGCGAACGGCAGAGGCTAAACTGAGAGGAACTTTTTATTAATTACTCTGGTCCAAGCCAAGTCATTTGCAAAATAAAAAGCCCTGGAAATCAAGATCACGATCCAGTGGCCAACATAATTTTTTTATTCATCTAATAGGGGTTCTGTGGTCCAACTAGCCAATTTAAATTCTTCACTAATCAATGCAGATTCTTCTTTGTCAAATCTGCATATAATTATATAGTTTGCACCTGGAGGTTTATAAGTATACTTACTATACGACCATTCACCAATTATATCTATGTATTTACCTTCTTGACCAAATGCTTCGTCTACTTCTTTTTTTGTCATTCCTGGTTTTAAACCATTCTGAAATACATCACGCATATGAAGCCTTTTTTCCTGATCTTGTTTATCCATTTCTGTTTCTATACGAATTCTTTCTTCCTCAGCAAGTTTTTCTTGTTCTTCTATAGCAAGTTTTTGTTCCTTTGTTAGTTCTTTAATAGGTTCGTTAAAAGAACATGCACTTAACATAAATATTAATAATAATAAAATTCCCCCAAATTTCATATCTGATATAATCCCCCATAGCTGTAGAAGTATAAATTTGTTTTTAACAGTTCCTCATGAGTATCATATTTTTACTCCTGTTCTTTTAACCAGGCTTTGAATTGTTCTGATTCCGAAACATCGAATACAGCAAAAAAACGAGAGTCATGTTTTTGTTTAAAAGTACTTTTATTTTCACAATACCCTACCTTTTTATAAGATTTTAAAACTCTTGTTCCTAATAATCTATTAATACTTTCGGTACTGAAAAAACCTTTTTGTAAATCTTCTTCTATAAATGGTTCGATTTTCACTTTGTATTTGCCGAAGTACCCATTATGAGCCCTTGAAAATACATCCGGTTCCCGTTCATCAATTTGAATATGAAGCCGTTTGGCTTCTGAAAGTGATATGTAATATACTCCGTCTTTTTCTTCAGGGACCTCTCCAATCCAACGGTACATATTCCAGTACGGCTTTCCAGTAGATTTTACATATGCAGCCGTAAAGGAATTGTATTTCTTACTTTTTTTCTCAATGTCATTCATAGATTTTAGTTCAGCTCCTTTATAGTTACTATAATGTTACATAATTACCTTGTTGATTTATATTGAAATTCTGTAACCCCATAAGAATATTTAAAACGATCTAAAGGGGCAAACACTTCATGATTAGAGGGTTTTAATTCATTTTAGGATCGGTAACAAATACTGATGGTTCTGAACTCAATCGCAAAAAGTTTAGTAAAGCTGATTCTTTAGTCATTCCAGAACATTTTTTACTTCCCATGATTTATCCCCCCTATTAAATCCTCAATTTATTCATTAAGAATTTGAAACCCTATTATAGTTGCTATTGACATAAAAATAACTGTAAACCACATTGACCCGTCCATTAAAATCTCCACCTATTGTCCTTCTTTATAACTTTAACCTCCGTTAATCTATCTATTTCCTCCATAATCTTCATCTCGCATTTTCCTAAGCTTTTCCATTAGAGAAGGATATTTTTTTGGTTGTTCTTCTTGAATTATTTCAACCGGATCTAACTCACTAAAAAGATTCCTTGCCCAAAATAAAAACTCTGACATACATCCTTTGTAATAGAAATAATCAGTTTCCGTCTTTGAATCAATAATATTACGGATTAACATATTATATCTTGCGAGTACATCCGAATTAGTTACGGTAATCATAAAATATTGACGAATTATTTTTTGATTCTCAAAAAACTCCCCACGGTCATTTTTCCAATTCACTTTCAACTTTAACCTCCATTAATCTATCTATCTCTTTTAAATCTTCTTCTTTTAGTACACTTCTCCAGAATTGAGCAGAAGCTTCAGAGACAGAACGTTGATAAAATTTAATATAATCATGATATGAAAGATAAATCTCAATTTCAGATGCTCTTCTTCGTAATTCGTTTTTAAAAATATCATCACAAAATTCTTTCAACAAGCGTTTTTTATGAAAAGTTATTACAAGTGCATAAATTTCATCTTCCAATTGTGTACCAATTAAAGCATAATTCCAATCTCCTAATAGAAGTTTGGATACTAATACCACTTTTCCTTTCGAATAAATATAATCCCAATCTCCATCAAAAGAAAAGGGAAGAAAAAAAGAATCACTGGTAAGTAATATTCTTAAAACTTCTTTTTGTTTATCCGATAAGTGAATGTTTTCATCTACAAGATGTTGGTACTTATTAAGGTGCATTTGATAATATATACTTGGTTTAATTTGCATATGTGGAGGTTGAGGATCATTAAAACCGTAAACTATTTTTTCACCTGTTCCATTACATGCTATACATGGCTGTTGCTGATAAACCTTTAGACCATAACATACATCACAAGTTTTCAAATATTACCCCTCCTTTATACTAAATTAGATTCTTTGGGTGGATGGGCAAAAATACCCTATTTCTAAATAGTTTTTAAAATAATGGGCTGAAGGGAATGGAGAGAATTAAAAATGGATCAAATAATTTTTTGATTCAGCTCATTTAACTCAATCATTGAAGAAGAAACTGGATTAAATTAAACAGTGCAAAACCAGTAACAATAACAATAACGGACATAATGAATTTTTCCTTTTTCTCTTTTCTAATCAAACCGATAATGCCATATACAAATAAAACAAATGCTAAAATAACGCCTAAAAAAGAAAGCATCCTTAAATCCATAAAAAGAACCCTCCACTTATTTTTTAATAGAGTTGTGATAGCTTTAACGGCATTTTTGCCAAATAGAAAGTATCAGTAATAATTTTACTAATCGCTCAACTCACCCCTTATATACCATAGCAAATGAAAACAGTGTAATTTGCTGTTATCTATTCTATGAGTACAATCTAGCTTCTATTTTTAAAGCAATTTCATTTAATTTATCATTTAATTGACCTTTTCCAATAATAGATTCATATTGTTGTTTACTTTGCCAAACAAAAGGAGTTTTCTCAAACTTCTCTGATACAGTCTTATAAAAACAATACAGTTCAAATTCAATATCTTTAATTACTTTTTCATTATCTTTTTCTGATTCTAATTTTTGAATTAAATCAGGAAGATTGTGTGAGGCATCCATAATTGAAATAATTATATCCATTAAAGCATCCATTTCTTCTTTATCTAAAGAATAAGTCTTAGATTTCATTTCAAAAGCAATTGTTCTTGTAAGGATCTGACTTTCCTTTAAAATGTAATTAGCTAGTCATTTTTCCAATTCACTTTCAACCTTAACCTCCGAAAATTTATGAAATTTTTTTAATCTTCTTCCTTTTCCCTAACATAACCTTTTTCAACCCAGGAAAGCCTTACTGTCTTACGATACATTTCCCACACGGGTTCCCCTGCTTTACGATCACGGAACTTTGCCTCAGCTTTGTCAGTCCAAACCCATTGTGATTTTGCTGTTCTAAACATTTAATACCTTTTTTTGACGTTGCAATTCTGAAAGGCCAACAAGGAAAATATATCTTTTATCTTTTGAAAGGCTTAACCATTCACTAACTTTGATAATCATATAAATTACCTCCATAAAAACTAATTTAATATATGTTATTATGGATATTATACAATTATACTTGTATTTAATCAATGTATATTTTTATAATTGCTATTCAATTTTATTTAGATATCTATATAAAGTTGTTTTGCTCAAACTAGTTGCTTCAGTTATTTCCCTAATGGTGTGATCTTTACTTTTATACATCTTTAAAGCTGTTTCCACCTTCTCCGATTGTTTAGACGGACGGCCACCCATTCTTCCTCTCGCCCTAGCAGCTTCTAATCCACTTTTTGTTCTTTCGCTAATAATATCTCTTTCAAGTTCGGCAATACTGGCCATCATTCTAAAAAAGAATTTCCCCATAGCAGTAGAGGTATCAATATTATCACTGATGGATATAAAATCCACATCAAGTTCGTTGAATTGCTCACTTAATTCAATAAGATGTTTGGTTGACCTGGAGATCCGGTCTAATTTATAAACAACCACCTTGTCCCCTTTTCGTAACACTTTTAAAAGTTCTTCTAGTTGTGGTCTGTCTTTTCGTGTTCCAGTCATTTTTTCTTTATAAATTTTTTCAGCTCCATAACGATTTAAGGCATCCAATTGCATATCGAGATTTTGTTCATCGGTACTTACACGAGCATATCCGAAAATCATATATATCCCCCTCATATATTCCTTTTATTACCTTTAATTGTACCATAAACGGTTATATATAAATATAAAAATACTTTGATTTTGGTACGGTTTTTGGTTCTATAAAACTAGCATTTTAGAGGTATTTTTTAAGTAAAAATGAAAGTTTCATAAACGGTCGTTTATGGTTCTATCCTTACCTTAAATATATTAATTTATATTTTCTATATCTTCCCATTTATGTTGTTTTTGTCTTATTATATAATTAAATAAAAAAATTCTATTTATATCCATTTATGGGGAACGGAGAATGGTCAAAGGAATTAGTTTTAGAATTGTTGATAGACCTTCACCAAAAGGGCGTTAAATTACATGCTGATAAAATTAAAAGAGCATATAAATCTTTATTTTTCTATGCAGTTCAATACTTTGGGTCCTGGGAAAATGCTATATCTGAACTTAGAGTTGTTAAAACTAAAATTACCTATTGTAAAAAAGAACCTAGTAATATGAAGTGGTCAAAAGAAAGAGTTTTAGATGAAATTAAGGAGTATCACAATCAAGGATATAAATTAAACGCCGGTTTTGTTCTACATGAATATTCTTCTTTATATCATAATGCCCGTATATATTTTGATACCTGGAAAATTGCCATTACTTCTGCAGGATTAGATTATAACCAAGTGGCTCCAAAAAAATATTCTTCATGGTCAAAAGAAAGAGTTTTAAAAGAAATTATTGGTTTATATGAAAAGGGGAAAAAAATAAATACTTCTTCAGTGGACATTAAACTTTATCATTATGGCCGGAAATACTTTGGATCTTGGAAAGGAACCATTGAAGCTTGTGGATTGAATTATGACGAGGTAAAATCTGGTGATTATAAAAAATAGCCTATCCAGTTTTATGGATAAGGCTATTTTAATTACATCACTCACTTTTTTCCTAATAATTTTTCGGTGAAATCTTCTCTAAATTCTTGTTTAAACTCCCGATCATCCGAATAAAATTTAATACCAATTAAACGAACATTTTCATTTTCACATAAAACCTCAATATTAGGGTTCTCGTGACTTTATTTAAATTTCACATCAACAATTTCTAACGATGGCAAACTGTTAACCAAATCCACCGTTTGAACAGAAACATTGATTATACGTAGCAGCAAATCAAAAATATAGCGTTCATCATCAGAGTACAAGTTAGGATCATCAACGATTCCAGAGTTTTTATCAGTTTTTATTTGGTACTGGTCTATAACCCAATCGATTGCTGGTTTACCATTTACAACGTACTCATACGCCTTTTTAGGTATATTTGAGATAGTAATATCAGTATTAAATACAATCTTATCTAAAACACCTTTCTTAGGATATTTCATCTTCGTAACTTTGTAAGAAGGATTTTCTTTTCCTTCAATTTTAACATCTGAATATGGTTCTACCATTTCGTAATTTAAATGTAAATCAGCTAATTTACAACCGATTTCAATGTACTTCCCTTTATTTTTCAACTGTGGAATTCTAGGAATTTGTTTAGATAAATCATTTTTATAAATTTCCTTATACTGGGAGGAATGAAGAACTGCATAGATATAATAAAATAACTCTTCACGACTCATTCCAAAAGATTCTGCACAATACTCTGATTCATTATTATAAGAATCAATAACAAACAATGAATCACTACTATTTATCTGATTAACAAATACCTTCCCTGTATCCATAAGGTGAAAATTAGGAATGTATTTCCCAATCATTACAGAGAAGTTCCTCTTTGAACCCAGACCAAGGGTTTGAATATATCTAAAATTATCTGGATTAGTATTAAAGTTATGGTATCTACCAGGCATTTCAATAATATCATTCTCATAATACAGCCATTTTTTACAGAAAGGTCGATATTGACTTAAAACAACATTGTTTTTATTAACGCTTATAACTTGAGATTTTTCGAATTTTTTCTTTAATGCTCTACTCCAGTTTACAAATGAACCATTTGTGTTAATTAAATTAACATTTCCAGGCTCACCTATTTGTTTCAGTCGTTCAATTTCTGAATTATAGTTATGAACCATACGTTCTGCATTTTCAATTGTTTTTTCTTTTGAAAATCCGTAAACCCAAAAATCTCTACTAGTAGTAACTCCAATCATCATTTCATTAAAAATTTTATTATTAGAATCAGAATATAACGGAACAAACGATTGATAACTTTCATCTCTTTGGTTTAACCAATCGTAATTATTATCAGGGATAATTTTTTCCCAACTAATCCCTTCAACTGATTTAAAATCAGCAATGGCTGATAGTTTTTGTTCTTTACCGAGATAATCTCCAATATCATGGTAGTATATTTTATGATTATGCGACCCGTCTTTTACAAGGATTGTGATAGCAACTGATGATCTACTGCCTTCTCCAAAAACATTCCCAGCTTCTTTTCTTCGCTGTTCTCCGGATGTTCTAGCGTCCCCCCTAAGGTTAAAAACATAAATATAATTAAATTCTTCATACCAACATTTTCGTAATCCATCTGTGGCTTGGCTATCTATGAATGAGCCATTTGATACAAATCCAATAACACCCTTTTCACCAATTCTATCGGAAGACCATCTAAAAGCTCGAATAAAGCTATCGTAAAGAGTTTTTTTCATTTTGGCATTCGTATATTTTGCATAAGTACTAGAAATTCTATCATCTAAACAAGGATACTCGTTATTTGCATTATTATCATTTTCACTTGATTGTCCTGCTGAATATGGTGGATTACCAATTATCGCAAAAATTGGTTCCTTTTGTTGACGTTCCAAACGGTCATTATTCTCACCAAACAACTCATCCACAAATGAATCCTCTTTTTCGGTACTTTCAAAAGTATCCGTCAAAACAATACCATTAAACGGCTTATAATCACCTTTCATAATAGAATGAAAGGTTTCTTCAATATTGATTGCAGCAATGTAATAGCTCAATAGCACAATTTCGTTTGCATGAAGTTCTTGTGTGTACTTACGCAATAAATCTCTCTTAGAAATCAATCCACTTTGTAGTAATCGCACAATAAACGTACCAGTACCAGTAAAGGGATCAAGGACGTGAACCCCTTCATCACTAATCGATTTGCCAAAGTGTTTTTTCAATACATCATCAACGGAATTTATAATAAAATCTACTACTTCAACAGGTGTAAACACAATTCCCAATCGTTCTGTTGTTTCTTTAAACCCAACTTTAAAGAACTTATCGTACAACTGAATGATAATGTCCTGTTTTGCTTTAAGATTATCGATTCCTTCAGCACGCACACGTACACTTTCATAAAAGTCTTTTAAGCGTTCCTGTTCCTTCACAAGGCCTTGTTCATCCATAACCTTTAATACTTCATCCATAGCTCGTGAGACTGGGTTATCATTCGCAAAGCTGTATGAATCAAACAACGCTTCAAATACAGGTTTTGTAATTAAATGTTGTGCCAACATTTCAATTGCTTGTAGGTCTGAAATAGCCCCATTGATGTTATGACGAAGCCCTGAAACAAACATTTGGAATGCCTTAAATGCCTCACTATTCGTCTCTTCCAACATCACACGAATACGCATCATGTGTTGCTGAGCAATTTCTGCAACGTCCTTCGACCAATCTTCCCAATAGCGTACATTCCCGACTTTTTTTACAATTTTTCCATAAATCGCACGTTCAATGTCCGAAAATTCATCTTCATCAAGATTTAGCGTCAACTGTTCTGTTACTGGCTCTGCAACTTTAAATCCACCTTCACTTTCATCTGGAGCTGATCCTACACCAATAACTTGTAACTGTTCAGGTTTCTTCTTGTTTAATTCCAATTTGTTGATTGTTGCATCAAAACGTTCATCTAACGAACGCAACGCATTTAATACGTCCCATACTACTTGATACTTTTCATTTTTATCTAAGACCGTATTTTCATCAACTCCTGCTGGAATACCAATAGGAAGAATTACATAACCATAATCTTTTCCTTCTGCTTTACGCATAACACGCCCAACTGCCTGTGCAATATCAATCCGTGATTTACGAGGTTTTAAGAACATAACAGCGTCCAAATCAGGAACGTCTACACCTTCTGTTAGGAATCGTGCATTAGAAAGAATTCGACATGTGTTTGGTGGAACATCGCCTTTCAACCATGAAATCTTCTCATTCTTCTGCAACGCATTCATTGAACCATCTGCATGGTCTATTTCAACCCGAACTGGCTCTGTTTGGTCTCCAGACTCATTAATATACATATCCACTACTTCAGTGAACATTTCCTTAATCAATTTCGATTCACGAATCGTTCCAGCAAAAGCAATCGCACGTTTCATTGGATTAGCTGAAATCACATTAGAATTACTCCTACGCTTAATCAAACCATTCCAACAGCCGATAATTTTCGTTACATCATCAAATTCAAGTTCTGTATCACGTTTATTTGCCAACATAATTTGAAAACGTCGAGCAATAGCTTCTTCATCAACAGCAAGAATCATTACCTTATAGTCCGTTAGAATTCCTTTGTTTACTGCTTCTCCAAAACCAATACGGTAAAATTCTTGACCATAAATATTTTTATCATTCATATCTGCAATAACAACAGACAATTCCTCTGCTTTTTGCTTGGTATCTTCCCCATAAATACGAGGTGTAGCTGTTTGATACAAACGTTTCTTCGCCTTAATATTGTTATCGCTATGTACTTTTACAAAAGCACTAGCTTCTTTTCCTGCTTCTGTTGCACCAGTTGTACGGTGAGCTTCATCACAAACAACCAAATCAAACTCATAAAAACCATTTTTCTGAGCATCAATGATTACATCAATTGATTGGTACGTTGAAAATACAACTAAGAATTTACTTTGTCTATCAGATGAGTCAATATCCTTCTGACTTTCCAATAACTTATGATAATCTGTCGTCGCTGGATAACCTAAGTCCGCTGCTGCAATGTCCTCAAACTCATTTTCACCTTTTGCCTGTTTCGTCACTTTTCTATCGGAACACACAGCAAAAGTATCCATATCTTCACGAAACTTGGAATCAGCAGTCCAACCTCTTAATGATTGAGAAAGCAATTGAATACTAGGAACAAGATACAAAACCCTAAAAGGTCCATCTTTCTTCTCTGTCATCTTTTCAGCAATTACCATAGAAGTGTAGGTTTTTCCTGTTCCGGGAGCCATAATCAACTTTCCACGATCAACAGCATCAAATCCATTTATTACTGCATCAATCGCTGGAATCTGATGAGTTCGTGGTTTTTTAGGTGATTTCAATTTAATTTTCTCTGGTTTCTCAAAGGAGAATTGTGACCAATCAATCTCGCTATCACGCAATTGTGACAGCCCAATACGAGCAATGTTTTTGTCACGATTAAATAATGCATCGTTCGCATTACTACTCCACTTATCCGTTGAAGTTACAATAATTCCTTCAGCATAATAACTCCTACCCACTTCGTTTAAGAAAGAATCAATATGTGACTTCTGGATTGTCGTTTCCTTTGCGTAATACTTACATTGAATAGCAATTAATTCTCCAGTTTCCCTTTTACGTGCAACTAAATCTACACCAGTATCCTTCTTAGGAATGCAATACTCTTCAGGAACATCATGTAACATCCATACTTCATCAAATAAACGTGCATACATAGGTTCCTTTTTCAAATAAGAAGTAACTAATAACTCAAAAAGTGTTCCACGATCACGTTGTACCATGCCTTCTCGTTCTAAATTATTGATAATCATATCGAATGAATGGCTTACCACTTGATAACTAACTGTTTCTTCCATATTTTTAAATACCTCCAAACTACGCCAAAACATTAAGTCTCAATGCTAATTTCTAACACAATTTTATCAAACAAACCTAGCTGCTCACTTGTCTAATTAAAAAAATTTCCATAAGATAGTCAGCTCGTTTCTTTTTACCCCTTGTTGTCAAATTTTCCATCACAATTACACGACAATCTGTTAATGTGTATTCTTCTCATTTTGCCTATGAATATGCCGGCCACTTTATACAATAGCAAGGGTAATAAATTTAGTACATATCAAAGGTAGAGCTATATCATTAATACAAAAGAACTATGCCATCCTCCCCCAAACCAATAAACAATTAATCATCCTAACATCTTAAAGAACTTAAAATACTCTCCTATAAATATTCCTCTTAACCTATCAATTTCATTCTTAGAATACTTAAAGGACGGTATTTTAATTAAAAATTTTGATTGTGCAAATAAAATTTTAGACTGTTCTTAACCCATTCATTTCGCCACATACCTTTATTTTGTGTTCTCACCTGATTGTCCTGTTCCCAGGTAAAGTGTAAGGAGCTGAAGGAGATAATAGAATCCAACCCTTTTCCAGCCTATTGAATACGAACGTATATTCTTATAAAATAATTTGTATAATCACTAAGGAGGGATTTTAATGCAACCGATGGAAAGGGGAAACAAAAAATGGTGTTCAATCTTTCTTCCAGAACATAAACAAATGATAAACGAATTAGCCAACCAAGAAAAAGACGTTTCAAAACCTGAACTAACCGAAGATAAACTTGAGGAAATTAACCGTATCTTTCAACGTTCCCTGGAGCATTTTGAGCCGATTGACGTTGTTTATTATAAGGACAAGCGATTTCATACATTTCACGGGGTAATAACTCAAGTTAATACAATCCTACATACGTTTAAAATTCAGAATGAGGACAAGCTGCTTACGATCCCACTAGAAAATATTGTGGATGTAAAATAAAGTTGTTTCATTTTAGACAATCAAACTCGCATTGTACCGTTATATAAAATACAGAGAAGTAAAATAAAGTTGTTTCATTTTTAAAAAATTTTTCTATGGCACAAAAAATCATGATAAAAAAGTGTACTTAAAAGCCTTGATAATAAAGGATTTCTTCATTTTTAAACATCTTTATTTTTAAAAACCTTTATTTTTTAACCGACTATATTTTCATTTAACTAACTTTATTTTCATTCTAACTCGCTTCATACCGTTATTTTAAGTCTCCCTTTAATTAGCCCGTTCAAGGTTAAGTGTAATGGGCTGGAGGGAAAAAGGACCCATGCCATGTTTTCCAAAAAAAAAACCTTTCTTCATTGTATAGAATGGGTTTTAAATCGAACTACACATCTAATTTCTTCACCTTCATGTTCAAAAGCCAAGCAATTTCTTTTGCTTTGTCCAATTCAAAATCATCAAAAAGATAGGCTCTGTCGATTTTTCTCGTAAAAGCGAAATGAAAATTTATAGAAGAATCGTTTGCGATATATTCGTACACGACATCAGGCAATTCGCCTCTTATTTTCGAGGCTACCAAGTAACTGGAACATACAACATATCGTGTCATGTTTTCCTTCAATCTTAATATCACTGAACGATTTTCATAAACAATGCCATTATGATATAATAAATTTATTGAATCCGTTACGGATGTTTTGAAAGCGACCTGCCTTAATTGAATCCATTTTGGAATTGAAAAATAAACATTTTCTTGGCAAGTAGCAAGGGAAGAGCCTGCTCAATCAGGTTCTTTTTTATTTTTTTGGCGGAGTAAGTTTTTCCCACGCTTCCTCTTCTGTATCAGCGATAACATCCCGCATTAAACGTGACCCAACAACAGTGAAGTAAGTTTCGAATCGGAATTGATATTCTCCACCGTTTAATCCTATCCACTTCCTACCTTCCAAAGACCAATCATCTGTGGGATCGTATTTTTCAGTCATTACTTAAAAACCTCCCCTGTTTTATTTTCGATTATTTGAAGAGCCTCTTTTACAGATATGTGATTTTCATACAAGTCTTGAAGTTCCCAATAGCCATGGACATTTGTCCAGTGATAACCGTGTTTTTTCAGAAAAGAATTCAAACGTTGTTTCTCTTCATACATACGTTCTTTTTCGGCTTTCTTTTCAGCGATCTTCTTATCAATTTCTTTTTCACGTTCTTTCCATGCTTGGAATTCACGTTCGTTAGCTTCAAATGTAGCTTTTTTAGTTTTAGCTCCTTCAAGATCTAATGCTTTAAAAAGTTCTTCGTCAGAAAGAGCCATAGCTTCTTTAGGTTTCATTCCTTCTGGAGCAGCGTTTGAAGGAAGGCCATTAGCTTCAAGAATTGCAACAGCATTTTCTCTTTTACCATCAAACCAAAGACCTAATAACTCACAAACACGAACTTGAAGTTCAGAGGCACGGAAACGAGGATTCCATTTAGAAGTATCAATCTTTACCATTTTCTTTATAACTCCTCCCTTTAAGTAAGCCGTACTTTAACCTGGAAGTAAGCATCCTCTATTTGCTCTGGTGTAAATTTAAAACCGATTAAGCCGATGGCGACAAAAACAAACCATGCATTCCGGAAATGAAATTCTTGCTTTGTATACCCGAATACTTTTTCGATTTTTTCGTCTCTGCCTTTTTCCATGTACGATTTCAAAAGGTGATAATTCACTTCCAACAAAGCTCCGGTTAACCCACCTTGAAAACCTTCTCTTTCGAGGTCTAAAACGGCTTCCTCGTGTAAGTAGAGCGCATCTTGCCATCCTTTTTGTATAGCTATTGATAAGAAAAAGTGGACTGCATCTACATATTCTTCAAGGAGTTGGTTTTTGATGTACATACCCCTGAAAGGGTGTTCCATAGGTACAAAAACCTCTTTCCTTGGCTCCTGGTTCTTACTCCAAAATTCGAATCCTCTCCACTCTGAAGCACACTCACCCAACTTTACCAACAAAGCAAGAATCTTATTCTGGAGCAAATCCTGTCCTTCCAACCCATGTTCCTGGATGATTCGTTCATCTAACTCCTTTTGCATTTCAAATAGCTTTTGTAGGTTCATTTGTTTTACCCTCCAAATTATTGTTATCTTCTAACCCGTACCATTTTCCCATTAATACTTACGTTCTTTCCTAATACAGTGGCGTAATAATTTTCCCCATTATGTTCAATGGTAGTATAACGCCATTCTTGTTCCCCATATTTTTCATCTAAAATCTCACATTGATTTCCAGATGTAAAATAATATCCACTTGGTAACTCATACCTTCCAGAATCATTATGCTTTATAAAGCCCTGGTCTGTTACTGGCTTTGAAATATAATCCATTCTAAAGTAAGCATCTTGCAGCTTACATAAGATCCAGATATATTGATCCCTCATAAAATTTTCATCTAGGTTATTGAAATCACACTGAATATTATGAGTTTCACCGTCTAATTTTTCAAAAAGCCTTTCTATTTGGGCTTTAATCTTGATAATATCCAATCGAGCTTCCCTTAGTTCCATTGAAATCTTCTCCTTTTATTTTAGGCTTCCCAGGCATCAGCAATCCGGCCATCTTCAATACGAATACAGATAATCGGAG
>CALNBV010000115.1 GCA_937874515.1 uncultured Paenibacillaceae bacterium | reverse complement strand
GTAAAAACAGCTTAACCCTTGGTTATGCAGGAGTATACTCTAGCTTCTTGCTTCATGCTGAGCGTGCTGGAAAACAATTTGGCTTAGATCCACGGGATATCCTTCTTGAATTAGGGCGTATGAAAGCCATTGGTGGTCAGGAAGATATGATTCTTGATATGGCTGCAAATATGGCGAAAGCACGTGATTTAAATAAGGTGGGACAAGCATAATGGGAAAAACACAAATGTTTGATGATTGCCTCAACCGGGTAGACCGTGCGGAAAAAGAACGGGAAGAGATCATTCGCCTTACGGAAGATTATCCAGAGTTCACAGTAGAAGATGGGTATGAAGTACAGGAGCAATTAATTGCTCGCCGCATTCAAGAAGGGAATAAAATTACCGGTTATAAACTGGGCCTTACCAGTAAACCGAAACAAGAAATGATGGGCGTACATGAGCCATCTTATGGTGTGTTGCTCGATTATATGCAATTGGAAGAAGGAGAACCTGTTCGTTATAGCGAGTTGATTCATCCGAAAGCAGAACCTGAAATTGCCTTCTATTTAAATGAAGATTTAGAAGGTCCATCTGTAACGGGTGTCGATGTTTTAGCTGCAACCAAATATGTTTTCCCGGCCATTGAAATCATTGATAGTCGTTATAAAGATTTTAAATTTACCTTGCCTGATGTAGTAGCAGACAATTCTTCTTCTGCTCGTTATATTTTAGGCGGACGCCCATGCAAAATTAGCGATGTGGACCTTAGCTTGATGGGCATGGTCATGACTAAAAATGGCGAGATTGAAACCACCGGTGCAGGTGCCGCTGTCCTTGGTCATCCGGCTACAGCCATCGCCTGGTTTGTAAATAAATTGCATGAACGTGGGGAAAAGCTTCGCAAAGGGCAAGTGATTTTAAGTGGAGCGATTACTGGTGCAATAACCATTAAACCTGGTGATGTGGTACAGGCGAATTTCGAAAAATTAGGCAGTGTTACCGTTCGTTGTGTTGAATAGAGATTAAAAACCATAAGGAGGGAACACCATGTCTGAATCCGTATTAACTGGCGTAAAAGAAATTAAGCTTTATATAAATGGGGAATACGTTGAAAGTTCTAAAGGTGAATTGTTTGAGGTTCATAACCCGGCAACTGGGGAATTAATTGCCCGGGTTCATGAAGCCACTGAAATTGAAGTAGATATGGCTGCACAGGCTGCCCGCAAAGCCTTCGAAGAAGGTCCATGGCGCACTATGTCAGTGAAAGAACGTTGCCGTCTTGTTCGCCGCATGGGTGAAATTATCCTTGAGCGCAAAGAGGAATTGGCTCGTATTGAAGCAGCAGATGTAGGTAAACCTTACCGTGATGCCATTGCACATGAAATTCCTCGTGCAGCAAATAACTTAATCTTCTTCGCTGATTTCATGGAACAACATTACAACGAGTGCTTCCCTGTGGAAGATCAATTTTTAAACTATACCCTGTATGAACCAGTAGGGGTTGCCGGGTTAATTACCCCATGGAACTTGCCTTTCATGTTAACCACCTGGAAGTTGGGCCCATGTCTAGCAACTGGGAACACTGCAGTTATTAAACCTGCGGAATTAACGCCAATGTCTGTTTCCCTTCTTGGGGAAATCGCCAAAGAAGCAGGGCTTCCTGATGGGGTTGTGAACGTAGTTCAAGGTTTTGGCGGAAACTCTACGGGTCAGTTTATGTCTACACACCCTGAAATTGATTTAATTACTTTCACCGGTGAAACCACTACCGGGAAAACCATTATGAGAAACGGTGCTTCCACCTTGAAGAAGGTTTCTTTCGAATTAGGCGGAAAAGCTGCAAATATTATTTTTGAAGATGCAGATATGGAACAAGCAGTACAAACTTCCATTCGTGCAGCCTTCATGAACTCTGGCCAGGTTTGCCTTGCCGGGTCACGTCTCCTGGTACAACGGTCTGTTTATGATCAATTCCTGGAGAAATTCGTAGAAGCTACGAAACAATTAAAAGTTGGGGATC
>CALNBV010000114.1 GCA_937874515.1 uncultured Paenibacillaceae bacterium | reverse complement strand
ACCAATCTTCCCAGCCAAAAAGGAGAAGACGTAACGATTTCCCCCTCTGTATTAGCAAATAAAGAAATAGAGCGAATCTTTCCCTTAAAGAGCAGGGCACAAATCCCGTGTCCCACTTCGTGGAATAAAGTATTTAAAACAGAAAAGTATTTTCCCACGACAGGGACAAGGGTAACAAGATAAGCAAGTAGAAGATAAACATACCAGTAATCCATGAATTTGACACCTCATATGTAATGATACTATTATAACCAATCTATGAAGGAGTGAAATGGCTATGAGTACCCGAAAAAGTAAAGTTGTCGTGCTTTTGCTAGGATTATTGCTTTTAGTAACAATGACAGGATGTATTCCCGGGGATGGAACCTATACAATAAAGGACCCGGCAGGATTTTTCTGGGGAATCTGGCATGGATGGATAGCTCCCATTTCTCTGATTGTAGGAATCTTTGATAATAACATTCGAATCTATGAACCAAACAATGTGGGCTGGCTATATGACTTAGGTTTTTACATTTCCATAATTGGGGGTTTTGGTAGCTTATCCCTCTTTCGAAAAAAGAAAAAAGAGGATTAACAATAGAAAAGAGTGGGGCCTCCCACTCTTTTGCTATTTCTCACTAAAGGCGATCTGCAGCCCAATGATTCCAAACAGGGCACCCTGAATCAGGTTCATTTTCCGGGCAATAAATGAATTGTTTAACAACAATTGGCCGATTTTTTCGGAAAAAATACTGATCACACTAAAAATCAATAAGGCCTGAATTAGAAAGATGGTTCCCAAAATAAACATTTGTAGGGAAATATGTCTCCAACTGTTATCAATAAACTGGGGCAATAATGCTAAAAAGAATAAGGATACTTTCGGATTAAGAAGGTTCATTAAGATTCCCTTCTTATATAAGGAACCGTAATTAATGGAATCTTGTTTCTTGATAGAAAAGGGTTGTCCTTTATCACGGAAAGACATCCAGGCAAGATAAAATAAATAAAGTGCTCCCGCATATTTAACAATGGTAAAGGCAACAGCAGACTGATAAACAATGGCAGAAATCCCAAGAGTGGCGGCTGTAATATGAACGATCAATCCTGTACAAAGACCAAGGGCGGTGAAAATCCCGGCTTTTTTATTTTGGGAAATGCTTTGGGCAGTTACAAACAGGATATCTGGACCAGGCATAAGTGTCAGTAATATCGCTGCTCCTAAGAAGGAAAGTAGTAATAGTGGATCCATGAATAACCCTCCAAAAATGAAAAAGTCCCTAAATGTTATTGTAAAACAATTAGGGACCAACTTAAAGATTGAGTATCCTCTGTTTTCCACCTTATCTAGATGGGGATTTTACATTTAAACAAACATTAATCGCGAATATGAGGATGCCGATAGACGTTATTATTGCCCCTAAGGCGATAACGGGACCAAATGCTATATTTCCGCCTATTACAAAAAACCATCCAATCAACATAATGGGTAACCCAATATTATGCAACCAGAAATGAATAGAACCTAATTTGCTTTGGCTTGCAGCGGGATAAAGACGATAGATAAGTCCAGCAAGGGCAAGAGAAGCCCAGCCTAGAAGCGCCAAATGAACATGTAAGTTTTTGTAACTATCATCGTTAGACATAGACATAGATATTCCAAATGCAATTGCTATTACAAAATAGGTTACCGCAATCTTGAGAAATCGTTCACTCATTTATTACACCCACCTTTTCTACAATTGATAACGTCAAAAGATTAGGACATTATCAACATACAAATATGATTAATCGGTGGGCGTTATTCTTAAAAAAAGAAAACAGAATTTAATTACTCGTTAAAATAACTGCAAAAGTTCTTAGACATTCGCTTTTAAAGAATCTTCTTTTTTCTCTTTGTTCAATAAAGGAACAAGATTAATGATGAGGAAAACAATCATAAAACTAGCGCAAACCAGGTACATGGAAGCATAGCTGGTGTTCATGGCAACAATGCCCAATACCATGGCACCCAGGGCAATGCCCAAATCAAGGGAATTGAAGAACAGGCTATTGGCTGTACCCCTTTGATTTTGGGGTACAGACCGAATCAACCATGACTGTAAAGTGGGTTGAATCATCCCATATCCCAATCCATATAACAAAGCTGAGAAAATCAACATCAAGGTATTTGTAGAGAAGGTAAGAAGTACAAGACCAAAAAATACAATAAGGGATCCTGGAATAATGACTGCACTATGGCCTTTTCTGTCATATAATCTTCCGGCAATAGGACGAATCATAATCGTTGCTGCCGCATTCGCTAAAAAAAAGTAACCTACATTAGGAATATGATTTTCTATGCCAAAAAGGGCAAGAAAACTAAGAATCCCTCCATAGGTTAAGGAAAGAAGGAAATTCAATGTGACTGGCATCATGGTAGCAGCTGGAATGAAACTTTTCTTTTCCTTATGCTCTTTTGGCAGTGGTGCTTCCATGGGAATGTGTTTTTTTACAGTAAGCATTGGGAAAATAAACAGCAAAATCAGAGTAGAAAAGAAAATTAAATTTCCAAATCCGTAATCCCCTAGTAAAAACAATCCAATTAAAGGCCCAAAGGACAATGCTAAACTGGTGGACAATCCATAGAAGCCAATCCCTTCCCCTAACCGTTTAGGTGGAATTACATAGGTAACCATGGTAGGAAGAACTGTACTAATCATGCCGAAGCCTGTGCCGTAAAGGATGCGCACCAGTAGAAAAACTTCAATAGTAGAGCTGAAAAAATACCCGATTGTCGTTAAAATCATAATGAGTAATCCCAGATAAAGGATTAAATCTCGTTTTCCTTTTTGTAATAGGGAAGCTGCAAAAAAGCGGGTAAGGATCGCTGAAAGGGCAAACAAACTTACTACTAAACTTACAGTGAAATCGTTGGCTTGAAAGGTTGTTTTAACATAAGACGGAAAAGAAGGAAGCATCATATGTAAGTTTAAAAAAACCAGCAAGCTACTAAAGGTGATTAAAATAAAATTCTTTGACCAAAGTTTCTCTTTTGTTACATGCAAAATGATGACCTACTTCCTTAGTGTGTTCTCGATATTTTCATTCATTTGCCGAAGCATTAACTTGAATAAAACAAGTTGTTCCGGTTCAATCCCCTGAGCAACTTGTTCAAGGGTTTTCAGCTCTATGGGAGCGGCTTTTTTGACCACTTCCCGACCACTTTCCGTTAAGAAAACTAAAAAAGATCTACGGTCTGTTTTGCACATCTTTTTTTCAATGAAGCCTTTTTTATATAAAGCATCCAGGATGCGAGTGGTTGTGGGTTGGTCCTTGCCGGAGCGGCTGGCAATGTCTTTTTGATTTATGGCATCTTTTTCACTGATTCGGTATAATACCGCCCACTGTTCCGGTGTAATCTCTAATTCTTTTAATTCAAGTGACAACAAATTCACAATTTTTCTGTAAGTAATGCCAGTTAAAAACCCAATGGATTCATCGAGCACATTATTCCCCATGTTTAATCCTATTCTCCTCTTTAAAATACTTGTTATGACAATTATATGTATAACATATATATTTGTAAATTATTTTTTTGTAACCGTGAAAAGCGTAGTAACGTATAAAACGTTTAGATATGATAGACTTATTAATAGATTCATGAAAGGGAGATGGACGAATGTTTAAAAAAATGATGGCGAAAATCGGGATTGGCTCTGCGAAGGTCGATCTTGTTCTACATAAGAATGAATATGAATTGGGAGAAAACATCGAAGGTAAATTTATTGTTCAAGGTGGAAATGTTGAGCAATTCATTAACAAGATTGATGTGGATTTCATGTTAACTGTTCGTACGAAAAAACAAGAATATAATGCCGTGATTGCAAAAATTCATGTTTCTGATTCCTTTACTATAGGAGCATCAGAAAGAAGAGAATTGCCTTTTAGCTATAAGTTGCCTAAAGACTTTCTGATTTCTAGCCACTATGTGAACTATTATTTTGTGACCAACCTGGACATAGCATCTGGTGTGGATCATCGGGATCATGATTACGTTCACATTAACCCACCTCAACGGTTGAACAATCTTATTTCTGCTTTTGAACAACTAGGGTTCCGTGAAAAACATGACTCTCGTTCCTTTGATGGATATAGTCAGGAGTTTGAATTTGCGCCAACCTCCTTTTTACGTGGTGAAGTAGAAGAGGTAGAGTTTATCGTAGCTCTTGAAGAAGATCGAATTAATATGCTCCTTGAGGTAGATATGTATACCTATGGTCGTAGAGAATATGAAGTGAAGAGAGAAGTTTCTCTATCCAATGATATTCTTGCTGATGGTTCTAGACTGGTTGATTTTCTGCAAAGGGTGCTTTCCGATATAGTAGAAAACCCACAAGCTTATCTATTTGAACGTGATTTCTCCTCCTACAAACATGGTGGGAAACATCGCCACAGTGGATTTGCCGGGGCCCTTGGTGGGATTGCTGTCGGTTTATTAGGTGGAATGATAGTTGGTGAAATTATGGATGAAGTAATGGGAGACATGTTTGAAGGGGCTCTAGGTGATGCTGGAGAAGGGTTGGAATCCGTCTTTGGCGGTGAAGAAGAAGGAGGCATGTTTGATTTCTTCGGCGGCGATGATGAATAAGGGTGAATCCCATGAGTATTTAATAGAGGAATTAAGGATCGTAGAGGAATGGGAGCGAGACCAAAAGGATTTATGGTTTTGGGAGAAACTTGGTCGCCTTCCTTTTGTCCTCCTTGATAAACTAACCCCTAAGGTTTTGCGGGAAAAAATCGGGCAAGTTGTAGATGAGGTAGGAAGTTATATTCAATCAGGGGGCCGCTATCTTATTCGAGAGGAAGACATCATTGGGAAGTTTTCCGCCAATCCTCTAAGTATTGCAGACATTGCCCAATTGCCCCTGGAGAATATGGACAGGGTTGCAGAAGATTTCAAACAATCCCGCACCAGGGTAGCCGCACTTCAGGGTGCCACCACAGGGATTGGAGGTATTTTCACCCTGGCCATTGATATTCCTGCTCTTCTAGGCTTATCCTTAAAAACCCTTCAGGAAATAGCCATTTCTTATGGGTATGATCCTAAAGAGAAAAATGAGCGCATTTTTATCGTAAAATGCATGCAGTTTGTTTCCTCTGATATTGTGGGAAAAAAAGCAATCCTTGAGGAATTGGCGGCTTTTGAACAAGAGGGGACAGATAAACAAGCTTTCTCCCAATTACAGGGATGGCAGGAAGTCATCGCTACATACCGGGATAACTTCGGGTGGAAAAAGCTTTTTCAAATGATTCCTATTGCGGGAATTCTCTTTGGAGCTTATTTGAATAAAAGTACCATTCAAGATGTTGGGGAAGCAGGAAAGATGCTGTATAGAAAGCGCAGAATCTTAGAAAGAATCGAAAAGATAGGATAGAGAAAAGAACCTGGCGATTTGCCAGGTTCTTTTCTATGTCCTTTGTAGCGACTTCGTTGGATTAAAAATTCTTTTGTTTCCCCATAAGAAATAATTCACAACCAACAAAACAATCATGTACACATAGATTCCATAACTAACCAATGTGCTTACATAATGTAGTCCAAATAAGATTGCATTAGGAATAAACAGAAGGAATATTTTCCCGCTTTCCCCTTGTTGTTGTACCATTTTAATGGACTGAGAAAAAGGCAAGGATTTACTCATGACCATAAAACTAATGATTGTAAAGAGAAAAGCACTTAATAAAGCGATGATCAAATGGGGGATCACCTGAACCTTAAAAATCAGGGTGAAAATAACCCCTACAATTAAAAAAATCGGTAGGAAAAGCTTCACTAAAAAGGCTTTCAACGTTCCTTTATAGATGGCTGCCTGATCCTGGATGGGCGTGGTTTTATAAATCCAGGCTCCTTTGTATTTGCCGGAATACCGTAGCATCATAATGATTGTAGGAATCATTAAGAAAGTAAAGTAAATGGATAAAAACCATTTGCTTGCTACCAATTCTGTAAATGTGCTCACGCGCAGTTCATTAAAAAACATGATAAAAGGGAAAATGAGAGAAAACCCCAGGGAAGGGTAGACTTTCAACTTAAATTCCCGCTCGTTTTTCATCATGGTATTGGCAAAACGATAAAAACATTTCTCTTCTTTGGTCTGACAAATCAAATTCACAAACCAGTTGTTTTTGTTCTTACGCTCTTTTTTATTACCAACCTGCTGTTGGGTTAATTTAATCAAGTTCCTTTCAAAGGCAGGCATGAGCTTAATGTATAGCAATAAGAAAGCAATAGGAATGACAAGGGAAAGAACCGTTAAAATTACAATGAAAACATTCCAATTGCCATGGAGAACCAATTCAAAAGGTGCGCCAAACCAGAGGGGCGGTATGAGTAATTGCCACCATTGGGATGTAAGTTCATAGTTGTTAATGGTGTCCATAAATTCAAAGGAACGAAACGCCAGTTGATAGCCGACAATGATGGATATGGATAAGATAATCTGTACATAGTTAATGATGTCTTTCAACCGTTCTCCATCAAAGAACTTTAAGATTGCTAAATATAACAAAGCGGTAAAAACCAGAATAAATAAGTTAAGGAACAGGATGCCCAGGATAAACAGAAGAAAAAAAGGAAATCCTTGTTTGATCAAGGCGATTACCGCGGGAATCCCAATCAGGGATGCGGTTATAAAAAATAGATAAATACTAACATGAACAATTTTCGCTGCACTGATTGTGCGTGTATGAATCGGTTTCGTCCCAAGAATGTTTTTGTCCCTCAAGTCCAATAACACGGAAGAAAAATCAGAAATCATGGAAGTCATAACAATAAACATGACGATGGAGTAAGCAATACTCATTTGAAAGATGTAGTTTTCTCCCATAACCATAAAAGGAATAATACTCAACCCAAAGAATGCATAAAGCCACAGGGATTTAAAAAATTGATTGCTTTCTTTCTTTTGTTTATTCCGGTTTTGATTGAAAATGGTGGGAACTCGTCTTCTGTCCATCATCATTTTCACTTGCAAGATTTTGCGCATTACATGGTAGTCCACACCCATTTTTTCAAAAATTGGTTTAAAAAAATCGAGAAATTTTAAGGTTCGGAAGTTTTCCATGTCCTTATACCTCTTGAACGATGGAAACAAATTCTTCAGCTATGGCCTGGTGTTTGTTGAACCCTGTTAACTGATTGAAGATTTCTTCCAGTGTCCCTTCCTTGTTTTGTTCCTTTAATTCCGCAAAGCTCCCATCTGCCACAATGTTTCCGTTGGATAATAAGATAATCCGGTTACTGATCTTTTCAACCACCTCCATGATATGGGAGGAGTAAAAAATGGTTTTTCCCTGTGCCGCCAGTTGCGCCAAAACTTCTTTCACCACTATTACACTATTGGCATCCAGACCGCTTAATGGTTCATCAAGAAACAATAAATCCGGGTTATGTAATAAGCTGGATATAATTAATACTTTTTGCCGCATTCCTTTTGAGAAAGAGGAGAGACGATTGTGAAATACATCCTCTAACCCAAAGATTTTCATTAATTTCTGGGCCTTTTCCTCTACTTTTTCATAGTCCATGCCGTATAATTCACCAACAAAGGTTAAATACTCTGAGGCGGTTAGGTTATCGTATAGTTCTGCGGTTTCCGGGACATAGCCAATGCGTTTCTTGTAGTCCACATTACCATTGGAGATATCCTGTCCGAAAATTTGAACCTGTCCATGATATCCTTCCACTAAACCAAGCATGATTTTCACAGTGGTACTTTTTCCTGCACCGTTTGGTCCGATATAGCCAATAATTTGCCCTTTGTAAACATCCAGGTTAATGGCTTTTAAAATCATTTTATTATCGAAGGAAATGGTTAAATCTTTTAAGGAGATGATAGGTTGCTCATTCTGTACCATGGAAGTCACCTGCTTCTGGAAAGATAAATTAACATAACAAACTAATCTTAACATAAATACCCTTTTAATGTTTTATGAGGGGAAAACTACTAATGAACATTTGGTGAAATGAGTAAAAAATGGTTGTTTAGGATGAATTTGCGAAGGATAATTTGAGTAAGGTTTCGTTTTAAGTGAATAGGGGGCTATTGAAAAAATTACATGAGAAAATTAAGGGATGTCTTTTATATCAGTGCAAATTTCGAGGAAAATTATTTTTTGGTTTATGGGTTGGAATTTAAAGAGTTGACCACGTTCTGTCCCATCGAATTAAAAAACCTATTAATCACCGATGGCCGATTTGTCGGGAACCGTTATAATACAACTTTAAATTTAGAAACGGTAAATGGCCAGGAAGAAATAGAAGAATTATGTAAAGAAGATCTATATGGTTTAGGCAATTTTCACTGGGTAGATTATTGCGATGAAGAGGCTTTGGACAAGTGTACACCTGAAGAAAAAGCCGAGATAGTGTATTTATCCCATTTTGGCACACCTTTAAAGAAATCGGCCTTTTTCCAAAAAATAAAAAACCAATTTTTTTACTTAAGCCATGATGATGGCTGGGTTTGTAAGTTGTACTGCAAAGACATGCCCATTTTCACAGATCTTATTGCCCATAAAATAATCAACCACTGTTCAACCAATAAAAGAAGAAAAATAGTTCCTATGGATGAACAGATTAAAAATCAGTTTCTAGAACTGACAAAAGAAGGGTTATTGATCGACTTCTCTAGCATTTACAGAGATTCTAAGACTATTGGATTACGTTTTTATACCATAGGCCATTTTACTGATATGGATGAAATGTATAATAACCTGGAACGAAATATATATCGGGCAAAAATGAGTGCTATATTAGAACATCGCAATAAAACGTGGAAAGTAATTTCATAGGAGGATGTACCATGCCGTTAGAAGCTAGCGTATGTTTGGACAATCCTTCATTTTCTTGTCTTTTCAGTTGCCGTGTATTTCTTGTTACAGGCGATTTCCTTAGATCCTAATCATCCCATGGCATCGGAAGAAAATTCCCTTAACATAGGATTGGCTGGTGTGACCTGGATGATTAGATTAGTGTTGTATGTTTGTCAATTGGAATAAAGAAGTTCAGTGTAAAATAGATGGAAATCCTCTGGACAACGGCTAATCTATCAACGAACCACTATGTTAAGATTATTAAAAGAAATTGATAAAAAAGATGTAGAAGGAGCGGAAGGCATGTTCGGGTTTAAGAAGAAAAAAGAAAAAAAGTATTATATACCAGCAAATGAAATTAAAAGATTGATTGATTCACCTGAAGGGTGTATTGCATCTGACCTGATAACAGTTGATGGTTGCAAGGTAGGGTTTATGTACAGGGAAGAGCCATATCAGGACGGAAACCCTGATAGCGGATGGAGGTTTTTAGCTGGTGATGAAGATAATGAATATATGGATAACCCGGAAAATCACGGCGTCTATCAAGTGAATACGATTTGTAATTATGATCCTGAAATTATTCCATTCCTTAATTCAGCACCGGGAACGGCCTATATTCGTGATGAAAAGGGTCAACTCGTTCTAGATGAAGAGTTGGAAACGCCACAAGAGTAACTTTTATTATTTCCAGTATGATTCAGCCAGGCCCCTTTAAAATAGGGTCCAGGCTATTTTTCATTTAAAGCATTTTCCACACAATATTGTTATGTTGAAATATAGTAAAATAAACTTAAACAAAAGGTAGGGGGAGAACAAATGAAAACAATTAATCAATTTCAAAACTTGGATCAAATTACAGGATTCTTCCTCGTAAAAAAATGCGAAACGAAAACAGCAAGCAATAATAAAAAGTTTATGGATTTCCTATTATGTGATAAAACTGGCGAAATTAACGCTAAATTATGGGATGCCTCAGAAGAACATGAACAAACCTATCAAGCCAATATGTTAATTAAAGTTCGGGGATTAACGAAAGAATGGAATGGCAATCTGCAATTAAATATTGATTTAATTCGGCCTGTAATCAATGAGGATGGGGTTGAATTGTCTGACTATGTACCATCAGCACCATTCGATCCAGAATATATGCTAAGTATAATCATGGACTACGTAAATCAAATTCAACATCCGGATATTAAATGTATCATCAATCAATTAATCATGGAAAACAGAGATAAACTACTATATTACCCTGCTGCCCAAAAGAATCATCATTCTATTCGTTCTGGATGGCTCTATCATATTATGACTATGCTACAGGCAGCTGAAAAGATGCAAGAAATCTATTCATTCCTTAATAAAGATTTACTATTTGCGGGGGTTATTCTCCATGACTTAGCCAAATTAAGTGAAATGGAAGCCAATGAACTTGGTATCGTTTCGAACTATACCATTGAGGGACAATTATTGGGTCATATCGTACAAGGAATAAAAATGGTAGATAAAATCGCGACAGATATTGGCGCAGATGAAGAAATTATATTGCTTTTGCAACACTTAATTTTAAGCCATCATTATAAAGGGGAGTGGGGAAGTCCGAAGAGCCCCATGATCCCCGAAGCTGAAATGCTACACCATCTGGATATTATTGATGCTCATATGTATGATTTTAAACATGCTCTAGACAATACAGAACCAGGAACCATGTCAGATCAAGTATGGACATTATCACGAAGGGTTTATAAACAGCAAGGGAAATTATAAATTAGCTATAAAAATAAAGGCTAGTACTTTTCCTTTTAGGATTGGTGCTAGCCTTTAAAATTTCAATAAGGATGCTTATTAATAAAAATAAATATGTTTCCTCAGACATACGTTACATAAATGTTTCGTCTTTGTTGAAAAATAACAGATAACATTCATCTATGGGAGGATTGGGATGAAAAAGAAATTACTGATTTCCCTTAAAATGTGCCTGTTATTATTTGTGGGGGGAATGAAGGTGTCAGGTGAAGAAAGATACAGGGATTATCAAGAATTGGCCATTTATGAATGTGAGGGGAAAGCTGGAAGCAATACAGGTACATACGAGCGTAGATGGAAGAGGAATAATTGGACAAATAAAACCGTAATCTCTATTCATGGTGGAGAAATGGAAACAGGTACTAGTGAATTGGCAATTGCTACAGCTGGTTTTCATCCTACAACGATGAAACCTTTAAAAGGCAGCAAACATGCCTACTATTTATTTGAATCAACATTACCTTCAGGGGAAAATGGTAGACTTCATGTTACATCTACTAATTTTGATGATCCAATAGCCATTGGAATTATACAGCAATCTAAACGTGCAGTTTCTTACCATGGATTTAATCCGAAAGGTTTTGGATTGCCAGATAACGCTGAAATCCTTTATATAGGCGGACTAGACGATGCTTTAAAAGAGACCATTACGCAAAAGTTAATAAAAAAAGGATTTATTGTTCAATCTCCACCATCAGCCATTGCTGGGAATGATAAAAGGAATATTGCAAATCGAACCTCTCTAGGAATGGGCGTACAAATAGAATTAAGTACACCTTTAAGAAATAGTTTTTTTACAAATAACACGATTTCCGGACGGAAAGAAAGTACCACACCCAGGTTTTGGGCTTTCGTTCATGCTGTGCGTGAGGCCATGGACACGGTAAAGGACTAATTATTACTATTATTATAGGGGTAATGCAACAAATGAAATTGATTGGACGTCTATTAAAATATAAAGAAAGCCTGGCGTTACTTAGTTGCCCTTATAGTATAAAAAAATCCGATTCATCCCTGTTAAAGGAAGAATCGGATTTTAAATTCATTTATTTCTGAGAAACAAACTTAGTAAATACCACATACCGATCCGGAGCTGAACCGATGTAAGTAAATGGATAGCAAGTCTGTAAAGTCAACGTTTCATAGTTGGTTGGTTTTAATACCCAGGTGTCTGTTGGTGATACAATCTTGAACCCTGTTACTTCATAAACATAAGTACCATAAGGGGTAGCAAAATGAATTTGTTCCCCCTTCTTGAGGTCCTTAAGTTTAACGAACACAGTATCTCTGTGACCAGCTAAATAGACGTTTCCATTTTGGCCGGGCAGAGCACTATCCTTGTAGTGGCCCACCCCCTGTGTTAGTTCGTCCTTTTCGGTTCCCTGAACAACACGTACATTTAAGTCCAGGGAGGGAAATATTAAATCTCCAATTTTGCTGCCAGCCTGGGGGGTGGGCTTCCATAACTGATCCTTACTAAAGCTAGTAGGTTGATAAACAGGTGTATCTATGTAATTGAGAAATAGCGTTTGTCGCAAGTAACTCCACCCGTAGATACCTACAATTGTTATTCCTGCAAGGATAAACAAAGCAGGTAAAAACCCTACAATTCGCTTCAATAAGGGTGAAGAATTATTGATATTTCCCTGGTACATTCTTTATTAGTTTCCGAAAATTCTTCTTACTGGGCGAAGTACTAATGCGCCAGCAGCAGCAAGAGCAGTTCCGATTACAACCATAAGAACGTTGCGAGTAGCAGTATCTGGTAATTTATCTCCACCAGTACCAGGTTTGTCTGCAGGTTTGTCAGCTGGTTTGTCACCAGGTTGGTTTCCGCCACCAGTGCCACCGATGTTTGCACCAATTCCAATAGGACCATTACCAGTAGCTTCTCCGCCACTAGAAAGAACGTTTAAGCCTGCGCCAACTGCACCAGTACCAGTAGCTTTTCCGCCGCTAGAAAGAACGTTTCCGCCAACGCCAACTAAACCAGAACCAGTAGCTTCTCCGCCGCTAGAAAGAACATTAGCGCCAGCGCCTACAACACCAGAACCAGTAGCTTTGCCGCCGTTAGAAAGAACATTAGCGCCAGCTCCTACTAAACCAGTACCTTTTGCTTCTCCACCGTTAGAAAGAACATTTAAGCCACCACTAACGATATCTCCTTCACCTTTAGCAGTACCGCCATTGGAGAGAACATTCCCTGCAACACCGATAAGTCCTTTAGAGCTATCAGCAGTGCCACCGTTAGAAAGGGCATTAATACTGATACCTGCTAATTGGTTGTTGCTAGTAGCTGAGCTGTTACCGCTGGACAATAAGTTAACCCCAAGTCCTAACACTCCGCCAGAAGCTTTGCTTTCTGCAGCGAATGCAGAGCTAGCCATACCAACAGTTAACACGGTTGCAAGGCCAACAATTTTAATAGTTTTTGTTGCTTTAGACATAAAAAAATTCCTCCTCTGATTAATCTAGCTTCTATTACTCCCTATCATAATAGCATAAATACCATAATTAAGTAACAGAAGGTTTATTTTTCTATAATATAATACAGGAAATGTTGAAATTTTTGGAGGTATTTTTGAAAAAAAATAAGTTTAGTTTGCGAAATTGTAAAAAGTTACATAGGTATTTAATAGAAACCCCTTTTAATAGTTTTAATTTTTACAAAATTGTGACAATGATAGGGGTAACCCCCTATGGTATGGTGTAAGCGTTTACTAATACAATACAAGTGTAAATAGTGATTATCTTACGAAGGGGTGGGGTAATGGAAATGACGAAAAAAGTGTTAGTGGATGCAAGAGGGGCGTTTTGTCCTGGACCTTTATTAGAATTAATGAAAGCAGCGAAAGTGGCTGAATCTGGAACAATTCTGCAATTGTTAACCAACGAGCAAGGATCAAGAAAAGATGTGCCTGCCTGGGCGAAAAAAATGGGCCATCTCTTTTTAGGCGAAGAGCCAGATGAAGGGACAGCCTATCGTTTGCTTGTTCAAATTAAATAATATGCAAGATCACCATTCAACTTAGAGCATTTTTTGCGCAATCCATTTGTTTTGGCAGATTACCATTATGAAGGGAGATGGGGCAATGAAAAAATTACTCATTATTGGTGGAGGTACAGCGGGCACCATGCTGGCCAACAAACTTGCAAAAGGGCTGACAAAGGAGTTAGATGAACGTTCTGTAGAAATTACCGTGGTTAGTGAAAAAGATTACCATGTTTATCAACCAGGTTTCTTATACATCCCTTTTCAATTAAAACGTCCTGAAGAAATTGTTCGTCCCATTCAAGATGTAATGGATCCCAAAATCAAGATCATCCTTGATACGGCAACAGAAATTAAAGAACAGCAAAAAGCTGTGACCTTAAAATCAGGAAAAACATTATCTTATGATTATCTCATTTTAGCGACGGGTTCCCATCCTCAACCTGTACAAATCCCCGGTTTAGAAGAAGCAGGCCATATGTTTTTCACAATGGATTCAGCCCTGAAACTTCAGGAAGAAATGAAAAAATTTAAGGGCGGTCGAGTGGTCGTAGCTGTGGGACTTCCTCATAAATGCCCTGTGGCTCCCCTTGAATTCGTGATGATGTTTGAGGATTGGGTACGAAAACAGGGAATTCGCAAAGAAACAGAAATAACCTATGCTTATCCTCTTGCTGGGCCTTATGGAACAGCATCCGTTGCTGAACTGGCAACCAGGGAATTTGAAGAGCGGAATATTAACATAGAAACCTTCTTTTTCATGGATTCCGTGGATACAAAAACCAAGGAACTTCTCAGTATGGACGGACGCAGGCTTCCCTTCGATTTGCTAGTAGCCATTCCTCCCCACAAAGGTGCCCAAATTATTGAAAAGAGCGGATTTGGGGATGGAGACAATTGGCTTCCTACGGATCGTCATCAATTAAACCTTGAAAATCATGAATCTATTTTTGTGATTGGGGATGCCACCAACTTGCCTATTAGTAAAGCGGGCTCCACCGCCCACTTTGAATCGGAAATCCTGGCAGAGAATCTCATTGATAAATTGCGTGGTGGGGAAGGAAATAAGAAATATAGCGGAAAAGTGTTCTGTTTCATTGAAACCGGTTTAGATAAAGCGACCTATATTTCCTTTGCCTATGAAAATCCCCCCAAACCAGTGACACCTTCCAAAATGGTTCACTATGGAAAAGTAGGGTACAACAATATGCACTGGGTGAACTTAAAAGGAATTATGTAGGGAGGAGGGGACAATATGAGGGCTCAAGCAAAAGTTTTTCCCGGGGTAAGTCCTGAACTGCAGTCGGAATTCGTTGAGATGTTGCCTGTCCTTGTACGGACTCTTAATTTAATCAAACTTGTGGGCGATACCATGTCCGAAGAAACCATTGCCCATACCATGAGTAAGCTAGAAAAAGCTTCTAATCTATTAACAGTTGTGGAAGATGAGCGGTTACCCAAATTGCTGGATGTGCTCATTGAAAAATCCGATGTTCTCGTATCTCTTTTAGACAAAGTAGGTGTTCTGGAGAAAAACGGGTCCCTGGATAAATTGTTAGAGCTAGGGCAGGCAATTGGCATTGTGACCGATTCCTTAACAGAGAACAGCATTAAACATATGACGGAGACCGCCCTTCCCCTGCTAGAAATGGGGGACCAACTCCTTTCCTCATCCCTAGTGAAAAGCACACCAAAACTAGTATCTGCCGTTGAAAAAACGGTTCAGGATATAGAAAATGAGGAACCTACACAACTTTCCATGTTGAAGATCCTGGGTCTCCTCAAAAAGCAAGAAGTTCAGCAGGCCATGCATTTTGGGGTAACCCTTTTAGGTAATCTATCAAAATCAAACACAAAGTAGAAGGGGATTTTCTCCATGGAATCTGGAATCGATTTTATCATTCTGCTTTTTTTAATTGGAGCTTTTGGATCTGCTCTATCGGGAATGGTGGGTATTGGCGGTGCCATTATTAAATATCCAATGCTTCTGTATATTCCGCCCCTGTTAGGATTTACAGCCTTTACGGCACAAGAGGTTTCAGCTATTAGTGCTGTTCAGGTCTTCTTTTCCACACTGGCTGCCATGTTTGTGTTTAAAAAGGGCGGGTTTATTCACGGCAAATTGGTAGCTTACATGGGTACAGCCATTGTCTTAGGCAGCTTCGCGGGGGGATATGGTTCCAAATTTCTCCCCGACGAAGTAATCAATATCGTTTATGCCATCA
>CALNBV010000113.1 GCA_937874515.1 uncultured Paenibacillaceae bacterium | reverse complement strand
TCAGGAAGTGAGACTGTTGAAGGCTTTTTTCGCCCTCCTTTCAGTTTCCCTAGTACCGGCTTCACAAAAAGGCAATTGATTTGATTCGTTAGCATCTCAAGAAATCCCATTTTAAAGAAGAAATTTTGCTAGCGCCAATCCTTCAAAAGGCGCTAGCCGAGTTTTTTTATTTCCCTTCAATTACAGGGGTTTTAACTTGTTGTACTGTGTTTGTTAAAACTCCTAATTGTTCAATACGTACTTCAACAACATCCCCATCCTGCAAGAAGGATTGGGTAGGAGCACCTACACCCCCAGGCGTTCCTGTAAGGATAATATCCCCTGGTTCAAGGGTCATAAATTGGGATAGGTATTCAATAAGATATTCCACATCAAACACAAGATTATCTGTATTGGAGTGCTGGCGTTGTTCACCATTTATGGAAAGAGAAATATCCAGATTGTGGATATCCACAACTTCATCTTTGGTTACAAGATAGGGTCCAACAGGGAAGGTGCCGTCCACAATTTTTCCCTGAGTCCATTGGCTTGTCCTATTTTGCAAATCTCTGGCACTTACATCGTTACCAATTGTATAGCCTGCAACATAGTCTAACGCCTGTTCTCTTGATACATTTTTCGCCTTTTTGCCAATTATAAAAAGAAACTCAGCTTCATAGTCCAATTCTTTTGTTACATCTGGAAGGGAAATAGGGTCATCAGCCCCAATAATGCAGTTATTGAATCTGGAGAAAATGACAGGATACTTGGGAATCTCTAGATTCATTTCTAAAATGTGTTCCCGGTAATTTTGCCCCACACAAATGATTTTTCCAGGTTTTAAAATGGGAGCCTGCAAATGAACATCTTCCCTGTGAAAAACCATCACTTGATCTGGAACTAAATCAGATGAGGAAATAAATTGAACAGCTTCTTTCGCTAATTCCATTGCCTCAACTCCAGCATTTAAAAAAGAAACCATATTCGGATATTGTGGAATTCCATGTTTGTCCCTTTGTTCTGCCTTCATGGTAAGTATGGCTTGATTTAAATCGACAATACTTTCTTCGAAAAGAAAACCTACCCGGTTTTTCCCTTTAAAATTATAAGTAAGTAGCTTCATTTTTTCCCCTCTTTCTTTTTTAATGAAAGAAAAGTTCCTAAATTTATACATAATCACTATATCATTCTCAAGTTGCGAAAGTAAACGCGGAATATTCTGAAAGTACTTAGGAGTTTTCCATAATCAATATGGCAACAATACAAGATAAGATACAATCCTAGTTTTTATAATGACATGAGATGGCGGATTATGGTATAGTACATTCGGGAATTTATCGGTATTATCTTCGTTTGGAGTGGTCACATGCTTTCTAATCTTGTACCTGATTTATATCTTAAATCAATTTATGATATTGATTTAAATAAATTAAAGAAACGTGGAATAAAAGGGATTGTGACCGACCTGGACAATACGTTAATTGAATGGGACCGTCCACAAGCCACGCCAGAACTTATGAATTGGATAAAAGAAATCCAATCTCAGGGATTTTCCATTGTCATTGTATCCAATAATAATCGTGATCGAGTTGAAAAGGTCGCCAAACCTTTAGGTGTTCCTTTTGTTCATAGGGCTAAAAAACCCATGAAAAATGCTTTTAAACAGGCATTAAATAAATTGAATGTTCCTGTTTCACAAAGCGTTGTCATTGGGGACCAGGTTTTTACCGATGTTTTTGGAGGGAATCGGATGGGATTGTATACAATCTTGGTGGTTCCAGTGGCCCAAAACGATGGTCTTGCCACTCAATTTAACCGATTCATGGAACGTTTCGTTTTAAATTGGATGAGAAAAAGAGGATTAATACCCTGGGAGGACAATAAATGAACAGTGAAATGGAACAAGAGTTATTTTGCGCCGGATGTGGTGTAGCTTTACAATCAATAGAACCTAAACAGGTAGGATACACTCCTGCTAGTGCTATGGAGAAAGAAATTCCAATTTGCCAGCGCTGTTATCGAATTAAACATTATAATGAAGCCTCAACTGTCACCCTTGGAGATGATGAGTATCTTCGCATTCTTAATCAAATCGGAGACACAAGGGCTCTTGTTGTCCAGGTTGTAGATTTGTTTGACTTTGATGGAAGTTGGCTTAGAGGCTTGCCTCGCTTAGTAGGGGGGAATCCTATTTTACTCGCAGTGAATAAAGTGGATTTGCTTCCAAAAAATATTAACCGAAATCGCCTGCTGAATTGGATTCGTAAATCAGCAAGTGAATATGGGATAAAACCCGTTGATGTGGTTCTCCTTAGCGCAAAAAAAGGAATTGGTATGGAAGAGTTCGTAAGGTCCATAGATCAACATCGCAAAGGGAAGAATGTTTATATTGTAGGTGTAACCAATGTAGGAAAATCTTCATTGATTAATCGCCTCTTGAAACAATATGGGGATGTGGATATGGAAATTACCACTTCCCAATTTCCTGGCACCACCCTTGACGTTATTGAAATCCCAATTGATAATCATTCATCTCTTTTCGATACACCGGGGATTGTCAATAGAGATCAATTAATCCATCAGGTATCACCACAGGAATATAAATTTATTCTTCCTGATAAACCAATAAAGCCTAAGGTTTATCAATTGATGGATAAACAATCTCTTTTTATTGGAGCCCTCGCTCGTGTTGATTTTGTAAGAGGGGAACGGCAACCTTTTGTGTTTTATATTTCAAATGAATTGAATATTCACCGTACAAAATTGGAAAAAGCCGATGAATTATATGAGAAGCATAAAGGAGAACTATTGACTCCACCACATGGGGAGGGGATTAAGGATCTGTCGCCTTTTCATAAGTTTTCCTTTAAAGTGCCTGCTGGAAAGTATGATGTTGTGATTTCTGGACTAGGTTGGATTGCTCTCCATGGTAGCGGAGCAAATGTAGAAGTTCATGTCCCAAAAGGAACAACGGCTTCCCTGAGACCTTCTTTAATTTCTTAATGGGGAATGGAGTTGAGTAAATGGATAGCAAAACAATAATGACTGGTCTGTTTGGACATCCTGTAGGACATTCCTTGTCCCCTTTGATGCATAATCAAGCGTTTGATGTGTGTAGGTTAAATTATCGTTACGCCCCATTTGATATTCCTCCTGAGCAGATTGGCCAGGCTGTTGCAGGCATTCGTGCTCTTGGGTTTCGTGGAGTGAATGTTACGATTCCTCATAAGGTGGCCGTTATGCCTTATTTAGATGAAGTTGATGAAGAAGCCAAAATTATTGGAGCGGTTAACACCATTGTTAATGATAATGGACGTTTAATTGGATATAACACCGATGGTCGGGGGTATGTCCGCTCTTTAATCGAGGAAACAGGAATTGTCCTTGAAGAACAATCTGTTCTTATGGTTGGTGCAGGCGGTGCAGCAAGGGGAGTGGCTGTTGCACTGTTGCAAAAGGGGGTTGTGGATTTAGTTATTGCTAATCGTAGCTTTGATAAGGCTGAATCCCTTGCTAATGATTTACAATCAGCTATACCTGGAAAGAGGGTAACAGCAATTTCCTTAGAAGAAATCGGTTCCAGCATTAGCAAAAGAACTCTTCTTGTACAAACTACTTCCATTGGCATGTCACCTAAGGTTTCTGAAAGTCCTGTTCCTAAGGACCTTTTACATAAAAATCTTTTAATTAGCGACTTGATTTATAATCCATTAAAAACCCAGATCCAAAAAGATGGGGAAGAAATCGGTTGCCGAACTCATTCAGGGGTCGGTATGTTTATTTATCAAGGGGCATTAAGTTTTGAATATTGGACAAACCACAAGGCTCCTATAGAAGAGATGCGTAAAGTGGTTATGAGTAAATTAGAGATGAGGTAATATATTTATGTTAACAGGAAAACAAAAAAGACATCTTCGTTCCCTTGCCCACCATTTACAGCCTATTTTTCAAGTAGGAAAAGGTGGCGTAAATGAAAATCTTATTCGCCAGGTAGATGAAACCTTAGAAGTAAGAGAATTAATTAAAATTTCCATTCTCAATAATTGTGAAGATGATAAAGAAGAAATTGCAAAGGAAATTGCCCATGGTGCCGGTGCAGAATTAGTTCAGATTATTGGGAAGACCATCGTTTTATATAAAGAATCGAAAGAAAAGAAAACCATTGAGTTGCCAAAATAACAAAGGGAAAATTGGAATTTTAGGTGGCACCTTTGATCCTGTTCACCAGGTTCATTTAATGGTGGGGGAAATAGCCAGAGATCAATTACAACTTGATGAAATTTGGTTTCTCCCTGCCTATATTCCTCCCCATAAGCAAAATAAAGCCATTTCAGAACCCTATCACAGGGTGAATATGTTGCAAACAGCTATTGGGGGTAATCCAAATTTTAAAATCTCCTCTATTGAGTTGGAACGTGGGATAGAAGGGAAGCCTTCTTATACATATGAAACAATGATGGAATTAAAAAATACCTATCCTTTGTATGATTTTTATTTTATTATTGGCGGGGATATGGTGGAATATTTGCCCAAGTGGTATAAAATAGGTAAACTAACATCGATGATCCACTTTGTAGCTCTTGCCAGACCAGGCTATAGCCTGGCAACACCTTATCCTGTGATTGTGGTAGATATGCCCCAACTGGACATTTCATCTAGCAAGATTCGGGAAAGGGTTGCTAATGGACAAACCATTCGTTATTTAGTGCCTGAAGGGGTTAGACTATATATTAAGGAGAATCATCTATATGAACCATGAACAATATTGTGAGGGGTTAATTGAGTCTGTCAAAAGGCAGATGAATGAACGCCGTTTGCACCACACTCTGGGTGTGGCCCGCACAGCGAAGGAACTGGCGAGAAGGTTTGGGGTAGACCCTGAAAAGGCTGAAATTGCAGCAATTCTTCATGATTATTGCAAACAATGGCCAGAAGAGAAAATTCGAAAGGTCATTGAGACAACTACAGATGTACCTGAAGATTTATTGCTTTATAGTAAAGAAATATGGCATGCCCACGCTGGTGCGGAAATTGTTCGACGGGAATTAGAGATTGAAGATGAAGAGATATTAAACGCCATTCGATACCATACTACAGGACGGATTGAAATGTCCCTTTTGGAGAAAGTGGTATGTTTAGCGGATTATATTGAACCAGGGAGAAAGTATCCTGGTGTGAATGAAATTCGCCGACAGGCGGTTTCTGGCATAGACCAGGCTCTTGTAGAAGCCTTCGCTAATACCATTTCTTTTCTCGTTCAAAGGAAAAGTAAGGTTTATCCAGTAACCTTTTTAACATATAACAATTTAGTTGGAAAATTGGAGGGATAAAACAAGAATGACAGAACAAGAAATTGCTCAATTAGCTGCTAAGGTGGCAGATGATAAAAAGGCTCATAATATTATGATTTTAGATATTCGCGGCTTATCCGTAATCGCGGACTTTTTTGTAATATGCCATGGGAATTCAGAAACCCAGGTGCAAGCCATTGTGGATGGGATTAAAAAGGAAATGGATGAAAAAGGCATTCCCGTGAAAGGCAAAGAAGGATATGCTGATGCTCGTTGGGTGTTAATAGACCTGGGAGATGTGGTAATCCATGTGTTCCATCGAGATGAAAGGGAATTTTATAACATTGAAAGATTGTGGAAAGATGCCCAGTTCACAGCAGTTAACGAGTTATCATAAATTAGCTGAGCTTTACGATTACCTTATGGAGGATGCCCCTTATGAGGACTGGATGGTATTTACACGTAAAGCCTGGGAAAGATATGGGGTTCATCCGAAAAAAGTAGCGGATCTTGGGTGTGGGACAGGTACCTTTATCCGTTATTTGTTAGAACATGAACTAGATGTTTTTGGCGTGGATTTATCTTCAGGTATGCTTCAAGTTGCTAAGGAAAAACTGCGTCGTAGCCATCCTGCAAAAAAAGTAAAACTTTCGTGCCAGGATATTCGCCAATTGAATTTAGAAGAACCTGTGGATTGCATTCTAAGCTTTTGTGATACATTAAATTATATTACAGAAGAAAAAGGAATCAGGGACGTATTTAACCAGGTATATGAAGCGTTAAAACCTGGTGGTTTGTTTATTTTCGATGTTCATACTCCCTTTAAAATTGCAGAAATCTTTGGGAATGAAGTGTTTATTGAAACGGACGAAAGGGTTTCCTACATTTGGGAATGTGAATATACGGCAGAACGAAATGAAGTTGCCCATAACCTCACCTTTTTTGTGCAAGAAGAAGGAGAGGTATATCACAGATATGGGGAATGCCATCATCAACGAGGGTATTCTATGCAAACTCTGCAAAGTTGGTTGGAAGAAGCGGGTTTTATTAAACTATCTATTAGTAGTGATTTTACCTTTGACCCAGTAAACGAAGAAAGTGAACGGGCTTTTTTCATAGGGATGCGTCCCCCTTTACCTTGACATATCCATTTGCTGTTGCATATAATTTGAATTAAAATAAAAACACCATTGTTATGATGAGGAGTAGTAGTTGCAACGAGTGTCCAGAGAGTTGACGGTTGGTGAAAGTTAACCACTTCTAGCAATGAACTCGCCTTTGAACTGGCTGGCATGTGTGTGAATACATAGCTGTTAAGCCCGTTAACCGCGTTAAGGTTTTAAAGTGAGCGATTTCTCGGTATTGAAGTCGTTAACTAGGGTGGTACCGCGGGAGTGTCAATGATGTCTCTCGTCCCTGGATTTTTCAGGGACGAGAGACTTTTTTAATGTTCAAAATTATTGAAATGATGCTGAATTGGGAGGTTTTAAACGAATGAAATCCTACAATCCACATGAGATTGAAGCAAGATGGCAGCAATATTGGGCCGATCACAATGTGCATTTAACCAATGAAGATGATGCCAAAGAAAAATTCTACTGCCTGGAGCAGTTTCCATACCCATCAGGAAGGCTTCATATGGGTCATATGCGTGTATATTCTATTGGTGATGTTATTGCCCGTTTTAAACAGATGAAGGGGTACCAGGTTCTTCACCCTATGGGTTGGGATGCTTTTGGTCTTCCTGCTGAAAATGCAGCGATTAAATTCGGTTCACATCCTGCAAAATGGACCTATGAAAATATTGACTATATGAAAGGCCAACAAAAACAACTAGGGGTAAGTTATGATTGGGATCGGGAAGTTGCTACATGTAGCCCTGATTACTATAAAATGACCCAATGGCTTTTCCAATTGTTTTATGAACAGGGTCTGGCATACCGGAAAAAAGCAGCGGTAAACTGGTGCCCTGAATGTGCTACGGTACTGGCCAATGAACAGGTAGAAGATGGGAAGTGCTGGCGCTGCGATACTGAAGTGACGAAAAAGGAATTAGAACAATGGTTCTTTAAAATCACTGACTATGCTGAGAAATTGCTAACTGACCTGGATGGATTAGATAAATGGCCTGATAAAGTAAAAACCATGCAACGGAACTGGATTGGGAAAAGTGAAGGGGCTGAAATCACCTTTGGTATTCCGGAAATTCAGGAGAAAATGACTGTATTTACTACACGTCCTGATACTTTATATGGGGTTTCTTTTGTAGTGCTTGCTCCAGAGCATCCTCTTGTTGCTCAACTCATTAAAGGGAAAGAAACAGAACAGGATGTTCTTGCGTTTATTGAAAGGATAAAGAAAGAATCCGAAATTACCCGCACATCTGCGGATGCGCCTAAAGAGGGACTCTTTACTGGTGCCTATGCCCAACATCCTTTAACAGGAAAACAGGTGCCAATCTGGATTGCCAATTATGTATTAATGGATTACGGTACAGGCGCTGTGATGGCGGTACCTGCCCATGATACACGGGATTTCGCTTTTGCTCGCCAATATAATTTGCCAATTCAAGTTGTCATTCAACCTGAAGGGGAAATTCTTGTTGTTGAAGAAATGGCGGATGCATATAGTGGCGACGGCCTTTTAGTGAATTCAGGGGAATTCAATGGAGTGCCAAACCGTGAAGCCATTGGCAAAATTGCTGACTATTTAAGTGAAAAAGAAATTGGTGGAAAAACCATTTCTTATCGCCTGCGTGATTGGCTCGTTTCCCGTCAACGGTACTGGGGTTGTCCAATTCCAATGGTATATTGTTCTACCTGTGGCACTGTGCCTGTGCCAAAAGAACAATTACCTGTACTTCTTCCGGAAAGTGTAATTTTTAATGGGAAGGATAATCCTTTAACAACCAATGAAGAATTTTTAAATACCACATGTCCTAAGTGTGGTGGCCATGCCAAACGTGAGACAGATACCATGGATACGTTCATTGATTCTTCCTGGTATTATCTTCGTTATACGGATGCAAAAAATGATGAAGTTCCATTTTCATCTGAAAAAGCAAACAAATGGTTACCTGTTGATGAATACATTGGCGGGATTGAACATGCAATCCTCCACCTATTATATTCCCGTTTCTTTACTAAAGTGTTATATGATGCAGGGATGGTTAACTTTAAAGAACCCTTTACTAGTTTGTTAACCCAGGGGATGGTTCTTAAAGATGGTTCTAAAATGTCTAAATCTAAAGGGAATGTTGTCAGTCCAGATGAAATTATTGAGAAGTATGGTGCTGATACAGGCCGTGTGTTTATTCTCTTTGCTGCACCGCCAGACCGGGATTTGGAATGGAGTGATAGCGGGGTAGAAGGAAGTTTCCGTTTCTTGAACAGGGTATGGCGTATGGTAGACCAAAATAGTGAATTGGTGCAACAAAAACCAGAAGTAAACCTAGTAGATGATGCTGCAAAAGAACTGAATCGTACCCTTCATGCAACCATTAAAAAGGTTACCGAAGATATTGATCAACGGAACCAATTTAATACAGCAATTAGTTCCATTATGGAGTTAGTGAATAAAATCTATAGTTATCCTGAGAATTCTGATCGTGGAATTTATGCCAAAGCCATTGAAACGGTGATTGTTCTTCTTGCTCCATTTACCCCACATATTACTGAAGAAATGTGGCGTATGACAGGGCATGAAGACAGTGTCCATCAACAAAATTGGCCAGTGTATGATGAAGGATCCCTTGTGCTGGACCAAATTGAAATTGTTTTGCAAATCAACGGAAAAGTAAGAGAAAAATTAGTCGTTCCGGCCCAAATAACCAAAGCAGACATGGAAGCTTTGGCTGTTGAAAATGATAAAGTAAAGATTTTAATTGAAGGAAAAACAATTCGCAAAGTCATTGCTGTACCTGGCAAACTGGTAAATATCGTCGTTGGATAAAGAAAATCCCTATCACTGATTCAGTGATAGGGGTTTTTTTGATCTTGAAAGGATTCTTCCACTTCTAATAAATCTTGTTGGAATTTTTCTTGTGTTGCTCGAATGGTATTAAGGAAAACAGTATCTGTTTCTTTGTCTATAACATTAAGGCCGATTCCAGTAACACCTCCGGGTACACAAACTTTTGCCTGTAATTCTGATAAAGTAAAGCCTCCTTCTTCAAGAAGCCTGCCAAGGCCGATAATCATTGAAGTCATCATTCTTGTAGCCTCATCTTCGCAAATGGAGGTTTCTTCAACGGCTGAATCAATATAGCGTTGCATTAGAAAACTGAAGAAAGCAGGACCACAACTAACCATATCTGAAGAAATACGGGTAACGGACTCATCAATTTCAATAGGGGTACTAATGGAGGACATAAGGCTCATTAAATACTTTTTATCGTCTGAGGATAATCGGGATCCGAAAGAGAGGAGAGTTACCCCTTGAAGAACGGAATTTGTAATACTGGGGATAATACGAGCGGTTTTATTGGCAGGAAGGATTCGATCAAGTAATTCAGGACCAACAGGGCTGGTAATAGAAATAATTAACTTTTCATGGGTTAAGTCTTGCCGTATATAGTCAATGACCCCTCTATAGTCCTTTGGTTTAACACATAAGAAAAGGACGTTGGCTTCCCGGGCAACATCACGACAAGTACCTGTTTTTAATCCAGGGTATTTTGCCTTAAGCCTATTTAACTTTTCCATGGTGCGATTTGTTGCGAAAATACTTGAGGGTGATAAGACACCGGATTTTATGAAGGATTCAATTAAAATGGTCCCCATGTTTCCAGTTCCTATAAATCCAATGTGCATCTGAATTCCCCCCGACTATCTTTACTATCTTCATTCATATTCAACAAGAAGGGAATTCAGTACACATTATTTGATTTTTATGGTAATATATATGTAAAAATATGGTAATTAATTCGATTTATTGCATAATTCTTGAATCATTTCCCTTGTTACATATTTTCGATCTGGCAAATGATTGGCTTTAGCATAATGGTTTAGTTCTTCTGTTACCAGGTTAATTTCTTCTACCTGAAAGGATTCTCCTCTCTTGCACTTTTCTATTGCTTGTTCAATATAAAATTCCCGTTGGGCATCTAATTTTTTATATCCCAAAATCCGTTCAGCTTGTTTGGAAGAATGGGCGGAAATTTCGCGGTGTACGCTCATTGCTAAAAACCTCCTGTTCCGAGTGAAATACTTTTATAACATGGTAAACCATATTGAGAATTATAGAGAAAAAGAAAAGAATTAACAAGGAGGGATGTGAAATGTGGGAAGTAGGGTGGGAATGGATTAGGGTAAGGAAAAAGTGGGTTATAATCATTGCTCTTATTCTTGTTGCTGGATTAGGATTTCTCTTTTATCCTGACAGGACAAAAGAGGAGGAGTTATTTCAACCTGTTGCAGAAACATCTCAAAAACCCGAAGAAAAGGAAAAGACAGAAGCTATCAAAGATATTGTAATTGATCTAAAAGGCGCCGTAAAAAAACCAGGAATATATTTACTGTCTGAAGGATCCCGGTTATATGAGGCAATTGAAAGGGCCGGGGGGTATAAAGAGGATGCAGATGTAAAACAGGTGAATGGAGCCCAGTTGCTAACCGATGGTGAAGGGATTTATATCCCCACAGTGGGAGAACAGGCAACCGGGCCTGGGCAGGGCCAAAAGGGAAAGGTGAATTTAAATAAAGCCACGGAGGAAGAATTACAAACCCTTTCAGGCATAGGCCCATCTAGAGCCAGAGCAATCATTCAATACCGACAAGAACACGGGGGATTTAAAAGTGTTGATGAATTAAAGAATGTATCAGGAATTGGCGATAAGACCTTTGAAAAACTTAAACCTGAAATTAGTGTATAATCATGTTCAAAACTAGTTGACAGGTAGGAATAATAGGCTTATAATTCATTTAGCAACGTAATCAAAAACAACTAAATAGTAGAAACTCTTATCAAGAGCGGTGGAGGGACTGGCCCTGTGAAACCCGGCAACCGGCAGAAACTGTGCATGGTGCTAAATCCAGCAAAGCAATATAGCTTTGAAAGATGAGAGCGGTGACTTCATAGTTCATCCAGCCTCTTCTTTTACAGGAGAGGCTTTTGTGTTCTTACGAGGCATCGCTAATAGAGAAATTAAAGGAGGAAGGTCAACAATGTCTGAAAATCAATTTAAATTTGAAACTCTTGCCTTACATGGAGGTCAAGAAGTAGATCCAACTACTTTATCCCGTGCAGTACCTCTTTATCAAACGACTTCTTATGTATTTAAAGATACAGATCATGCCGCTAATCTTTTTGCGTTAGCAGAACCAGGAAATATTTACACACGCATTATGAATCCAACCACTGATGTGTTTGAAAAACGCATTGCTGAATTAGAAGGCGGCGTTGGGGCGTTAGCTGTTGCTTCCGGTTCTTCTGCTATTACTTTTGCTATTTTGAATATTGCTGGTGCAGGAGATGAAATCGTTGCTTCTAGCAATCTATATGGCGGGACGTATAACCTATTTGTTCATACCCTTGCTAAATTAGGAATTAAAGTACATCTTGTTGACCCTGATCATCCGGAAAATTTCCGTGCAGCCATTAATGACAATACAAAAGCCCTTTATACGGAAACCATTGGTAACCCAAAAATCGATGTGGCTGATTTAGAGGCAATTGCCAACATTGCCCATGAAAATGGAGTTCCTTTAATTGTAGATAATACTTTTGCTACTCCTTACATTACTCGTCCTATTGAGTTTGGAGCAGACATTGTTGTTCATTCTGCGACGAAATTTATTGGCGGACATGGAACGTCTATTGGTGGTGTTATTGTTGACTCTGGTAAATTTAATTGGAACAATGGGAAATTCCCAGGCTTAACTGAGCCAGACCCAAGTTATCATGGGGTTGTTTATACAGAAGCGGTTGGACCTCTTGCTTACATTATTAAGGCTCGCGTACAATTGCTTCGTGATATTGGTGCTTCTATTTCTCCATTTAACTCATGGCTCCTTTTACAGGGTTTAGAAACCCTTCACTTAAGAGTGGAACGCCATGTGGAAAATGCGAAAAAAGTTGCTGAATACCTTGAAAACAGTGAGTATGTAAGTTGGGTGAATTATCCAGGATTAGAAAGCAACAAATACCATGAGTTATCTAAGAAATATACGCCAAAAGGGCCAGGCGCGATTTTCACCTTCGGCATTAAAGGTGGTTTGGAAGAAGGGAAACAGTTTATCAATAATGTAAAACTTCTTTCCCATCTAGCTAATGTTGGGGATGCTAAATCCCTTGTGATTCATCCTGCAAGCACAACCCATCAACAATTAACACCTGAACAACAAATTGGTGCAGGGGTAACTCCGGATATGATTCGTTTGTCCATTGGTATTGAAAATGTTGATGATATTATTGCTGACATTGAACAGGCACTAAAAGCAAGCCAGGGTGCATCTGTAAAATAGTATAATGCGTTTTGTAGCGAAGAATGTCTGAAAAAACAGGCATTCTTTTTTTCTATGCATGATATACTTAATGTTAAACCGTTATGAAGGGGGGAAATAGTATTTTGTTAAATACCAGGAAAACATGGGATGAATATTTTATGGATTTAGCTTATATGGCATCCACCCGGGCCACTTGTCCACGACGCCATGTAGGGGCAATATTAACAAAAAACAATAAAGTGCTTGGTACAGCGTATAATGGCAGCCCCAGTGGAACGGTTTCTTGTTTGGATGAAGGGTGTTTGTTTCAAGATTATTTTGAACCAGATGAGCAGGGGAATCCAGTTCATAAAAAGAAATGTATACGTACGATTCATGCAGAACAAAATCTGCTTCTCTTTACAGATCAGATTGATAGGGAACGGGCGACTCTTTATGTGACGGATCAACCATGTTGGACCTGTGCTAATTTAATAGCCAATAGTGGGATTGTGCAGGTTGTTTATCACAGGGATTATAAAAAGGATCATGAAAAAGTTGCAAATTTGTTTCAACAAAAAGATATTGGATTTCGCAGGTTACAAACATATACGCCACCTCACGGAATAAAGATAGAAGTAGTTGACTAATAATTTCAATTTGACGGGTATGGAATTTCCAAAATGGGTAAAGATGTAGTAGCAAGAGGATATTTTTCCTTTTGAACTACTAATGAGGTGATTTCAGTGCAACCAAATCTGGCGATCATTCGCGGTGTATGCGATAACTTTCAGGCGCCGCAAGAACGGTTTGAAGATGTCTTTCGAGTGATGCAGGAGGCAAAATTACGGCCTGAAATTACAGTAGAAGAAAAGCGCACCTTGCAAGGTACCCTGCTTCTAGGTTTTTACTCGGATCATGGAGTATTTCGTCTCGTCGTACAAGACGGTCTTCCGATTAAGGGACGGCTTTATATAAATGGCATCACGGAAGAAGAAATGTTGAACAACCCGCTTATTCGTTTGTTTTATGGATCTGTTTATTTAATGGGAGCAACAGGAATGCTTCGCCTTTATGAAGAAGGTATGACTAATAAGAATATTCACTTTCGCGATGGCCGTATCTTCGAAAACAATGATTTAGGTGAAGAAAAGGAACTCGTAAATGTTCTGGTTGAACAGTATATTGAACGGCAGATTCTACAGGGGCGGATTAATTTATTACTTGATCAATATTTACAAGAAGAGCCGGATGGGAAGAATAGAATTAAAGCGGAGTTATTCTCACTCTCAGAACAATTAAATGAAATACAGGGTATCTAAAGAAGCGGATAAATTCCGCTTCTTTTTATTGTGTATTAATGGTAAAATATGTATACTAAGATGTGTTAAAGGGGAGTACGTTATGATAGAAATTGTATTGCCACGTTTAAATTGTTTAGTTCCTTCACTTGAATCCACTTTTCAAAAACTGGTTGAAGAACAAGGGGAACTTAGTGAATCCATTTTGTACTGGATGGAAAAGCAGGGGACGCCTGAAGCCCGGAAAGCATTGCATATGGTAGCTAAAGAATTGTTAGATGTAGCCCAAACTTGTATTTCCATGACCTTTGTCCTTGAAGACCAGGAACCTTACGTTAAATTGGAAGAGTTAATGGATGACCATTTAGGGAAACTGATTCGCAAAGGATACATAGGCCAGGAAGCTGGGGAGTTTTATGTAAAAAAAACAGTGGATGGGCATCGGGCTATTAGTTTGCCTAGATTAACAATCCCTGGTGTTACCTTAGATAATACGGTTTTAAACATTTCCGTTGGGGTAGGGCGTTTTGCCCAGTGGAGTGGGAAATTTAGTGGGGCAAGTGGGGAAAAGACAATTTATTCTGCGGATCAAATTATTCGGGGATGTAGCCTTAATTTATTGCATATTGCCCAGTGTTGTTTTACCATGCTTTATATTTTAGAAGATACTTTCCTCATGGACATTGATCAGTTAGTCAAAGAACATATACATAAATTAAAGATTCGTGGATACGTGAAATAAGGTCAGAGAGATGAAAACCCGGGGAATTTTTATAATTAGTCTCTTTTTCCTTGGCGGTTTAATAATGGGGTTTGATTACCAGAAATTTAGCTGGAGTATTCTGATTTCCATTTTATTAATTTTTCTTTCCCTGGTGGGCATTCTTTTCTATATTCCCAAATGGAGAAGGAAAGGGGTAGTCTTTTTTCTTGTTCTTCTAAGCGGTTTTTTTTATTATTGTTGGTTTAATGCACACAATGTAAGTCAACTGCCTGTTGGACAAGTATCTTTCAAAGGAATAGTGGAAGACAATCCCAAATTTGATGGGGATACTATTCGTATACTGTTGCTAGTGACTGGCATAAACCATAATCCAATTACTCATGAAGATGTAGTTGTTCAAATTTATGTAAAAAGTGAAGAAGAATTAAAGAAAGGGAGAAAGATCCTCCAATCTGGCCGGGAATTATCAGGGGTTATGGAATTAAAGGTTCCTGACTCGCCCACAAATCCTGGGGAGTTTAATTATCAAGAATATTTATACTGGAAGAAGATTCATCGTCAGGGAACGATCAAGGATTTTTCTTCCCTTTCTTTTAAAAAAGAAATGCAGTGGAATTTATTCTCCTTTCTAAATCATACTCAGAGTTATTTGTCACAAAAAATCGATCAACTTTATAATCAAGAAACGGGAGGCTTAATTAAAGGATTCCTATTGGGAAATAACAGGGAATTGGATCCTGATGTTTCCCTTCTTTTTAGCCATCTTGGGTTAAGCCATATTTTGGCCATATCAGGGCAACACATTACCTGGTTAATGGTTGGACTCTTTGCATTTTTTCGTGCAGTGGGTATGTATAAGGAGAGAGCATACGTGTTGATCATGCTGATCCTACCCCTATACGTTTTTATGACAGGGGCAAGCCCTTCTGCACTTAGAGCTCTAATTATGGGTGAACTTGTTCTTATTTCCCTTTACTTCCACCTTTTTCGTGATGGCCTAAACATCCTTGCTTTTGCTTTTCTATTTATGGTCCTAATAAATCCCTACTATATTCATGATGTAGGTTTTCAGCTTTCCTTTGTGGTCACTGCAGGATTAATTTTATTTGTTCCTATTTTCATTAAGATTCTTCCAATTAAACATGAAGGATTAAATATTCTAGTTGCAGTTACTTTGGTAGCTACAATGGTTTCTTTTCCTTTTACTATTTATTACTTCCACATATTTTCTCTCTTCTCACCAATTATAAATTTTATTTGTGTTCCACTTTTTGAATTTGCCATAGCACCTCTAGCTTTCTTTTCACTTCTACTGGGAGTGTTCACTCCAAAAGCAGGATGGCTCTTGTCGCAAGCTGTCGATTTCATAGTAAATGCTGTCACTATAGGTTTAATATGGGCGGATAATATCGAATTTTCAAGGATTATTTGGCAAAGTCCGTCGAGATTATGGCTATTTGGTTATATTTTCGGTCTACTCCTTTTTTTTTTATTGATTTATAGTAAAGTAAGTAGTAGACGGGACCGTTGGGCTAATTTTGCAGGTATTGTCATTTTATTGACCCTGCCGTTGATTATACAACAACAGGCCGATACGCAAACCGTACGAATTACTATTTTGGATGTCGGACAGGGGGATTCAATTGTCGTTGAAACTTCTGGGACTGTAACTGTAATTGATAGCGGTGGTCCCAACATCTTTGGTAATAAGGAGGAGTGGCAGAAACGTCACAATTCATTTAACCCGTCAAAAAATGTCCTTATTCCTTATCTTTACGATCGCGGAATTGATAAAATTGACGCGTTAATATTAACTCACTGGGATAATGATCATGTTGGCGGAGTACCTTACCTGCTGCAGCATTTTCCTGTGGGACGGGTTATCGTGAATGGTGAAATCCAAAACTCTAAGTTGTACCGAGACATTCAACAGATTATTTTTGAAAAACAAATTTCTCAAGAAATTGCCTATGCAGGCGAATCCTGGGTAAATGGACAAGGGGTTCATTGGCGGGTCATTAGTCCCAAAAAAGGAAGTGAAGCGGAAAATGACAATGATTTTTCACTGGTATTGTTGTTAGAAGCTTATACACACCGGGTCCTTTTTACGGGGGACTTAGAGGAAAATGGGGAGACACAAATACTGCAAGGAGATCCCTTCTGGCCAATTGATGTTTTAAAAGTCGGACATCATGGCAGTAAGTCTTCTACCAGTGAGAAATGGATACAAACCTTGCGTCCCAATTTTTCCGTAATTTCTGTGGGGAAAAACAACCGGTACGGACATCCAAACCTGGAAGTCATCCAGCGTATCCAAAAAAATGGAGGGGGAATCGAAAGAACAGATCAATCAGGGGCAATTATCATTTTGATTGATGAGAAAAAAATTTTGTATCAACGTTTTTGCAACAATACTAAAATACCTTGAGTCGAAAGGTATGAGAGAGGAGGCAAGGGTGTGGTTGATGTAAACGTAATACGTTCTGCGCAAAAAGGAGACAAGGATTCCATTGTAAGACTTCTTGAATCTATTGAGAATTCTGTTTATAAAACGGCTTATTATATTTTAGGAAATGAACAGGATGCCTTAGATGCATCACAAGAATCCCTCATCCGTGTCTATACAAAAATTGGAACTTATCAGGAGAAAGCAAAGTTCTCAACCTGGGTGCAACGAATCGTTACAAATGTTTGTATAGATAAGATGCGTAAGAAAAAAGAAACCATATCCATTGAACAAAACGAAGTTTTGTTACAAGACAAGCAGAATGTTGAGACTGAAGTTGAAAAAGCTGGAGAGGCTCTTGAAATTAGAGAAGCCATCGGTAAATTGCCTGCTCAACATCGTTCTGTTGTTATCCTTCGCTACTTAAATGATTTGTCTTATAACGAAATTGCTGAAGCGATGGACCTTCCGTTAAATACGGTGAAATCCTATCTTTTCAGAGCGCGCCATCAATTACAAGGACTTCTTAAGGAATATCAGAGAGGAGGCGTTTAAAGTTGGGATGCAAAGGAATGACTGATTTCATTCAAAGGGATCTTCAAGGCAAATTAAACATGGATGAAAAAGAACTCTTAATGGGCCATATTGATTTCTGTGAAGAGTGTGATTTGGTTTATCGTCAATTAAGAGGTCTTCCTGCAAAGGGAAAACTTGTTGCACCTGAGGTTGTTAAAGAACCTGAAGCAGTAAAAGCGCCAGAGCCAGTTAAAGAGGTTTCAGAAGCAGTTAAAGCTGTGAACGCGGAACCTAGTTATGGTTGTGGGGTGATTAAAGACTATTTAATTCGTGAAATGCAAAACACCATTACTGAAAGTGACAGAGGAATAATGCTTGGTCATATTAAGTTTTGTCCGGAATGCCGCGACGCTTATGATCAATTGAAAGCACTTTCCAGTCAACCAGTAACAGAAGCAGCACCAGTGGTTGAAGAAGCACCAGTAGCAGAGGCAGCACCAGTAGTTGAAGAAGCTCCTATAGCAGAAGCAACTCCTGTGGTAGAAGTAGCACCGGTAGTTGAAGAAGCGCCAGTAGCAGAAGCAGCACCAGCAGTTGAAGAAGCTGTTGCAATACCACCTATTAAAGGTTGCGGTGCCATTGACCTTAAGGATTTTCTTAATAGAGAAATGAACAATTCTCTTAGTGAAAAGGCAAAAATGTTGATGCGTAGCCACTTGATGTATTGCTTTGAGTGCCGCGAAGCCTATGAACAGGCAAAAGCAACCGTGGGACTAAAGACTGTTTCTGCAGCACCAGTAGTTGAAGAAGCTCCCGTAGCAGAAGCAGCACAAGTAGTTGAAGAAGCTCCCGTAGCAGAAGCAGCACCAGTAGTTGAAGAAGCCCCTGTAGCAGAAGCAGCACCAGTAGTTGAAGAAGCCCCTGTAGCAGAAGTAGCACCAGTAGTTGAAGAAGCTCCAGTAGCAGAAGCAGCACCGGTAGTTGAAGCAGCACCTGCAGCAATTGCGGTTCCACCTTATGGTTGTGGACTTCTTGAAGATTTCATGAAACGGGATCTTAAAGGTGAGTTAAACATTGATGAAAAAGAACTCTTGGTTGGACATACTCAATTCTGCAAATTGTGCAAATATGCATATGCTGAATTAAAAGGTGTTCCAGTTGAAACAACTCCAGTTCCTAAAGTAGCACCAGTTGTAGCAGCACCTGCACCTAAAGCTGAACCAATAGTGAAAGAACCAGCAGTGGAAGCACCAGTGGTTAAAACTGCTGAAGAACAACCTCTACCAAAGAGATCAGAAAAACAATCTGATAAATTGGGTTGCGGTGTGTTAACTGACATGATGAAACGGGATCTTCAAGGCCAATTAAACCTTGATGAAAAAGAACTGATGATGGGTCATCTTGACCTTTGCAAAGAGTGTCTCGATGCTTACATTCAATTAACCGGAAAAACCATTGAAAAGAAACCAGAACCAATTGTTGCTGCTCCAGTTGAAGCAGCACCCGTTAAAGAAGCACCTGCTAAACCAGCTAAACAAGCTAAAGCAGCTAAAGCAGCTAAAGCTGGTGCTGTTGGCTGTGGAGTTCTTGGCAATTTAATGGACAGAGATCTGAAAAGTGATCTTAACATGGATGAAAAAGAACTTCTCATGGGTCACCTTGATTTGTGTGCACAATGCATGGAAGCATACTGCGCAATGAAAGGTGTTTCTGTTGAATCACAAAAGGCAACAACAACGGTTGTGGCTGCAGCAGCAGAAGTTGCCGCTACGAAAGAAGAACCTTCTTTGGAATCTTCAGTCGTTGGTTGTGGTTCTCTCACCGATTTAATTCAAAGAGATTTAGATGGGGAATTAAATCTGGATGAAAAAGAACTTTTATCTGGACATCTAACTCTTTGCCGTGAGTGCCGTGACGACTATAATCGCATTATTGATGTCACCAACCAATTGAAAGACCTACCTGATGTGAAACCGCCTGTACCAATTGTTGCAGCTGTTTTACCAACCATTTTAGGGGATGAAACTGCAGCAACATCCGATCAAAAATCGGTTGCAGAAGAAAGACCTGTATTACGTGTTGTGGATACTAAACCAGAAGCACCTAAAGAAACAGAGGCTCCTAAGCAAGGTGAAGATCCATTCCGTATGCCGAAAAAAGGTATGCTTTGGGTTGCAGTAGCACTTATCGCTATGGCTGGTATTATCTATGGAGCACTTAAAATGGTGCCATCTAATAATGTTGCAGCACCATCTCCAACACCTACAACTTCAGTACCGAAGGATCCTACGCCTACTCCTGCTCCTGCTACTCAAGAGCCTGTAGTTGAAGAACCTGCAACAGGTACTGTAAATGAAAATACTACTGTTCAAGGAACCAATAATAATGGAACTGGAACAAGCAAATCAGGAGTAACCAATCCTGGAACAAGTAAACCAGTAGTAACTAAACCAGCACCAAGCAAACCAGCACCAGCTAAACCGGCACCAACCAAACCAGCACCAACTAACCCAGGAACAAGCAACCCTGGTAAAGACATTAACATTCCTTTAGTTCCTGAAGTTCTTGATTTATTAGTAACTACAGGTCCAGGAAATTCACTCAAAGTTGCTCCAAAAGTACTTGGATTAAGCCCACTTCAAGTATCAGTATTTTCTGGAGACCCATTAGTAAAAGTTCAATAATTTAAGCACCATTTTTAATAACATGCGTATTATGGATTAAAAGCAAGCGCTTCTCGTTCAGACCCTGACAAGTGGGCCCAATCAGGGTCTGGACGTTTACATATACGCATAAATAAATGTAAGACCATGTTGGATAAAATCCATCATGGTCTTTATTGTTTATGTTAATTTGTTTAAGATAAGGGGTGAGGTGAAGGGAATGGATTTGAAGTCGTTGTCAGGAGAAATTCGGGCTGGCCAATTTTCCTCCATATATTTATTTTATGGACGGGAAGAATACCTTATGGAAAATTATATCAAAGGGATTGAAAATAAACTTCTTGCCCAAGAAGAGCGGGACTTTAATTTTAATGAATATGATTTAAAGGAAACGACCATACAAGAGGTCATAGCAAATGCTGAAACCTTTCCCTTTATGTGTGACAAAAGGATCGTGTTAGCAAGGAATGCACTCTTTTTAACCTCTTCCAGGGTTTCATCATCCGTTGAACACGATTTAGATGCATTTATTCGTTATATACATAATCCACCGGAATATACCGTATTAATTCTTGTGATTCCTGGGGAAAAACCTGATGAAAGAAAAAAAGTGGTAAAAGAATTAAAAAAACAGGGGGTATGTATTGATTTTCAACCTCTAAGAGAAGGAGATCTTTTCAGTTGGATTCAACGTGAGGTTAAGAAAAATAAGGTCGATATTCAGACAGAAGCAGTTACTGCCCTTTTAGACCTAATAGGAAACGATTTACGGAGTATACAGCAGGAACTTAGTAAAATGACTCTTTATGTGGGAGAAGGCGGTACGATTACAAGTGAGGTTGTTCACTTGCTGGCCAGTCGCCATATTGATCAAAATATATTTCAGTTGGTGGAATATGCAGCACGAAAAGATATAGAAAAAGCCCTAAGGGAATATTACGATCTTTTATTAAATAAAGAAGAACCAATAAAAATTCTCGTTTTACTGGCAAGGCAATTCCGTATTCTGTTACAAATTAAAATAATGGGGGATCGAGGCTACTCGCCTCAGCAAATTACCCAATCCATTGGGTTAAAGCCCTTTGTATTTAAAAAGGCATATGATCAGGCGCGTTTTTTTACACAGAAAGAATTGGTGGGGATTCTATCAGATTTGGCCGAGGAAGATTATCGAATTAAAAGTGGACAAGTTGATAAAAACATGGCAATAGAAATGTTTATTATGAGTTTAAATACAAGAAGAAGCGACCTTTAGAAAAAGGTCGCTTCTTCTATATATTCTTAGGCGCTCAAGCCATTCACTTTTTGTGCAAGACGTGATTTTTTACGAGCCGCTGCATTTTTATGAATTAAACCTTTGGTTACAGCTTTATCTAAACGTTTGCTAGCTTCTTGAAGAGCTGCTTTAGCTGCTTCAACATCGCCATTAGCGATAGCTACGTCTACTCTTTTTACAGCTGTACGGAGAGCTGATTTTTGAGCCATACGTTGCGCACGGCGTTTTTCGATTGTTCTGGTACGTTTAATAGCAGATTTAATATTAGGCATAAGATTCACCTCCTTGGTGTATCCGAAAACTATTGATACAACAAATGAAATTGTAACACGTAGCCCAATTGATTGCAAGGTGAAATTGTATAAATTTATATATCCGTGGAAAGCATGGAAAAGAGGTGACAAAAATTATGAATCCAAACTTGGATTTAAGCCAATTTAGTGTGAGAACAGACTTGGCGGTAGAAGCAAGAGAACTTGTCTCTGAAAAAAGTGGAGTAAAAGAAATTCCAGGGGTTAGATTTGAAACAGAGGAAGACCAGGGGATTATGATTTCCCGTGTTGAGGTTTTAAATATGGAGGGTGCTGAAATCATAGGAAAGCTTCCTGGAAAGTATCTTACTTTTGAAATTCCAGGATTGCGTCGCCAGGATTCGGACCTGCAGAACCGGGTAGCAGCCCGTTTTGCTAAAGAATTTCATACCTTTCTTGAACAACTTGGCCTAAAAAAGGAAGCTAGCGCCCTTGTTGTTGGATTAGGAAATTGGAATGTAACTGCCGATGCCATCGGCCCTATCGTTGTAGAAAATCTATTAGTAACCCGCCATTTATTTAAGTTAATGCCTGATGAAGTAGATAAAGGGTATCGTTCTGTTAGTGCTATATCTCCAGGCGTATTGGGGATTACAGGGATGGAAACCAGTGAAATTGTGTTAGGTGTGGTTCAACAAACCAAGCCAGATTTTGTGATTGCTATTGATGCTCTTGCTTCTCGTGCCCTAGAACGGGTAAATACAACAATCCAGATCTCAGATACAGGTATTAGTCCCGGATCAGGGGTCGGAAACAAAAGGAAACCATTAAATAAGGAAACCTTAGGCATTCCCGTTATTGCAGTAGGGATTCCAACTGTAGTCGATGCGGCTACCATAGTACATGATGCGATTAACTATTTGCTGGCATATTTAGGGAGGCAGGTTAAAGAAACAAGGCATCCATCGCCATCCTCACGATTGATTCCTGTAAATATGAATGTGCCAGGAAAAATTAAAAAATATACAGAAGAAGATTTACCTGAACCAAAGGAACAAAAAATGATTCTTGGATTAGTAGGGGAATTAAGTGCAGATCAAAAAAGAAAATTAATCGGGGAAGTGTTAGCTCCCCTCGGACACAATCTCATTGTAACGCCAAAAGAAGTAGATGATTATGTTGAGGATATTGCCAACGTTGTGGCAAATGGATTAAATGCTGCATTGCACTCTTCTGTCAATATGAAAAATGTTTCGGCTTACACTCATTAGGACCCCTAAAACCAATGGGTCCTCTTTTTGTTCTAATTCTATGAGTAAATTCATAGATTACTAGAGAAATGGACAAATAGTCGAATACTCGCGTGAAAGGATGGGACCAAAGGGTGCAGGGTAAAAATCGAAGCATGGTAATCTCTTTAAATGGAGCTTTTGTCCAACGAAGTTTTGTGCTCCTTTCCCTTGGAACAGCACTCATACTGATTTTGGTGGGGTTATTATTCATCACCAAAGTTGGAACAGTCATTTCATCGCAAAATATTAGAAAAATGACCGTATCCCTTTCAGACCAGATGATATCTCATGCACTTGCTCAGGAGATACCATATCTAACTGCTAAAGAAGGGGACAAGGACGATGAAATTTCCCTTACGGGCACAATGTTTAATTTACTTACAGGGATTGACCCGAAAGACCCCCGTACTTTATTAGGACGAGAGTTGCCAGGATTTTCTTTGTTTGATACCAATGTTTTAGTTGCAGGAAAAGATGTGGGAATTGGAGATTTGCCCGTTGAAACGACTCCACCTGTTGAAGCTTTACAAAACCAACCTGTTAACGAGCAAACAAAAGTAGAAAACCCAGTAGAAGAGACCTTTAATACAAACGGTAAGAAGGTTGTTTTTATTTATAACACCCATAATCGGGAATCCTGGATTAGTGAAGTGCCTGAAGCGAGTAAGAATGTGGATTTGGCTTTTCACCCAACAAAAAACATGACACTAGTAAGTGATCATTTTGCCAGGGAACTTGAAAAGAACGGAATTGGCGCACAGGTTAGTAAGGTTGACATTTTCTCCAAATTACAACAAAAAAAATTATCCTATAGCCTATCCTATTCGGAATCAAGGAAGACAGTACAAGAAGTGATGGCCAGAAATAAAGATTTGACTTATTTTGTTGACATCCATCGGGATTCATTACCTAGAAAAAATACAACAATTCATATAGATGGTGTGGATTATGCCCGGGTTTATTTCATTATTGGCATGCGTAATAAAAATTGGACGAAAAATGAACAGTTTGCGTTGCAAATACACAATGAATTGAAAAAGAAGTTACCGGGACTTTCAAAAGGCATTTATGGAAAGAACAGCGGAAATGCAGAATATAACCAATCTGTTTCACCTAATTCCATTCTTATCGAAATTGGCGGCCCAGAAAACACATTGGAAGAATGCCAAAGAACAGCAGATGTTTTAGCAGAGGCCTTTTCTAAAGTTTTTTGGGAAGCTGAGAAAGTGAATAGTAATAAGCCTGGAGACATGAAGCGTTCTTAAGGATGGAGGCAGGAGAAGTGAAAATATTTTTTAAATTTATAGTATTAACAGGGATCCTTTTTGCCGGGATTGTTTGGGGGATAAATACAGCCGAGAAAGGGATTCAATCCATTCAAGGAACTGCCAGTAACGTAAATCAGCAAAATTTTAAAATTACACGCATTGAGGGCGAAAACGTAGATGTAGCCGTTCTTGGAAATGCGAAAACTGAGAATCCGGTAACCAGGGTTGGCGAGGGAAGCAGCAATTGGCTTAGTTCCCTCGGAAATGGACTAAGGAATACATTAGTTTCTATTACAAGAGCAAGTTATCTTTGGGTTGTAAAACAATTGTAAAGGAACTCCCGAGATGGTAAAATAGAATCTAATGCATTTTTCCTCTCGGGAGGTTTAATTTAATGGATCGTAGAAAGAGACAAGAAAAAATTCGTAACTTTTCAATTATTGCTCATATTGACCATGGCAAATCCACACTCGCAGATCGAATTTTAGAATTTACAGGTGCCTTAAGTGAGAGGGAACGTGAAAACCAATTTCTTGATCAAATGGAATTGGAAAGGGAACGTGGGATTACGATCAAGCTAAACGCTGTTCAATTGAAATATAAAGCAAAGGATGGGGAAGAATATATTCTTCATCTTATTGATACCCCAGGACACGTTGATTTTACCTATGAAGTTTCCCGGAGCCTTGCCGCCTGTGAGGGTGCTTTATTAGTCGTTGACGCTGCTCAGGGAATCGAGGCACAAACATTAGCGAATGTGTATCTCGCTTTAGATCATAACCTGGAAATTATTCCGGTTATTAATAAAATTGACCTTCCAAGTGCTGAGCCAGAAAGAGTAAAACAAGAAATTGAAGATGTCATTGGTTTAGATGCCAGCGATGCGGTTTTAGCTTCTGCGAAAGCAGGTATTGGGATCGAAGACATCTTGGAGCAAGTTGTAGAAAAAGTGCCTGCTCCTACTGGAGACCCTGATGCATCTTTAAAGGCGTTAATTTTTGACTCCTATTATGATTCCTATCGGGGTGTTATCGCTTTTGTACGTGTAGTTGATGGTACCGTGAAAAAAGGAAATAAAATTAAAATGATGGCCACTGGGAAAGTGTTTGAAGTGACCGAGGTTGGTACTCACGCACCCTTCTCTAAACAGGTGGAGGAATTAACGGTTGGTGATGTAGGTTACATTGCTGCCAGTATTAAAACAGTGAAAGATACACAGGTTGGGGATACCATTACCCTAGCAGAGAATCCAGCTACAGAGGTTCTCCCTGGGTACCGTAAAGTGAATCCAATGGTGTTCAGTGGGATGTATCCTGTTGATTCCAGTGATTATAATGATCTTCGCGATGCATTGGAAAAATTACAATTGAATGATGCTTCCTTACAATTTGAGCCGGAAACATCTCAGGCATTAGGTTTTGGTTTTCGTTGCGGATTCCTGGGAATGCTCCATATGGAAATTATTCAGGAACGAATTGAAAGGGAATTCAATATTGCGCTCATTACCACAGCACCCAGCGTTATTTATAAAGTAAATATGACCAATGGGGACATACTGGAAATCGAAAACCCTTCAAAAATGCCTGATCCCCAAAAAATTGATTCCATTGAAGAGCCATATGTAACAGCAACGATTATGGTTCCGAAAGATTTCGTTGGGGCAATCATGGAATTGTGCCAGTTAAAACGTGGGGATTTCATGGATATGCAATATATGGATGAAACCCGGGTACAAATTAAATACAATATTCCACTAGCGGAGGTTGTATTTGATTTTTTTGATCAGTTGAAATCAAACACAAAAGGGTATGCTTCCTTTGATTATGAGTTATCCGGTTATCAGAAATCTAAACTGGTGAAGATGGATATCCTATTAAATGGAGAAATGGTGGATGCTCTTTCCTTTATTGTTCACAGAGAGAGTGCCTATAATCGGGGAAGAGTACTTTGTGAGAAATTAAAAGAATTAATTCCACGCCAAATGTTT
>CALNBV010000112.1 GCA_937874515.1 uncultured Paenibacillaceae bacterium | reverse complement strand
TCAGTTTCCCTCGTATCGGCTCACAAAAAGGCAACTGATTTGATTCATTAGCATCCCAACCATTGACCTTACGGTCTTATTAAGGAGTTAACCATCATTACTCCATAAACCTATAAATTCTAATAGAAAAATAACCCAACAGAGAGATTAGAGAAAAAAAAGAGAGGTGAAACATCCAATGCAAGCTGCGGTTCGTACAGAAGCAAAACCCAGAATCAATACAACGATGTATCCTGTGTTGTTTGCTATCAGTTTTGTTCACTTGCTAAATGACTCCATGCAATCAGTCATCCCTGCTTTGTTTCCTATCTTAGAAAATGCAATGCATTTAAGTTATGCACAACTTGGTTGGATTGCTTTCGCCTTAAACATGACTTCTTCCATTATGCAACCAGTGGTAGGTTTGTATACGGATAAGAAATCCTCCCCTTATATGCTTCCTATTGGCATGGGGTTTTCGTTGCTTGGGATGGTGGGTCTAGCTTTTGCCGGGAATTTTGCCATGATTCTCTTATCCGTGATTTTCATCGGATTAGGTTCCGCTTCCTTTCATCCTGAAGGTTCCAGGGTAGCTTATATGGCGGCAGGAAATCGCCGGGGATTAGCCCAATCCATCTACCAGGTAGGAGGAAATAGCGGCCAATCTCTTGCACCACTAATGACCGCGTTAATCTTTGTACCCCTGGGTCAATTTGGGTCCATCTGGTTCACCCTTGTTGCAGCATTAGCCATTTTTGTCCTTATGTTTGTTTCCAACTGGTACAGCAAACAACTGGTTTATTTCCCTAGAAATAAAAAGGCAACGAAAACAACGAAGAAAGTCAATGAAAAACGGAAAAGGCAAATTATCTTTGCCATTTCCCTGCTTATTTTTGTTGTTTTTGCCCGCTCCTGGTACCACGCAGGAATCTCAAACTTTTATCAGTTTTATCTCATTAATGATTATGGCCTTTCTATTAAAGGTGCCCAGTACTATATCTTTGCCTTTCTTGCAGCTGGTGTCCTGGGAACTTTTTTAGGCGGCCCTTTAGGAGACCGATTTGGAAAAAGAAATATGATTCTCTTTTCCTTGCTAGCTTCAGCGCCATTGGCTCTGCTCTTGCCTTACTTACCCTTAAACTGGGTTTATCCCATTATCATGCTTTTAGGGTTTATTCTTTTATCCAGCTTTTCGGTTACCGTTGTTTATGCCCAGGAACTAATCCCAGGCATGGTTGGTTTAACCTCGGGTTTAATTGTGGGTCTGGCCTTTGGCATGGGTGCATTGGGTTCTGTGGTGTTAGGAAAATTAGCCGATGTCTTCGGACTCCCGAACATTATGATTTTTTGCAGTCTTTTACCCCTCTTAGGAATTTTAACTGTCTTCCTACCATCAGATAAGAAGTTGAAGCAGTGGGAAATGGAATAGATAAAGAGCTGATCTCATAAGAAAGTTAAAACGGCTTTAGCCCGTGGAATACCGGGCTAAAGCCGTTTTTATTATTTTCCTTCTTCAAACAACTCTAAGGGTAAACCGACTAAGCTTTTTCCGATTTGGTCCCTGGCAATATTATTGGAAGGAGCCATAGGAATTCCTCCCCGGGCATCACGATATAGCCGTTCAAACACGCCCTCGATATAGCCGTATCCACCTGCCACATCCATAGCGATTCTTGCTGCGTAATCCGCCAATTCCGTGGCTTGAACTTTATGTTCTGTGACCTCCGTCGCATAGGAAATTAAAGATTGGTTGCTTTCACGTAACTCATCTAGCTGTCTGGCTAAATCATATTGCCATGCGCGTAAGCCTGAAATACGAATTTTTACTTCCGCTAATTTTTGGCGAATCACTTGATAATTAGCCAGGCTTTTATTAAAATCCTGATGCACTGTTTTGGATACATAATCTAAAGTCGCATCAAGGGCACCCTGGGCCACTCCCAACCAAACACCATTCAATCCAAGAACTGCACCTGTCCCATGGAGAATATCTAATGCTGGAGCTGGTACTAAATCCCGTCGGTTTACGATTACATTCTCCAACTTAAGAGGACCACTGCAATTCCCCTTTACCCCTAATGCTTTCCATGGTTTGGACGTAATTCCTTCATCATGACCATCTACGATAAAAAAACTATGGTCACTTGGGTCTTCACTTCCAGCGGTACGAGTCTGCACTACATAAAAATCGGACTGTCCCCCACTGGTGGTAAAAGACTTCTCTAGATTAAGGATATAATCATCCCCATCCTGCACCGCCTGACTAACGTTATACCAAACATGGCCCCCTGTTGCTTTTTCACTAACAGCAAAAGTGCCAATAGAACCTTCCCGAATCGGCAATAACCACCGTTTCTTTTGATCATCATTACCAAAAATATTAATCACCTGGGCTGCACCCACATGCATAGCATAAACCAATCCGGTTGAAGCATCTACCTTACCAAGTTCTTCGGCAACCACAGACAGACCCACATAGCCTAGGTCTAACCCCCCCCATTTTTCTGGAAGGGTGACCGAACTCCAGCCTTCTTTGGCTAAGGCCTGTAAAATTTCCCTGGGGAATTTTTCTTCATTCTCTGGAATGGCGGCAAAAGGTTTTGCCACATTTTCGATGATTGGACGGACTATTTCTCTAATTTCCTCAATATAGGCTCTTGAATATTTATTTTTTTCGATCACCGCTACGCTCATGTGAAATCCCCCAATTCTATTATTTTTTTTGTCTATTAAAAGTAGACTTCTTTTAACGGGAGCTCCTTACCATTGACCACATACTCCCCAATGGCACGAGCTTTATATACCCTTGGATTATGGGAAGCAAGGGTACGAATATTACGCCAGTGCCTATCCAGGTGGTATGACTGTCTCGTTGCCGATGAACCGCCCACCTCAAAGAGGAGAGTCGATGCCTTCAGTGCTAAATGATCCACAATGACCTTCACCTGGGAAACTCTTAAGGAAGCTTCGTGGCTTAATGCATAATCGATTTTTCCGTTCACAGCCCCTCTCACTGCATTGTCTATGGCATCAGCAGCAGCAAGGACAAGGGTTTCTGCAGCAAAAGCGATGCTGGAGATTTCTCCAATGACCTGTAGAAGTTGGGGATCTACTGCGGGTTTATCAGCAGTTGCATATGAAAAAGTTCGTTTACGGCTATGCACCAATTTAGAAGCATCAGTCACCACATTACGCACAATTCCTGCAATAACCCCATGGATAAAAAGCTGTGGTAGGGAATTAAATGGGGTTTTATCCTTAATATCACGAATTTCATCAGGGTTGACAAAAACATTTTGAAAGTAAGTTGTCCCACTTCCTGTTAATCTCTGTCCAATTCCATCCCAGTCATCCACAATGGTAACCCCTTCTCGATTCGTTGGAATGATGACAGAGGTAGATAACCCTTCGGGAGTAGATGCGGTGACAGCCACCCAATCTGCATACAAGGTACCTGTGCTAAAATACTTAGTACCATTCAATCGGTATCCTGCACCTTCAGGAGAAAGGGTGGTTTCGTACACCAAATTCCCTACATTATGGGAGGAAATCTCTGTAGTTGCATTACCAATAATGGCTCCTTTTGCAACTCTATCAATCCAGGTTTGCCGTACTTCTAGATTGGGACTCCGAAGAATTTCTTCCACAGTGAGATAGTGGGCACGAAGGATGTGAGCCACATCAGGATCTGCTTCAGCAAGGAGGATGACTACTTCAAAAAGCTCACGAATGCTGGCATCTTCACCCCCATATTCAACAGGTAGCTGAATTCCACTCAGTTTAGATTGACGAATTAAATCCATAGCATAAAAAGGACGAGCTTCGCTATCTAATTTCCGACGTTCCTCCCCATCTTTGGCAATCGCCGCAAGCAATTCATCTAAGGCATGGGAACCAGCTTTTAAGGACTTATCCAATTGTTTTTGAGTTGACATTATGAATGCACTCCTTCCATTAATTCGTAACACTTTTTGTGGCAAATGCTCCTCGATATTGTGCTGCAGGGTGACGTTCGTTCAAACGGTCCTCTCCAAAAAGTTTATGTCGGAGGGTGGTTGCTTCTTCATTCTCAGCACGGGCTAAACCACGCTCACGAAGAACAGGGATCACTTTATCAATGAATTCTTCATAAGATCCAGGAATCGTGGCATTGATCACATTGATTCCATCTACACCTGCTTCTTGCCAACGTTCCAACTGGTCTGCAATGGATTCTGGCGTCCCAACGATGCGCGTGGTTTTTCCTTGTAATCGAGCAAGATCTTCAATGGTAGGAACTCTTCCAGGCGTGCTTTGCTGAACCCATTCCGCTATGCTTCGCACACCATCGGTTTCGATAACTTCCAGAGGGGTATCCAGAGGAAGATTGCCCATATCAATACCGAGCCCACCGGCTAAATGAGCTACCATCATATCTATATCAATTTTCTCTTCCAATTTAATTTCTTTACGAAGCGCCTCTTCTTCGGTATCACCGATGACGAAGGACAATCCTTGATAAAACTTAATATCATTCCCATCCCTGCCATTTTCCTCGGCAATGCGCCGGGTATCTTTAATTACTTCACGGGCCACTTCAGGACTAGGTGTTACAATAAATATGGCTTCTGCATTTCGTGCTGCGAAATTTCTCCCTGCAGCTGAAGAACCTGCCTGGAAAATCACGGGTGTACGCTGAGGGGATGGGGCAGAAAGATGGGGGCCTTCCACCTGGTAGCGTTCACCCACATGGTTTATTTTGTGAATCCGATTTGAATCTGCGTATACGCCACTTTCACGATCTTTTAAAAGGGCCCCTTCATCCCAGGATCCTTCCCATAGCTTATACAACACATCTACATATTCATCGGCCCAGCGGTACCTTTCATCATGTTGATAGAGACCATCAAAGCCAAAATTACGAAATGCGTTTTCCTGAAAACCTGTCACAACATTCCAGGCAATACGGCCTTTGGAGATATGATCCAGGGTAGAAACCCGGCGGGCAAAATTAAAGGGATGTTCTTGCAAAGGGGCTGCGGTAAAAGCTAACCCCAGACGTTTCGTATTAACGGCAAGGGCAGACATCAAGACCATAGGATCGTTACTGGGGATTTGTAGTCCATTTTCCGCAAGAAACTCCCAGCCCCCCTTATGGTCACCATACAATCCAATGACGTCAGCGAAAAAAATCGTATCGAAACCTCCCTCATCCAATCGCTTCGCCAAATTCACCCAAACATCAACATCATTAAAATACGCCTGATTCCCTTCTTCATCGCGCCATAGTCCATGAATAATATGTGAAGCGGTATTCATTACAAAAGCTGAAAAGGATAGTGGTTTTGCCATTTTTCTAAACCTCCATTTTATGTGATTAAATATTCACTTATTTTGAAACGCTTGTAGGAGCAAATGCACCTCTGTATTGGGCTGCAGGATGACGTTCATTGAGACGGTCCTGACCAAACAGTTTATTGCGAAGAGTAGTTGGTTCATTGTTTTCTTCCCGGGCTAAGCCACGTTTGCGAAGAACAGGGATTACTTTATCGATAAATTCCTCATAAGTTCCTGGAATCGTAGCATTATAAACATTAACTCCATCTATCCCTGCTTCTTGCCAACGCTCTAACTGATCGGCAATGGATTCTGGCGTCCCTACAATGCGGGTGTTTCTCCCCCGTAATTTCGCAAGGTCTCTTACTGTAGGAGTACGTCCAGGTGTACTTTGCTTCAACCATTCATAAGTACTTCTTATTCCCTCCGTATTTATATTCTTAAGAGGTGTATCTAAACTAACATTTCCCAAATCAATCCCCAACCCACCACCAGCATGGGCAATGACCATATTCCAATCAATTTTATTTTCAAGCTCAATTTCTTTATGACGTGCCTCTTCCTCTGTATCACCAATAACAAAAGATAAGCCTTGATAAAACTTAATATCATTCCCGTCCCGACCATTTTGCACTGCAATACGCCGGGTATCATCAATTAACTGACGTGCATTTTCCGGATCTGGAGCTACGATAAAAACGCCTTCCGCATTACGAGCCGAGAAATTTCTACCGGCATCTGAAGAGCCTGCCTGGAAAAGTACCGGTGTCCGTTGGGGTGAGGGTGCAGAAAGATGGGGACCTTCTACTTGATAACGCTCCCCTACATGATTAATTTTGTGAATGCGAGATGGATCTGCATATTTCCCGCTTTCACGATCTTTTAAAAGGGCACCTTCATCCCAGGATCCTTCCCATAGTTTATAAACCACATCGACATATTCATCAGCCCACTCATACCGTTCATCATGGGGCACTAGACCATCAAAACCAAAATTCCGAAAAGCATTTCCCTGCATACCCGTCACCATG
>CALNBV010000111.1 GCA_937874515.1 uncultured Paenibacillaceae bacterium | reverse complement strand
GATAAGTGAATTCCTTTGTGTGTGGTAATTTCCAGAATCCATTGAAAGAAATGGCGAGATTCTGGAAATTACCACAGACAAAGGAATTCACTTATCCAGATCCATTATTATTACTGCTGGCGTTGGGGCTTTTGAACCTCGTCGACTTGAACATCCAGATGCCGCTAAATTCGAAAAGGCCAACCTCCATTATTTTGTGGATGATCTCAATAAATTTGCAGGTCAAAAAGTTGTTCTCTTTGGCGGTGGTGACTCCGCTGTAGACTGGGCTTTAATGTTAGAACCTATTGCAGAAAAAGTGTCCCTCGTTCATCGCCGGGATAAATTCCGTGCCCACGAACATAGTGTGGAGAACCTGATGAACTCTAAAGTAAACGTACTTACACCTTGCGAACTGGACATCATCGAAGGTACCGATAAAATTGAAAGTGTAACCATGGTAAATAAAGTAACTGGTGAAAAATATGTTGAAGAAGTTGATGCAGTAATCGTTAACTTCGGATTTATTTCTTCCCTGGGCCCAATTAAAAATTGGGGATTAGAATTTGAAAAAGGGTCCATTCTAGTGAACTCCAAAATGGAAACCAATATTCCTGGTGTATATGCCGCAGGGGATATTGCAAGTTACCCGGGTAAAATTAAGTTAATTGCAGCTGGTTTTGGTGAAGCTCCTACCGCTGTAAATAATGCTAAATCTTACTTTGATCCTAATTCAAAAGTACAACCTGCCCATAGTTCAAGCATGCATAAATAAGAGCTGCTAAGAATCAAACTGAAGGCTTGCCAATAGGCAAGCTTTCTTTTGTGTATTAGGGGAACATTTTCTGTAAAACCTAAAGATAAATGAAATACGGAGTGTGATTCCTAATGCATCGAAGCGCTTTGTCAAACCTATATACCATTTTTTTAGTTCTTGCAATTTTAGGTGTGCCCCTCCTTCTCTTCTTAGGAACAGACCAGCCATTATTCGGTTTTTTTGCAGCCATCATTGCTTTTGGAATTTTGTTTAGCTATGGCCTTTATTCCCGATTACTGCAAAAAAGGAATTGAAAAATGCGAGAAGGAATTTGTCCCCTATGCAACGGACTGGAATCTTGTGCCAAAGAATGTCCTAATTGCCATAAAGAAATGGAGGATACGGGAAAACTAGAAAATTATTATGGTCCATACAGCCCATATGAAGAGATCGACCAATTACGCTTAATCAATGGGTTTCCCGATTTAGAACAAGCACAATGCCTTCATGTTATATCCTGTCCCCATTGCGGAAAACAGGAAATGGTTGCAATAAACGAGCAGCATTTCTTATAATGAGAAAAAGACCGTTAACGACTAAACGGTCTTTTTTCTTTAACTTAACGCTTAACGTTTAACGTTTACCTGCAACCTAAAGAAAGGGGATCGATAGCATGGAAAAGCCTGTACTTTTACTGGATATGGATGAAGTGGTTGTAGATTTTACCAATGCCTGGATTCAGCGCTTTTATAATAAAACAGGGATTACCCTTAACCGTGATGATTGGAAAGCATGGGATTTAAAACGAATCCTACCGGAAAAAGTATTTGATGGATTTGTTTCTACCCTCCGAGAACCAGGTTTTTTTCGGGATTTGCCACCTATGGTTGGCGCTATCGAAGGAATTAAAGAACTCCATGATTATTATGATATCGTCTTTCTCACAGCAAGTAGCCAATATGCTTACAATGATAAATTTCAATGGATTGAAGAAAATCTTTCCTTTGTAAATAAGCCAAATTTAATATTAACCCATCGGAAAGATTTAGTAATTGGAGAGTATTTAGTAGATGATGCTCCCCATAATTTAATCCATTCACCTGCTAAAACAAAAATCGTATTCGATGCACCATGGAACCGTGATTTAACCCTCTTTACACGGGTATCCAATTGGGATCAATTAACACGCCTTTTAAAACCCAAAAACGAATAATTATTCAAACAAACGTTTTGATGTCACATAATGTTTCTGATACCAACTGCTTTTTAAATTCGTAATCTGCACATCTTTTCCTGGACCTACAGAATGAATAATTTGATTATTACCAACAGCCATAGCCACATGCCCTATCTTCCCAGATCCCGTCCAAAAAAACACTAAATCTCCTGGACGAAGTTGGTTAATAAGAACTGTTCTACCATAGTTCGCTTGTTTTGCTGGAGTCCTTGTTGGCATTTTGATCCCATTTTTATTTAACACATAATAGGTAAAACAAAAATGGGATCAAAAAACTTGAGCAATCCATCCTGTATGGTGGATAATAAGGTTTCCCATATTTCGTAAACCCTTTTAACCCTTTGGCTGTTTGCGTTACTTTCCAGCCAAGGGTCCAGGGGTCTGGGACTTTAACAGATGCCCCATAAAGGGGTTTAACGGTATAACTTTGCCCATGAACCACAGGAACAAGAATGACTGCCATGACGAATGTTAATACTAAAACTCTGACTGCCCTCACTTTCATTTTCCTCCTTATTACTATTCCTTTAAGCCATATCATCCCCTCACCAGGTGATTTTACACATCGACGAAACATGTCGCTTCTTGTTGGATAAGCGAATTGTATTTATAATGAAAGAATGGTTTGAAATTTAATGCAAGAGGAGACGGCCTTTACCCATGCTGAATGAAAATCATCCCTTATTTGATATTGAACAAAAAGTATTGGCCAAAGAGCGCCTTACATTTGACGATGGCATCAAGCTTATGAAATCTAATGACTTGCTTGCCATAGGATCACTGGCTGACATGGTACGCCAACAGAAAAACGGGGATCAGGTATCCTTTATTGTTAATACCCATTTAAACTACACCAATGTTTGTTATTTAGATTGTAAATTGTGTGCTTTCGGCCTGAAACCAGAGGAAGAAGGAGCATATGCCCTTACTCTGGAAGAAATTGAAGAGAAGTATAAAGCCCTGGCCAATAAAGGGTTCACTGAACTTCATATTGTAGGTGGAGTAAATCCTAAATTACCCTTTGAATATTATGAAGACATGATCCGCCTGGCAAAAAAGTACATGCCCAACATTCATGTACAAGCCTTTACAGCTGTTGAAATTGATTACATTGCCCGTGTGGCCCAAGTAGCTATTCGCGAGGCGATTATTCGATTACAGAAAGCTGGATTAGGATCCATCCTTGGTGGAGGGGCTGAAATTTTTGCACCAGAAACACGGAAAATTATTTCCGGACATAAAACATCTGCAGAGCGGTGGTTTGAAATTCATGAGATTACCCACCAATTAGGAATGCGTTCTAATGCCTCCATTTTATACGGGCATATTGAAACAGAAGAAGATGTGGTAGACCATCTTATTCGTTTACGAAAATTGCAGGATAAAACAAGGGGATTTGACACCTTCTTCCCCTTCTCATTCCATCCTGACAATACCCAGTTAGCGAAAGAATACAAACTCACCGGCGAAACCAGTGGGTACCGGGATTTAAAAATGCTAGCAGTCGCTCGTCTGATGTTAGACAACTTCGGCCATATCCGGGCGTTCTGGATGATGATTGGCGCGAAACTGGCACAAATCAGTTTAAGTTTTGGTGTAGATGACCTGGATGGCACTGTCATGGAAGAACAAATTATCCATGCGGCAGGTTCCGAATCTGTTCACATGATTCCAAAGCAATCCTTCATCGATATGATCCATGAAGCAGGAAGAATCCCTGTAGAACGGGATACCCTATACAATGTAATTCGAACTTATTAGGGAGAGTGAAAAAGTTGAGTTTAAATACAGAAATGGTGTTGGATCAGCAATTGCTTCCCATCATCGAAAAAGTGAAAAATGGTCAACGTTTATCTTTGGAAGATGGCTTAACCCTATATGCTTCCACTGATTTGTTAACCATTGGTCAAATGGCAAACTATGTAAACATGAAACGTAATGGAAATCATGTATACTTTATCGAAAACTTATATATTAATCCTACGAACATTTGTGAAGCTCGTTGTAAATGGTGCGGGTTCCGTCGGGATCCGGAGGAAGATGGAGCATATGCCATGGATGAAGAAGAGCTATTAGCTTATGTAGAAAAACGTTTTAACCCTAGAATTCGTGAATTCCATATTGTTGGGGGCCATAATCATACCGTCCCCTTTGAATACTATGTAAATACAGTCCGCACCTTAAAAAAGCACTACCCACAGGTAACAATTAAAGCCTATACCGCTGCTGAAATCGTATTCTTTGCCAAGATTTCCGGTTTAACGGAAGAAGAAGTCTTAAAAGAATTAATGAAAGCAGGATTAGATAGCTTACCAGGTGGAGGAGCAGAAATCCTTACGGAAGAATACAGAAAGAAAATGAGCCCTGATAAAGCAACCACAGATGAATGGCTTCATGTCCATCGTCTGGCCCATGAATTAGGCATGAAAACACATGCAACCATGCTGTATGGTTCCATTGAATCACTGCAAGACCGCCTAACACATATGATTCGCTTAAGAGAATTGCAGGATGAAACCAATGGCTACTTATGTTTCATTCCTTTAGCTGTTCAACCAAAAAAAGCGACGGCTTCCCTGAAAATGAGAACGTCTGCTTTTGATGATATGAAAACCTTAGCCATTAGCCGGCTCATGTTGGACAACTTCCCCCATGTGAAAGCATACTGGATTAACATTGGAACCCAATTAACCCAAATGGCCATTACTTTTGGTTCTTCGGATATTCACGGTACCCTGGTGGAAGAACGAATTAGCCATGCCGCAGGTGCTCTAACTCAATCGGGCATTACCAGAGACGAGTTGATCTACTTAATTAAAGGGGCTAACAAGCAGCCCATTGAAAGAGATACTTTCTACAACATCGTTGAAGAATATTAGATTAGAAACAGACGGCTCAACATTCAATGTTGAGCCGTCTGTTTGCTTAAAAGCATCAATGATGAAAATGGGATGTACTTCCCATTTTATGTTTAAAATTTTTATCAATTTTCTCCCAGGTTCTAACGGGTATACCATGAAAACAATTGCTTAATTTAATCCCAATTTTATGGTTATAATTAATGTCCCCATTAATTAAACCTTGAATTTCAGAAAGGGTAAGGCCTGTTTTTTGAGAAACGGTTTCAATGCTAGTTCCAGAATCCCGCATTAAATCTGATAAAGCTTGCCCGACTGGCACTACAAAATCAGGATTAAAATCATAATTATAAGTAAATAAATTCATAATCACATCTCCCTAGAACTAAGATGTGATTATTATTCTCTGATTAATATTTCAATACTCATAAGAAAAAAGTACCCTTTTAAGAAATGCATCATTTTACCAAATACTCTTTTTTTGTTAGGATCCATTGGCCTAATACAATACAAACGAATGTAGCTAAAATCAAACCCATTAATACCTGCAAAAATTGTAAATCGTGTCTTGGTAAAGACCAATAAAATGGGTAAACCCATCCACTAAAAGACCCATAGGTAATGAAATTTGTTGAAGAATACACTCCAATTAATCCATAAGATATTGCTATATTCTTACTTGCCAAAATTATTACAAATGAAAGAAATGAAAAGAACAGGATATTTACCCCAGGGAGAATCCAATCAACCATTGTCATATTTTCTTCTGAAAAAAGCAGTACTATTAATAAACAGGTATAGAAGAACAGAATATAAATCAAGCTCATTCGTAATGTGCGTATAAAACCATATTGCATTACTTTATAAGGCATTGCCAAAAGCAGTTCCTTTCCATCGGAATCAACTAAGTTCTTATATAATCCAATAGTCCAAAATGATACACATGGAATTGACCATAATCCTAACGTTTTTTTTATTTCAGAAAAAAGCAATGGTTGATTCCACCCTGCTAAAACAACGTAAACATAACTCGTACTAATTATGGTTACAAAAATGGGAAGGTAAAAGTTCCATTCCATGGCTTTAATATCGGTCAATAATGGAGGGAGTTTTATTGGTGAATCCATGTTAAATACCCCTCCTCAACTGATGGTTCAACGGATAAGGCATCATTATTGGGTTTAATATTTGAAAGAATACGCAAGTCAATTCCTTTTTCCGACATGTTTGAAGAAATGACTTTATAATTTTTTTCAATCTCATTGAACTCATCTTCATTAACAGTTAATTTCCAGACTTTGTCATGAGCTATTTTAGCAAGTTCTGAAGTAGAATTAAATATTTGTGCCTTCCCTTTATTTAATACAGCTATTTGTTCACAAGTAGCTTGTATATCTTCTACTATATGAGTTGACAAAAAGACAATTCTATTTTGGTTCCCTAATCTTTTTAATAAATTTCTAAAACGAATTCGTTCTTCTGGATCCAATCCTGCAGTAGGTTCATCAACCATTATTAATTGGGGTTCTCCAAGAATAGCTTGGGCTATACCTAATCTTCTTCTCATACCACCGGAAAATCCCCCTACTTTTTTGTTTTCATATTCTTGAAGATTAACCTCTTCTAAAACTTTCTTTATTTCAAAATAAAGATGGTTTTTTGGTATTCCTTTTAAAGATCCTATATATTCCAAACTTTCACGAGCTGTAATATTACGAAACAAACCAAAATCTTGAGGTAAATAGCCAAGCATTTTCCTTACTTGATCAGGATTTTTGGACCAATCAATACCATTAAACCTTATTTCTCCTTCGTCAGGCCGAAGAATGGTAGCAATAATTCGCATAAAAGTAGTTTTACCTGCTCCGTTTGGACCTAATAATCCAAACAATCCTGGTTTGATTTCTAAAGAAACTTGATTAAGGACTCGATGACGTTTAAAAGACTTACTTAAAGAGTCAATTTTTAAATGATCCATTAGTTTATCACCTATTTGAGGTTATTTAGAGAAGTTTGCATATATTCAACACTTAATTTCCCAACTTTTAGTTGATTGTACCAATCTAGTAAAAGTACTTGCATTTTTTCTCTACTAATTTTGTTTTGTAATGCAATTATTTGTGAAGGAATTGACCTTGCTTTTTTATCACGTAATGATTCAGGATAATCAATAAGGCCCTTTAGCCGTTTGTTATTGTAGCTTTCTCTAGAATTTGAATATAATGAATCAAATAACGCTAAAAATAAACTTTCGGAATCATATAAATGATTGTTTCTATTTAAATAAAAAGAAGGGATTAAACAATCTATAGATGTAAAATATTTTTCTTCTTGTCCATAAAACAATCGTAATTGATCCGCGTCAATTACTAGTTGATCTGAATATATTTCTACATCGTTATTTCCGTCTTCCACTGGAACTACAAAGATATTTTCTGGAATTTTTATATTTGATTCTTTTAAAGAAAAACTTATTTTATCTAAAGATTCCTTCATTTTAGGTAATAATATAGGGACTCTGGTGATCAAGTCAGGAGGAGCAACAATATGCATTCCTTTTTCGTTGAATTCTAGAAGGTTTCCTTTCATTAGTGTTACTCCCTTTGCTTCACCTTTAAATTCATTTTCACTTACATTTAAAAGATTACTAAAAATACGTTCTTTTTTATGATATTTAATATGGAAATATGCAGGGGTTTGAAGTTCAACACAATTATACCTTATATTTCCGTCAGTATTAATTTCTGCAATTCTCCATTTTCCTGGAATTGGATACCAGGGAAATGAAGCAGATAAATAAAAAGATTTTTTATCTACTGGATTAAAAGAAGATGTAACTCCCTCTACTTTAAAGGTTAAATCACCTTTACTTTTTTCTGGACATAGAATAGAAACGATATCTCCATCTTGTTTCCAATTCATTTCATTGCCATCTAAATGTACACTGTTTACTTTTAATCCATGATACAGCGTGAAAAAGCTCCATTTATTGTAATTTTCTTTTGAGATATTAACAGATAATGCTGCTATATATGAGATTTTTTCATTTTTTGTATTTAAGTCAATTTTATAACTTTTGATTTGTAGTGTAGGTGAAACATTATATGTATTATTTAAAGGATTTTGTTCTTGAAATTGTCTATAGTAAATGTCTTCAGAAGATGCATTTTCATCTTTCATTAAGGAATTAGCTGACAATGGAAATAAAATGATTGAAAGGAATAATGTTGATACACTTGTAATAATCAAAATAATTTTTTCTTTTTTCGTAGACTCTTTAACTTGACGAATTACTAAAGCAAGTGAAACTAACGCAATAGATAAGAAAAATATAATTAAATGTCTTGTAAATATTGCATCAGCAAAAAATAAACCATGGTAATCGTCATATGTTAAATTAGGATTTTGTTCTCCTTGATTCATCCATCTAGATATATTGACAGGTAATAGAATAGAATTATAAGGACTTGTTAAAATCCAATAGAAAAATAAACCGATGTAAGTAAAATAAGAACGAAAAACATACGCAAAAGCAAAACCTATAATTCCAGCATTAAACATTGTAAAACCCCAATAAAGAAAAATATATGCAACCGTTTCTTTCCAAAATAAAAGTAATTGACTTTTACTTAAGATATAGAAAAAAATAACCTCAGCACATGAAAAAAAACATAAGATAAATACAATGATCCCCCAGGCAAATATTTTAGTAAAAGGGCGAGCCCAGTCTCCTGGCAATGAAATTAAAACTTCTTCAAATTTAACCTTTCTTTCTCTTTGTGCAGATATAACTCCTAAAACTAAACCAAACAACGACCCAGCCATAAGAATATAAGTAGAAGATTGAAGAAGTTGACCAACAGAAAATGAACTTTCTACAAAAATATAATAACCTGTAAAAAGATAGATTAATAATAAAGTAAGAATTAACCAAACCCATATTCCCCTACGATAAAGACGAAGTTCCATTTTTAAATTCTCTGCAAAATAATGCAATTTAAATTTCTCCTTTCGAAAAGAAAGCCCATCAATTGATGGGCTTTAAAAATATCCATTTTTCAGGGACTAACATGATAAAATAAACCGGTCCCAGAACAGTCATCTGCACCAGGATTTGAAAGCTTAATATAATAAGCATTGTCTGTATCAGGCAAAGAAATTTTGTATAATGTTTTAGCTGTCCCAACTGGAACATTTACATCTTTTATAGTAGAATCAGGCCATAATTTATGAACTTCCATTGTACTTACATCAAGACCACCACCGCCATTACCACTATTACATGTTCCTGTCATGTTAACAAAACCAGTTCCGTAATATACATTATTGCCCCTAGCTGTATCCTGACCGATAGATATAGTAGCTTGAGAAGTACTTGCAAAGGCAATTCCCGTAAAAGCAGTTAATCCCAGTACTAAACCGATTGATAATTTTTTAATATTCACATTATCACCCTTTCTTTCACAATTTTTTTCAACTATCTTTGAAACAGTGCAAATTCCGCAATCCGACACCATTGACTTAACTTTTGTTCGTGTTACTCGAACTATCACAGATGTGGCAAAATTATTGCCTAATAGTCACACCTGCTCAAATATGATAACAATGACAAATCGATTATAAGCATTACCTGGCTGGGACACTATCCCTTCCAGGGTCTGCAAAGAATCGGGCAATGCAATCAAAGGCAAGCAGCTTCGCTGTGGCTCCGGTTTTATTTAATAGAGTGCATTGTTCTGTTTAAACTTGAAATTGGCGCAAATCCCTATATATTACATTAATAACTTACACTTTTTTTGTCAATGATTTTCATAAATTATACATATTTGTAAATTAGTATATTATATATGCATTATATATACAGAGGAAATAAGGTTAATTCCAAATCACGGAAATCACCTAATTTACCATGCAAAAAGGCTACCTAAATACAAAGGTAACCCTGAATCAAATAGCTATTTTTCTGCTTGTCGGCAACAACTTTTTATTTCTATACTCTTAGTACTTGTAAATTCCAAGGGGAACACCTTTCATAGACCCAGCCCTTTCCAGGCTTCTTCTTCCTCTTTTATCTTCTCTAAAAAGTTTTTAATTTCAAGATATAACTCTTCTGCCGTTTCAGCCGCAATCCGTTTACCATTCACATAAGCAAAAGGCCTGACATAACATTCGCCGCAATTGCCTAAACAACCATATTCCATAATATCTAAATCACCATCAGCTTGTAACTTAATCCGTACAGATTCTGAATGGGATTCTAAATTGCCCTCACAAAATTCAACCATGGGGCGCATGCTTATCCACCTCAAATTGCTTCATTTTTAATATGATTCTCGATTTCTGTTAATTTTGGATTCCCTTCTCCAATAACCTGATTCCTATAAACAACCAAAGGATAAAAATATTCTCCCGCCAGGATTCGTTCCGCCCAGTTCTGTTCTACTGCAGAAAGAGACCCTTCAATATCTACATACCTTACATAAATCCCCTCTCCTAAACGACGAGTTAACGCCGCTTGCAACCATTCAGCCGTATCTTTAGCTGAAGGCATCTGAACACAGGAAGCACAGAGCTGTTCGGCTCCAAAAACGAGAATTTCCATATTACAATCACCCATCTTCCTATCCCTGGCTGGCAATTCATTATTGATGATACCATTTTATACGCAAAAAAAGAAAGGTTGCTATATGCAAAAACACATTCTGTAAGGGAAAACATGGATTTATCACAAAAAGGATACTATAATATTATTATGAAGAAAGGAGTGAACACACTAATGAGCCAATCAGAACAAGTAAAAGAAGTCCTCGATAAATTACGTCCCTTCCTCCAACGCGACGGTGGAGACGTTGAGTTAGTATCTGTTGAAGATGGTATTGTAAAAGTACGCCTTATGGGTGCATGCGGTAGCTGCCCAAGCTCCACCATTACCTTAAAAGCCGGTATTGAACGTGCTTTAATGGAAGAAGTGGAAGGAATCCAGGAAGTACAACAAGTCTTTTAATCACTAAACGATACAACCCCCTCATAGATTGAGGGGGTTTCTTCATTCCTTTATTTTTTTAGTTGCAGATACTTTGCACACAAAGGAAAAACATGATCCTGCATAAATGGACTAAATGCTTTTGAAAAGGATTGGATTCCTAAGGAAAACTCCCCGCAACACTCTGTTTCAAATCCCATAGGCAGTTCCCCTTTTTCCCTGACATACCCCTGATAAACATTTTTAATAATCCGTGGTTCGCCCTTCCCTTGATGGATCACATATTGGCCTAAAAAAGAAAGCTCTCCCACCTTTACTCCTGTTTCTTCCATAAGTTCACGATGGGCCGCATCAAGAGGTGATTCCCCTGGTTCCACTTTTCCCCCTGGAACCTCCCAGCCCCTTTTTTTATGTTTCGTTAAAATAATTCCTCCATCTTCCGTTATCGCAAATACTAAAACATGGCCTACATTATGTATAATCGGTTGTTGTCCAATCGTAAGATATACAGGATGCCCTTTTCGATCATAAAAATAATACTCCAAAACCTATTCGCCACACTTTCAGACTTTCTTTAAGAACCATTCTTCTATAAAATTAATACAAAAGACACAGTGAAAACAATAGATACTGGGAAGAAAGGAGTGATTTTTTGCATCATCGAACAGCACTCATTACAGCTGGTGCCCGTGGATTAGGAGTAAGTGTTGCACACTACCTGGCATCCCGTGGCATTAGAGTAGGAATTAACTATCGCAACAGCTACAATCAGGCCCGAACTCTTAAGGAAGAGTTAAAAAGTCAATATGGAATCGAATCTCTTCTCGTCAAAGGAGATGTAACAATCCCTGAAACAGGGGAAAACATGGTTAATGAAATGATACAACAATGGGGCCGATTAGATATTCTGATTCATAACGCAGGACCCTATATTAAAGAACGGAAGAAGTTAACAGAATACTCTGTAGAAGAATGGCAAGAAATCATTAATGGGAACCTTTCCAGCGCCTTCTATCTGTTCCGTGCGGCGATTCCCCAAATGCGAAAAAATGGATGGGGCCGTATTATTACCATTGGCTATGAAAAGGCAGACACAGCCCCTGGATGGATGTACCGTTCCGCATTTGCCGCTGCCAAAACAGGCCTGGTATCTCTAACGAAAACCGTTGCCATGGAAGAAGCAGAGCATTGTATTACCGCCAATATGATTTGTCCCGGCGACATTACAGATGAATTTAAGCATAAAAAAATAACAGATGTGCGCACCATTAAGGATGGCACATGCCCTGTAGGGCGCCCTGGAACTGGTGAAGATATTGCGAGAGCCATCTCTTTTTTCTGTAATGAAGAATCAGATTTTATTACAGGAAGTGTACTGGAAGTAACCGGTGGAAAAGACGTTCTTAATAAATACAAATGGCTTCGGGAAGAATAAGGATTACCTTACACGAACTAAAGGGGAGATCCAAGTGAGCAACATGAAAACAGCAGTTGGTGATGAAGCCCTTCGCAATACATCTCACCGTTTATTGAAAGAACGTGGGGTTACTATGGAGGATATGGTTGAATTAGTTTATATTCTCCAATCCCCTTATTATCCCCACATTGATCGATCTGATTGTTTACACAATATAGAACGAGTCTTAGAAAAACGGGAAGTGCAAAATGCAATTATAACAGGAATCCAATTAGACATTTTAGCAGAAGAACAAAAACTGATGCCACCATTACAAAAAATAGTTGAAACGGATGAAGGATTATATGGCGTCGATGAAATCATTGCCCTTTCCATTGTCAATGTATACGGCAGTATTGGACTTACAAACTATGGATACATCGATAAAATTAAGCCAGGAATTTTAAAAAAATTAAATGATAAAAAAGACAAAAATATACATACCTTTCTCGATGACATCGTAGGAGCCATAGCTGCCGCTGCCTCTAGCCGTTTAGCCCATCGCCATTTCCATACACATTAAGGGATAAATCCTTTTTGATGTGAGTAGGTTGTATTGAGCTCTTAACTAGATTTTTCTCCTGACTAAATCCTGTTAATACTAAGAGGGTATCCACACCACTTTGCACACCAGCGGCAATATCTGTTTCTAGATTATCTCCAATAACCAACGTATTTGTTTCCGTCCTGTTCATTGAAGCTAAAGCTAATCGAATCATGGTAGCTTCCGGTTTCCCCACATATACAGGTTCCTGCCCTGTGGCATAGGCAATAGCTGCTGTCAAAGAACCATTGCCAGGTGCCAGGCCTTCCTCCGTGGGAATGGCTCGATCTCGATTAGTTGAAATGAAACGGGCTCCCTGATAAATAGCTCGTACAGCCTGTTTCATTTTCTCATATGTAAAAGAACGGTCAATGCCTACAATGACATAATCGGCAGGAGCTTGTTTTACAATGGTAAACCCCTGATCCGTTATTGCCTTATGTATTCCTTCTTCACCGATGATGTAAACCGTGACCCTTGCTGGGTCTTTTTCTTTTTCTAAATCCCTAATCATTTGAGCCGTGGCCATGGCCGAAGTAAAAAACTCATCAGGGGTGGCTTCAATTCCCATCCTTGTTAAACGCTCGGCTAACTGTTCTGGTGTGGCAGATGAGTTATTGGTTAAATAGTTATACCCTTTATTTTCTGCCTTAAGCCAGGCAATAAAAGGAAGAGCTTCTGGAATCACTTCGTTTCCCCGATAAATCGTCCCGTCTAAATCTAATAAAAATGTATGATATTTCTGTAGAATATTTTTCATGTTCTAATCCCCTAGCAAAGAAAAAAGCAACCGTCCAAAGGGATGGTTGCTGAAATTTCTTTATTCGTTTTCTTCTTCCAGTTCCTGTTTCTCTTTTGTATCTTTCTTGCCATCTTCAATTATATAAACACAATTATCCCCACCAGTAGCCATACATTGCTCCTGGTTAACATCTGCTTTTAAAACGGTTTTAAATAAATCCTTTTCACAATCACAAGCGACATTGTATTCCCGGGCTACATTAGAAATAGGACAGTTAGATTCAACGAAGATATACTTTCCTGTATCTTCGTCTTTTTTCACTTCCACCATGTATCCCTTTTCATTTTGCAAGCGGGCTAAAGCTTCTAATTTACTTTCCATATCTGAATCATGAGTAATTAAATCCTGATATGATTCTTCCATCCGCTCTTTTCGGCGTCGAAACAGTTCCTCCACCACATGTTCCCCTTGTAATTCTTCTACATCTTTCAATAATTCAAGGGAAAGGTCACCATAATTCTTAGGAAACATATTTTCTGCTTCCTCAGATAGGTAATACACATTGGTCGGACGTCCCATTGACTGACGGAGAAGACGGGATTTAATGAGATCATCTCTTTCAAGGGTACTTAAATGACGGCGTACAGCCATTTCTGTAATGCCCAACTCAACCGACATTTCACCGACAGTCATGGAACCTTTTGTTTTCAACATGTTCAGAATTTGATTCCGTGTAGAAGAAGACCTGTCGTTCTTCACTCATTCATCACCTTCCTCTCCCCATATTCTACTCGATTTTATCTAATAAGTAAATTTATATACTATAAAATATAAAAACTATTTTAAAGTTCTTTTTCTAGATAATTTCGTACATAACCTGGGAATTGTTTTAATGCAAAAAGGCTGTTTTTACTTAATTGATAAATATCTTCTTCTTGAATATCAGTATATGTTGTAATTAAATTTCTGCGATAGTTTACTAAGTTTTTTAAGGGAGCAGAAATTTCATCTGGAATGACTTTTTCATCCCGTAAGATTTCTACAATATCTTCATAACTCCCTGGGTCTCGCATAATAAACCCATCAATCATATGGTTTCCTACATCAGCAAGGCATTCCAATGAGATGTGTACCATCCGTTCTAACGCTAACAAAAGGACGCGATCCTCAGGAACACCTTCTAACTTTTCAACAATCGGCGCCATATCTTGCAAAAGCTTTTCTAAGTATTTTAACGTTTCTTCAATTCTTGCAACATTTACATTATACATAGTTTAATCTCTCCTGCTATTGATTCTTCTTCTTTCTTGATTTAGATACAATAATAACAATGGCGAAAGTGAGCACCAGGGCTGTAAAAATTGTTACCCCTTGCATGATATCCATCATAGGTCTTCACCTCAGTTTTTCGAAATTTCTCGTTACAGTATACCATGTCCCATGGGTTGTTCGCACCTTTCCTCTCCGTAAAAGAAAGTATACCACTTTCTTTTACGTGTAAGTGCAACTAAGGCTGTCGCCATCGCCTAAAGGCTTTGGCGCCAGCCAAGTTTACTTTATTGAATAACTTCGTTTCCTGGCATATAATAGGCAAAGCATAGACCGAGCAAGGAGGGATGAAAATGAGTCATGGGGATTGGATGTTTTTATATGATGATCAGGAAGAAACCAAAACCCGTTTTGTAAGTTTTATGGGAGAGAAGTCTCGCTTTGATTTAGTCATTATGAAAACAGGACGTTTCTATGGAAAAAGCGTAGTGTTAAATATCCAAACCAATCGATTAGCCATCCTGGGGCATAAAGACTTGCAGGAAGAAGGCTATCTGGAAGAAGCATTCCAAATTGATGAAGCGGACGCTGATGAACTCCGTGAATTTTTATTTGTAAGCATTTAATTAAGCATAATTCAATGAATTTATGTCCATACTACCCCTATCCAAACTTTGGAAAGGGGTAGTTTTAATATGGGCAAAAAGGAAGAGTTTCAACCACTCAGCACAGAATATAGCCAAAGGATGACACGCTATCCTGAGGAATTTCCGGAAGGCGCTTATGGAATGTGCCCTTCACCTCAGACTTTAGGAAAAGAAACCTTTGAAACAGGGGCATTAGCCCAATCAGCCTTCACTTATGAAAATCGTCAATTCCATGAGGGGATTCCTCGTCAGGTAGAACCGGCCCATCCTACCCATGATAATCCTGATGAGAACTTTGAACCGCCACTTAGTTAAGGAAAACTTAGCTAACAATGCACACATAGGAAAAGCCTCGATACAATTCATCGAGGCTTTTCTGTTTCAATCTTTCCCTAATTCTTTGTCACCGGCATTCTCCATCTTAGAGAGATTAATGCGATAGCCTGCTGAAGACATTTGCATTGGGATCTCACCATCTGTGGTATATTGTTTTTCTGCTTCTCTTGAATGCAAACTAGTTTTCTTCTTCTGATGCTTAGCCAAAATACACTCCTCCTTTAAAGGGATATACTTTAGCTTTTGTATGTAAAAAAACTTTTATTCTAAGACACAAGCCCTCCACACATGGTAAGAAGAATACCAGCAAAAGACAACCCTACAATTTGCCCATAAAGCAGGCTAAAATAAATGTCACGGTTTTTAAAGAAAACAAAGAACAATCCATTTAGTACTGCGTTCATTAGTAAAAGAAGAAGAAGCGCCATAAGGATGCCTAGTCCAAAATTAGCCATAATTACAAAAGAGAAGATAAACAAAGGCAAGTTCAAAAAAAGGGTGGCAAAAAAAGCCCCTACATAAAATTGTCTTTTCATTGATTAATCCCCTCTCTGTAAAAAAGATTATAGGTATCAAAAGGAAGGATTCGCCCGTCTGGATGTGCTATATGGACACAAGATTTTTTCACTGAACGAACATCGAAATTATAAGCATCTAAAAACTGCATAATAATCACCCTGAATACATTATCATAGGATAAATTCTCAGGCATACTCACTTTAGGCAAACAACACAACAACTCACTTAAACAATTCACAGTCTGCTCACTGGTTACATTTAAAGAGAAAGTATTTTTCAGTTGGCTTAGGAACAGGCCTTTTTGCAATAGTTCAGGATCATTCTCTAAAATAATTGTATTCTTCGCTGCTTCTAGCAGAATATCTTTATCAATTAATCCTGTTAAAGGATAAACTTCACCATCCACCTTTAAAGCATAGGCCATAGCCAGACAGTCAGGATGGCAAGGTACAGGCAATACATCCTCATCTGAAAAAATAGGGCTTTGTTGTAGGATACCATTCCGTACTTCTGTTAATGTTAACCGGTCTGTAGCGGGATTAAAGGATTCCAACCGTCCTGCTATTTGAATGGGTTGAAAAGTAATTCCTCGTACAGCAGGTTGCTTAACAGCGTAATCCATGATTTCCCCTATTTCTTGATCATTTAGTCCCTTTTTCAACGTAACCACCAGGGTTGTTGATAAACCAAACTCATTTAAGTTATCAATGGCCTGTTGGCGAACTTTCCGTAAATCCCCACCCCGTAATTCTTCAAGGGTTTCTTTTCTTAGGCTATCAAATTGCAAATAAATTTCAATGCCCGGTTTATATGACGCTAATCTCTCCACAAACTCCCGGTCCATTAATTTAACTCCATTTGTATTGATCATGACATGGCGAACAGGGCTATTTTTTAACCATTCTACTATGTCAAAAAAATTGGGATGGATGGTGGGCTCCCCTCCGCTAATTTGCACAATATCCGGACGTCCCTCATTGGCAATAATGGCCTCAATCATTATTTCAATTTCTTCCATGGAGCGATGGCGGCCATGTTCAGGCCCAGATCCTGCAAAACAGACAGGACAGGATAAATTACATTGTTCCGTAATTTCTAAAAGGGTTAAGCAAGAATGCTGTTCGTGATCAGGGCATAACCCACAATCATAGGGACACCCCCGCTTAATTTCTGTATTCCAACGCAACGGCATATCAGATGGCTTCACGAAATTCCTTGCCATTTTCCAATACGCTGCATCTGTAGCCACCAGAACTTCTTCAAATCCATGAGAAGGGCACCGTTTATGTAAATAAATCTTCCCTTCCTTTTCAATGACTTTGGCATCAATTTTGCGCAAACAGGTTGAACATAATGAACTGGTCACTTCCAAAAATAAATAATCTCTCATTCTCTCACCCCGATTAATCTTCTAAACTGAAGGATTATGATACCTAAAGCAATAAGGCAGGCTAACTGTATACTGTTTAAACCAAAATAAAAATGTTCCACGGGTTTGATAAAGTCAACAAAAAAGCGAAATAGCAGATATCCGCCCATCCATTTACGGAACAGAAGGCCATTTGGATCCTCTTTCTTTTTCATCACTACTAAAAAGGTTGTCCAAAATAATAAAAATGCAATTTCATAGAGTTGGGCTGGATGGCGGAGCACCCCATCTCCAAAATCAACTCCCCAGGGAAGTGTGGTCTGTGTCCCGACAGTATCATCAGATAACCCTGTTAAAAAACAACCGATTCGGCCAATCATCAATCCAACCGCCATAGGAATAACAAAAGCATCCCCTGTGGACTCCTTCATGCCTACTTGTTTTTTGGCTATTTCGATTCCAATCCATCCACCAAGAAATCCCCCCACCACTGTTTTTCCTTCTAGAGCATGAAGAAAGTCCCCCTGCAGCAAAAATAGTGGGCTTTCCAGGAGAGATACTATTTTCGAACCGAGAAAAGCCCCGGCAATCAGGTACGTTAGAAGGGTCATTTTTTCAAAGGTGGTGTAGGTTGTTTTTTTACTGGTTTTAAAATAAATTCTAGCTGCTATAAAATAGGCCAGGGTTTCAAATAAAAGATGGGGATGAATGTTAAATTCTAATAAATGAATATAGTAAGGAAAGGCCACTGAAGTCCAACCACCAATCATACAAGAGTTTCTTTGAACATAAACAACGATTACCAGGAATAACAATAGCAAAAAGGGGGTTAGTACATGGGTTCAACATGTAGAGCTTTGCTGTTGATTTTACTGGGCTTCCCAATTTTATTCCTGCTTTTCGCCTGGATTACGAAAAACTGGTTATTATTCTATTATAGTATCCCAATTGCCATCATGGTGTCTTTTCTTGGATATTATGTATCAAAAAAACAAGATACGAAAAGTTAGCTTACCACAAAATAGAAGGAGGTGGCTATTCCACCCTCCTTCTATTTTGTTTCCCTTCGTAATCCTTCCATCCTATTGCGAAATTCTCCTGTATAGTCCTGGCCTAACCCCTGAGCCCCTTGCAAAATGGTCTCCATATACTCTTTTGACGGGGGAATTTCCGACTTTTCCTTATTTACTACCCTATAGGTAAAAGCTTTTAACTTCACACCATCAATCGTAACGTCTACCCATGTTCTGCGGTAAAAAGGATTGGCTAAATGGGGACTGGCTCCCTCCCGTTGATCCAGGGATTGCAATTCATCAGGATGAATGACGTACAGAATTCCTTGTGTATGCTCACCAGGAGAGACTATTAAATCAGCTACCCCACCCTGCCACTTTTCTGACCAGCGGGTAAAGGCCACTCGATGGTTCTCCACGTTACCTGGACCTATCATTTTATATTCGGCAACAGTAGATGAAAATGATTCTTCATTCATACAGGAACCATAGGCGAAATAAGGAATCCACCCCTGTTTATTTTTTCGATTTGCCCAATCTCCCCCTGGCAGCAAACGATCCATTATAACTAATTCTTTCTTTCTCTCCCTGGGAAAAATATAAACAAGGCAGTTGATTTCTTCACCTTCCTCAGTCCATGCTTCAATTTCAATCCGCTCGTATAAATTTTGGGGATTCCCCGGACCATGATAACCTTCTAATTCATCGATTTTTTTAAGAGCAATTTCACAATCATTCAATTCTACAAGTTCACCTTTGACCCAACCCCTTCCTTCTATCATGGCAGGATAAGGCCCCAAATCAAAAAGCCAACCTCTAACCCAAGCAGATTTTGTTTTTTTAGCATAGTCACGAATCCAATGGTAATTGGATTCCCCTTTACGCAGGGTTCCATAAACGAATACACTTGTGATCATGGTGATTATTTCTCTCCTTTTCACCATTCTATAGAAAACAGAAAAAAGGGACACAAAAAAACGCCTAAAATAAGCGTTTAAGTAATCATTCTATTCAATTACTGTGATCACCTTTGCCCTTCCCTGTACTGGATAGGACTCAGCAATAGGCCCTGTAAAAATCACTTCTACCTTCATGCCTTTTCTTAATGTCTCAGGGGAGTTTACTTTGGTGTCCTTTGTAATAAACACACTGGCTTTATCAAAGGAAGTGTCACTCTCTACTTTCCCTTCAACCAGTACATTGGTTACTTCTTGTTTTTCATTCATGGATACATTTGTGATGATTCCTCGAATGCCAATTCTGTCTTCATCCTCATTATGATTGCATCCTATAACTCCTAAATCTAAAATAATGATAAGAAAAAGTAAGAAAAATCTCTTCATGTTGTCCCTCCTCTATATAAGTATAGACGAAGAACAACTGAAATTTTTCCTATCCATTAAAAATTAAGAAAAAACGACTTTTTGGCAAATTTGTTCCTTCTCTAAACCAAGGGATGTACAAACTTGAGTCATACCCCGCAGAAAAAGTTCTTCACCTGCAATAAATGTGGTGATTTCCTTATCCCCATGAGACAAGATATCCTGTAACCTTTTTTCTAATCCTTTCTTTGTGAGAAAAAACTCCCCTAAGGGAACTAATTTTCTTATCCACGTAGACCAATCTGTTTCACTTTCTGAATCCATTAAATATAAAACTTGCATACTAGCACCTTTTTTAACTAATTGAGAAGCTAATTCAAAAAGGGAGTCCCCTCCATCTCCCTGGCCTACTAAAAGGAATTCCATCTGTAAAACCCCCTTATCGTTGTCAGATTATCTCACAACCAATTGTTAAATAATTTATGTAATAAGATATCATGGAAAAGGGATTTACAAAAGGATTTGTGTCAGATAACTTAACAAACATTATGTAATTCTAAGATGTCTAAGAAGATTAATCCATCGATTAACTAACACAGGCAAGTGGGGAAACCGTAAATCTGTAATGATTTGAACGGATGAAAGATGTGTTTCAGGTAAAGAAATGGTTTGGCAAATTTCTTTGATTATAGAACTTAATTTAAGAATC
>CALNBV010000110.1 GCA_937874515.1 uncultured Paenibacillaceae bacterium | reverse complement strand
TCGAGGGCTTAACCTAATTATGTGCTTATTTTCTTCTGATTCAGTTTTCAGTGTGTAGGAAACCCTTCTGTTCAATTTGGATAGAAGGGTTTTTTGTGCTTTCTTAATCACATTTCGTGGAAAAGTGCCGGATTTTTACAATTATATGTCGTTTTTTAATAGATAGAGTATAATGATAGAATGCAGATAAATATTCATAGAGGGAGAATGATAGGATGAGAAAATGGGGGAGAATCGGGGGAGTAGCTTTACTTATAAGCACCTTATTGTCACCTTTGCAGTATAATGTGGTTGGTGCAGCAGGCGTTGATCGGGAGAATATTTCTTACATAAACATGGATACCACTTTAAATTGGGACAGTTATAAAAAACATATTGATAGTGAAGCAGCAAAGAGTGAGCTTGATGTTGTTTCGCCCAATTATTATAAACTGATTATCAATAAGGCTGGGGAAGAAGTTTTACAAACAAATACTATAAAAGAAGAATTTATAACTGAAATGCATAAAAAGGAAAGGGACATTCGTGTTGTACCTTTTTTATACAACGATTGGAACAATAATCTTACGTTGGAAAATATAGATGCCTACGTTGAAAAGATAGCTAATGATGTTAGTTATTATAAATTTGATGGAATCAATATAGATTTAGAAAATATAGACCCAGCTTATAAAAATCGATTGACAGTGTTTGTGCAGAAATTACGCGGAAGACTCTCACCCGAAAAACAAGTATCTATTGCAGTGGCAGCCGTTCCTACAGGAACTCCTACTGGTTGGCAAAAAACGTATGATTATAAAAATATTGCAGAAGCATTAACAGGGCCGAATGATTATATTGTGATTATGGCATATGATGAATTTGGGACTATTAAAGGACCTGTTGCCAGGGATTCCTTTGTAGAAAAATCTATTAAATATGCGATAAACCAGGGTATTCCTAAACAGAAAATTGTCCTGGGTATTCCATTATACGGATTAATATCTAGAGATACTGATTCGGAAACTACACAAATCGAGCATTGGAAAATACTAGGGGACCCTACTAATCCTAATTATCCATCAATTATTAAGACATTTAATCCTAAAATTACTTATGTAGAATCAACCCCAGTTGCAGAATTTGAATTAAAACAGGATACATCCTATAAGATTAATAGCGAGTATACTTTGAAAGCGGGAAAGTATAAGGTTTGGTATGATGACGAAAATTCTATAAAGAAAAAGTTATTCCTTGTGCAAAAATATAACTTAAAGGGAGCGGCAAGTTGGAGTTTAGCTCAGGAATATACCCCTATGTGGAATTACTACAATGACTGGCTCAATAAAGAATATATTCTAACAAAACCCGTAGTTAATCCAGTAGATATCCTTTCTGAAAATATTACTGGGAAAGCCGAGATGGGTTCTACCGTATATGTAAAGAAAGGAAATCAACCAATAGGCCAGGCTAGCGTTAAAGATGGAAAGTTTTCAATACCTGTCTCTGGGTTAATTGGCGATACTACATTAATCCTTTATGCAAAAGATGATGCCGGAAATAAAAGTGCTGAGGTTACTGTCACGGTAAAGGTACCTATTACCTTTACGGACCTTGAGGACGTACCCTGGGCAATAGAGGCCATTGAAACCATGGCTAGTTTAGGGGTTATTAATGGGGTAGGCAATAATAAATACGCACCGGAAAACAATGTGACCCGTGCCCAATTTGCGAAATTAATTATTAAAACCTTAGGGATTACTGGAACAGCATCAGAACCTTTTACCGATGTAAATTCGACTAATTGGTTTTACAATGATGTAGCTCTGGCTTATAAATATAAAATCATAAACGGTGTATCAAGCACTGAATTCGCTCCAAACCGTCCTATTACCCGTCAAGAAATGGCTGTGATGATGGCTCGTGCCATTAACATAAAACAATCTATAAAGGCCAAAGATATCACTGGAACCTTAAGTACATTTAAAGATCGCAATCAAATCGATACCTGGGCTAAAGAATCTGTTGCCATAGCAGTTGAACAGGGATTAATGAATGGGGTGACAACAACCACCTTCTCACCTAAAACGAATGCAACCCGTGCCCAATCAGCAGTTATTATGTATCGCTTCTATAATAAATTTATGAAATAACGAAAATCGAGCCTATATCAATGCTTGCAAAACAAGCGTTGATATAGGCTTTTTAATTATTATGATTCGTGTCCCTAATAGACAAACGTTGATAGTTAGGAGTGGAATTTCGTAGAAAGGGAGACAAAGGTTTAGTACAACTATGGTTTCCAGTACGTATACTTATTGTACAAACAAACATTAGAGACAAATGGAGGGGAGGCAAAAAGGACTATATGCTCCTTTAAACCACTCTTGTTTAGCGGATAAGAAATTACCAATTTTATCTTATCCGCATAAGGGCAACTAAGGCTTCTCCTGCGCCTTAAAAGGCTTGGCGAAGCCAAGTTTTCTTTATCATATTAGCATCCAGAGCAGACATCAGATGAAAAGGAGTGGATAAAAAAAGTGTTACCTGAATTAATGGTAACCATAACAATCCTGTCTTTCATAAGTACTTTACTTTATATTTTCTTGCGACCTCATGTCAATGAAGCCATTCCTGCAACAGTAGGAGCTTTTTTTGTAATTCTTAGTGGAAGTGTAACTTTATCTGATTTGGGGGTCATTGCCAATACCATTGGGGGAGCAGCAATTACAATCATTGCCACCATTGTCATGGCCATTGTACTGGAAAGTTTCGGCTTCTTTAAATGGGCAGCAGAAAAACTGGTGGAGATGGCTAAGGGATCGGGTCTTCGTTTGTTCTGGCTCGTTAACTTGTTTTGTTTTCTTATGACTCTTTTCGTGAACAACGATGGCAGTATCCTCATAACCACACCCATTCTATTAATGGTGCTTCACCATCTCAACATTAAAAATAAGCAAAAAATCCCCTATTTACTTTCAGGTGCCCTAGTTGCCACCGCCTCAAGTGCGCCCATTGGCGTCAGTAACATCGTTAATCTAATTTCCCTAAAAATTGTGGATATGGATTTATATATGTATACGGCAATGATGTTCGTTCCCGCTACCATCGGCCTTTTGCTTCTTGTGGCATTGTTGTTTGGCTATTTTTTCTGCACCTTACCCCGTCAAATTCCCATGACCATCACGAATTTTTCCATTTCCACTGAAGGGAGCCATCCTTTAAAAGGTACAAAACCCACCATTCCGAATATGGGCAAGTTCATGCGGAATATTTTAATCTTTGTACTTGCCGCAAGAGTGGGACTGTTCGTTGCCTCCTATTTCCATATTCCAATTTCCCTTGCTGCAGTGTTTGGTTCTCTCGTGTTATTGGCGTGGCGATGGTACCGGTTAAGAATTTCCCCCGTTGATATGTTGAAAAAAACGCCATGGTATATTCTCCTGTTTGCCTTTAGTATGTATGTGATTATTTATGGATTGCATAACATAGGGTTAACCCAATGGCTTATTTACTTTCTTCAACCATTAGTTACACAAGGATTTCTTTATGCCAGTGTCATGATGGGAGTCCTCGTATCTCTTCTCTCCAATTTATTTAACAATCATCCAGCCCTAATGGTTGGTACCATTACCTTAACAAATATGGGGCTTGACCCTCTTACCTTAAAAATTGCCTATTTGGCCAGCGTCATCGGCAGTGATGTGGGATCCTTGCTATTACCCATTGGAACCCTGGCTACCTTAATGTGGATGCATATTATAAAGAAAGGGAATGTCAAATTCACCTGGGGGGAATATTTGAAAGTCACTTCCATTGTCATCCCCATTACCACCATTTTCACATTAATTATCCTGGCCTATTGGGTCTTATGGCTCTTTTAGATTCTGAAATAGATAAAGAAAAAACTCAGCTAAAAAAAGCTGAGTAAATACTTACCCCAAAAAAGGGTTTGCTTATGTATAGTATATTTTAAAAAAGGCAGTCAAGAACTGCCTTTTATTTTTTCATCATCTAATAAAACTAATAATACATTGTTCTAGTTTTATATAATAGGGTACCCTTAGGGAAGTATTGATGATA
>CALNBV010000109.1 GCA_937874515.1 uncultured Paenibacillaceae bacterium | reverse complement strand
TAACAATAGGATATTGTATCTCCCTAAAAACAGCTGGCACAAAATTAACCGGATCGCCTCTCCCCCGCTTAAGTCTTTGACGTTTTTCCGTAAATCATTTCCTATGAAATTCATGGCATGAAGGGCTGTACGGATTGTGCTTTCATCATAGTCGCTTCTTTCCTTTATATAACCCAATACAGTTTCAGCTTTATCAAATTGATAGGCCATTTGTTCATAGGATCCCATGACTGCCTTCGGAGAAATAATCATTCCTTCTCCCCGCTGCAAAATGTGGCGCAATAAGGTTGTTTTGCCGCAACCATTATTACCAGTGATAGCAATAGTGCTGCCCAATGGAAATTGAAAACTTGTTTCATGAAGAAGGGTTTTCTTTCCAGCCATGAGGGTTACGCAGTCTGCCATCACGGGAAACTTATTGTGTAATTGAAGAGCCACAGGTTGAGGGAAATATAGTGCTTCTTCCTCTTTCGGTGCCTCTACGATTTCTAGTTGTTCCACCCGTTGTTCCAGAGCTTTTGCTGCACGGTGGACCCCTTTTTGCCCTGTGTCCCGTGATTTGGTCATAAACATTTTGTTGGCTTTAGCGTTGACTTCTTTTTTGGAAATATGGCCATTGGCATGGGTGATTTTCTCCGCCTTTTTCATTTTTTCTTCTGCTGCTTTCATAAGGCGGTTTTTTTCTTTCACATACTTCTCGTACTGTTCTTGTTGTTGCTTTATCTCCAGTTCTTTTTGTGCTACATACTCTGAATAATTCCCCGTATATTCTGTAACGCAAACATCTTCTATTTCCCAAATTTTCGTGACCAGTTTGTCTAGCACATCCCGGTCATGGCTCACCAGAACCAGTGCTCCATAATAATGGGTTATTTCTTCAATGAATACCTGAACCCCTGATGCGTCCAGATGGGTGGTGGGTTCATCAATAAATAAGCATTCATGGTAGCTTGAGAATAGTTGTGCTAACTTCATTCGAGTTTGTTCCCCGCCGCTTAAATGTTCCAGGCTTGTTTGAGGAATCTCTAGTTTTCCTACCCATTTGTACCCTATGTCTTTCTTCTCCGGGGCATTCAATTGTTCAAAGTAAGCAATATCAGCATAACAACTCACTTGCCCTTTATCCGGAACAATTTGTCCGGCCATTAATTTCAATAACGTACTTTTTCCCGCCCCGTTTTTCCCCACAATGCCAATGCGGTCAAACTGATGGATCGCCAGGCGAGGAATCTCAAATAGTAATCGGTCATAAAAGGAAACTTCTATATTCTTTAGTTCAATGCATACCTTTTCCATGATTGTCTGCCTCCACTTCCCTTGGATTTCTGCCTACTAAAAGTTCTAAATCCACTGTGATCACGGCCGAATCCTGATGGATATACCTATCAATCGTTCTTTGATCCCCAGACCAGGCAAGAGGTGTCATTTTGACCAACTGCTCCAATTCCTCTTGTTGCAGTTTTTTCGTATAGGTTAAATGGATTTCATCCAGTAAAACGAAATGTTTCTTAAACAGGGACACGATTTTATCATTTTGATAGGCTTTTTGTTCAGGATGATCAAAGAGCACTTCCCTTAATTCCTTCAGATAATTGGAACCAGGGACTACCTTTACAACCAATCCATCCTGGGCTGACATCCTCGTGAATTCCTTATAATTAGAAGGGGATAAGATATTAAGAATCACATGCAAGGATTGATCCCTAAATGGGGATTTTGCCAGGTCACTTACAAGCCAAATCCCCTGTTCATACCTCTTTGCAGCCATGCGAATACCGTCCTTTGCTAAATCAAGACCCACCCCGTTTAGGGTTGAATGATGGCATTCATCGATAATTTTCTGTAAATGGGACCCTTCGCCGCATCCTAAATCCCCAATTAAGAAAGGGTGTCTGAAAACAACAAAATGTTTCTTAATCACTCTGGCAATGGCTTCA
>CALNBV010000108.1 GCA_937874515.1 uncultured Paenibacillaceae bacterium | reverse complement strand
ACCATCTTCTTATTTCTTCAGTTTTTAGTAACTATTATTACCTATTAATATTAATTCTCTATTAAACCTGATTTATTATAATCACTACAAATTTTGACAATATAATGAACAAAATAATATATCCGTTTACATTTATCTCTTTCATTTATATAATTTAAATTAATTTCCTAGTATTTCCTCTGAAGTGGGGTGAATGGTTTTAGAGGTACGGAAATATATCTTATATATCAATTGGGAGGGGAAATTATGAAAATTGGACTTAGGGTAAAAAAAATTTTAGCCATTGCATTATTAGTGGGTATTATGATTCCAAGTGTTGCCATGGCATCTAGCTACAACCTCACATATTCTTTTAAGTATCATCTAATAGGACCAGAACGTTACTTTGATGGACAAAATATAAAAGCATACCTTAATTCTAATGCTGAACTTACACATGCTACTTCAGATGTGTTTCAAGTTACTTTATATCGTTCTGTTGTTGGTATCGATAATAGAATTGGTTCTGGTTACGCTTGGAGAAAAGGAGCAAGTACTATTAATTGGTCTAATGTAGGTTCCGGAACTTATTATCTTGATTTTTTAAAAGCTGATGATGGAATATATGTTACTAATGCTGATGATACTTCTAAGATGTCTAATTATTAATTATTAGACCATTTACCTAAAAGAGGAAATTGGGGATTCTAATTTCTAAATAAGGGGAATAGTTTGACTCATTTTCTGAAAAGTATTCCCTTATTCATTAAAAAACAAACTGAAAGGTGTGTTATAATTGCTTGACTTTGATATACTTGGTGTATTAATAGCTTCAATTCCGTTATTATTTTTCGTAATTATATCTTTAATAAAGAAAAATAAGTTAATTAATATTTTTGTTTCAGCAACCTTCTATATTTATCTAATTGCCTTAATATCTATAACCTTTTTTCCAATTCCAATAGATAAAGCGATTATTAATGATTACAACAATATCGGCTTGCATTATTCAAACAATTTTATTCCTTTTGAATCAATTTACAAAATATTATCAACCAATACTGTTGAAGTTTCAGCAAAACAAATTTTAGGTAATCTAATTTTATTATTACCATTTGGTTTTTATTTACCTTTAATTTTTAAAAATGGATGTAGCTTTTGGAAAGCAATAATTTTGGGACTAACTTTTTCTGTTATTATAGAATTAATACAATTCCTAATTTCTGCGTTCATTAACTTTACATACAGAATCACTGATGTTGATGATATAATCCTAAATACTACAGGATGTATTCTAGGATTTTTAGTATATAAATTATCTTCTCCTTTACTAAATACACTTTTTAATCGTTCTTCTATAACTATAGCCAATAAGGGATAGCTTAGAGTGACTCATAGTGTGCTATAATAACTATTAAAATTCAATATAAGCCAAATATGAAAGTCTGACAGGGTGTTATACTCGTTTTATCCTTTCTAAGGACTCTGATAATTCCTTTAATTAGGAATTATTACCACACGGACTGTGAAAACTGTGTTTAGACTGTCCAATTTTGGACTATCCTCTTATATTTGATTTGCTCTGTAATCAATTACAAATATTGTTGTTTTAAGTAAAAAAGGTATCCCCGATAAAGGAATACCTTTTATTATTTTTTTCAATTATGGACTAAAATGTGGACTAAATTAGTCCATAATAGTTATAAAGTATTGATTTTACTGTATATTTTTTTAAAAATACTTTACCTTTTTAAATGACACAAAGACCTTATCATTTGGGCGTAAATTAAGCGAGTGAAAATAATCGTAGCTAAATTCCGCCTCAATGAACTCAGGAACATCGGCTCTTATTAATTCAGCGCGAATCATAGATCCTATGGTTCGTGCCTGATGGATAACCGCTTCTAAACAGGCGGTATCTGATTTTTCTTTATGAAGCTCAATATCATGGGATCGTACAAATGCCTTTTTCTCAAGTCTATGAATGATATTGGTTCTCCCCAGAAAGCGAAAAACAAAGGGGTTCGTTGGTTCTTGATAGACTTCCAGTGGAGTACCGATTTGTTGCACTTTTCCTTCATTCATAATTATGATTTTATCTGCAATTTCCATGGCCTCTTCCTGATCATGGGTTACAAGAATGGTTGTTAGATTTAATTCCTGATGTAGCTTTCTAATCCAGCGCCGCAATTCATGGCGTACTTTCGTATCCAGGGCGGCAAAAGGTTCATCAAGGAGCAACACTTTGGGTTCAATAGCTAGAGCTCTGGCAAGGGCCACGCGCTGGCATTGCCCTCCGGAAAGCTGGGATGGGAAGCGGTCCTCAAGCCCCTCCAGTTGTACTCTTTTAATGAGACTTAACACCCGGTTCTTCATTTCTTTTTTACCGGGGCGGTATTGCCTTTTTTTAATTTTTAAGCCGAAGGCAATGTTTTCAAAAACTGTCATGTGCTGAAACAGGGCATAGTTTTGAAACACAAACCCGATTTCCCGTTCCCCAGGTGTTAAGTAAGTAACATCTACCCCATTTATCACGATTGTTCCACCCTCAGGCAGTTCAAGACCCCCTATGGCACGCAAAAGAGTGGTTTTTCCGGAACCAGATGGCCCTAAAAGAACGGTTAACTCTCCGTCTGGTATTGTTAAATCCAGTGGATAAAGTGCCCGTTGTGTATTAAAGGTTTTTGAAAGTTGTTTAATTTCAATTCCCATGAATCCTTTCCCCCAGGTTGATTTTTTCAATGAGACTTTTAACAAGTAACGTGATCATCGCCAGAATGGTTAAAAGGGATGACACTGCAAAAGCAGCAGAAAATTGGTATTCGTTATATAAAATTTCGATATGAAGGGGCATCGTATTGGTTTCCCCACGGATGTGCCCTGAAACAACAGAAACGGCACCAAACTCACCAATTGCTCTTGCATTACAAAGAATTAAGGCGTAGAGAAGGGCCCATTTAATTTTCGGAATGGTAATGCGAAAGAAAATCTGCCAACTTCTGGCCCCTAATGTTTGTGCAGCCAGCTCTTCATCCTCACCACTTTGTTGTAAAGCGGGAATAAGTTCCCGTGGAATATAAGGAAAGGTTACAAAAAGAGTAGCCAGCACGATTCCAGGCAGGGCATAAATAATTTGAATATCCCATTTTTGAAATAGAGGTTCCATTAATCCACCTGCTCCCAGGAGGAGAATAAAGATTAAACCAGAAATGACCGGTGATACAGCAAAAGGCAAATCAATGAGGGTGATAAAAATATTCTTTCCACGAAAACGGTACCTTGTAATGGCCCAGGCAGCACAAAGGCCAAAAGCCAGATTAAGGGGCAAAACAATAGCTGTTGTAACTAAGGTCAGACGAATAGCCGAAAAGGTTTCTGGATCTGTTATCGCTGCAAAATAAACATCTGTTCCTCGTTTGAACGCTTCATAAAATACCGTAAAAAGAGGGAGGATGAGAAATAGAGTAAGAAATAAAATGGTTATGGCGATAAGAAGGCTGCGAATCAATATGGATTTGTTCATCGTGTTCACCTACTGTTCCAGGCGACGGCTAAGCCGCCATTGGAAAAGATTAATAAGCAATAGAGAGAAGAATGAAAGCAATAGCATTAGTAAAGCAATGGAAGTAGCCCCTGCATAGTCAAATTGCTCCAGTTTGGACATGATGAGGAAAGGGGCAATTTCTG
>CALNBV010000107.1 GCA_937874515.1 uncultured Paenibacillaceae bacterium | reverse complement strand
TTTAAAGCGTTTGAGGGCATCAATTTTCCCTTCGAAAATAACGATTCCATCGCGAATCACGCGGACGCCAGCATCACGTCTAATTTTCCCTTCAATGACATAAGAACCGGCAATGGTTCCTACTTTAGAAACCTTAAAGATTTGACGAACTTCAGCCTGACCAATAACTTTTTCTTCATAAACTGGTTCAAGCATCCCTTTCATCGCTGCTTCAATTTCTTCCATTACTTTATAAATAATACGGTGTAAACGAATATCTACTTTTTCTTGTTCGGCCGTTGCACGAGCATTTGGATCTGGACGCACGTTAAAGCCAATGATAATGGCATTGGAAGCGGTAGCCAGGATTACATCGGATTCAGTAATGGCACCAACGCCAGTATGAATGATCTTAACCTGTACACCTTCTACATCGATTTTTTCTAGAGAGCCACGGAGGGCCTCAACAGATCCCTGTACATCGGCTTTTATAATTACATTGATATCCTTAATTTCCCCTTCTTGAATACGGTTAAAGAGGTCATCAAGAGATACACGTGCAGATGCACGAAGTTCACTTTCACGACGTTTGGAACTACGGCGTTCCCCAACCTGGCGGGCCATTTTCTCATCTTCAAATACCATAAATTGATCCCCGGCCTGTGGTACATCATTCAACCCGGTAATTTCAACAGGTGTTGAAGGTGGCGCTTCTTTAATGCGACGGCCCTTATCGTTAACCATAGCACGAACACGACCATGGGTTGTTCCTACAACAATAGGATCACCTATTTTCAAGGTACCTGTTTGTACTAACACGGTTGCAACAGGACCACGGCCCCGGTCTAACTGAGCTTCAATCACTGTACCCCGGGCTTTTTTATTGGGGTTTACTTTTAATTCTTGCACTTCAGCAACAAGAAGAATCATTTCTAAAATATCGTCAAGGCCTTCTTTTTTCAATGCGGAAATGTGGACAAAAATAGTATCCCCCCCCCAGTCTTCAGAAACAAGACCATATTCTGTTAACTCTTGTTTAACCCGATCAGGATTGGCACTTGGTTTATCCATTTTATTAACGGCAACAATAATTGGCACGTTCGCTGCTTTCGCATGGTTAATAGCTTCTACGGTTTGTGGCATAACACCATCATCAGCCGCAACAACGATAATCGCAATATCAGTAACCTGTGCCCCGCGAGCACGCATGGTTGTAAAGGCAGCATGGCCAGGAGTATCCAGGAAGGTAATCTTCTTGTCTTGACGAACCACTTGATAGGCACCAATATGCTGGGTAATGCCACCAGCTTCCGTAGAAATAACATTACTTTCACGAATGGCATCTAAAAGTGTAGTCTTCCCATGGTCAACGTGGCCCATGATAGTTACTACAGCAGGCCGTTCTTCAAGAGTTTCTGGCTCATCTACTTCTACGATATTTTCAAAGTCGGTATAATCCAATTCGATTTTTTCTTCAACTTCAATTGCAAATTCACCAGCAATTAAATGAATGGCCTCTAAATCAACTTCTTGATTGATGGTTGCCATAATTCCTAACCCAAATAACTTCTTAATTAATTCAGAGGGTTGTTTCTTCATTTTCTTTGCCAATTCAGCTACAGTCATGGGACCACTTACAGTAATTTTCTCTACTTTTACTTCCGGTTTAGGCGCAACGGCCTGTTGGGTTCCCCTTTTTCCTCGTCCGCTTCCACCTTTATTATCATCAAAGCGTTTAGGGCTTGCTTTAGATTTCTTCGTTGTTTTCCCTCTGGATTGATTGTTGCGATCTTCACGGGCTGGGGCCGGCTTTGCTGGTTTTGGTCGATTTACATTTGTTGGTTTTTCGTTCTTCGTTTGTTGTTTTTCTTCCATATTACCACTCTTCTCCGCACCGCTTTGTATTACCGGTTTGCTATTTTTTTGATTCTCCCCGCTTACTTTTTCAGTTACAGGAGAGGGTTTATTATTTCCCCGTTCTTTAAGTTGCTTTAAATGGGTTTCAACTTTTTTAATCGTCCCATCTTCAAGGGTACTCATATGGTTATTTACAGTGATTTGCAGTTTCCCTAATATGTTAATTAATTCTTTACTGCTTAATCCAATTTGTTTAGCGTATTCATACACGCGGATTTTGCCCATCCTGTCACCCCCGTAATTATTTGCTAATCAGTTGTTGCAACCTGGCAGAAAATCCTGAATCCGTAACGCCAATGACAACTCTTGGCCCTTTTCCAATAGCCTGGCCAAGCAAGTCCCGATCTCCAAACTGCACCCACCCAACGTTGTAGGTTTTACATTTATCAGTAATTTTTTTAAATGTATTCTCAGAGGCATCCTGGGATATAATCACTAGCACAATTTTTCGATTCTGAATTCCTTTGGTTACCAGTTCTTCCCCGGTCACTAATTTCCGTGCCCTGGAGGCAAGACCTAAAAACTGTGTAACACGGGTCATTTCTTCACAACCTTTTGTAACTCTACCTCTAAGGAAAGATACATTTCTTCAGTAATCTCCATTTTAAGAGCTCGATTGAGAAGTTTTTTACTCTTGGCCATTTGAAAGGCTTCCATGGTTCGGACCATATAGGCTCCTCTTCCAGAGGCCTTCCCTGTTGGATCAACTTTGACGTTTCCTTCTGGCGTGCGAACAATCCGGACCAAATCCCGTTTATCATACATTTCTTGTGAAACAATACATTTTCTTAATGGAGTTTTTTTCGCTCTCACGAATGATTACTCCCTTTC
>CALNBV010000106.1 GCA_937874515.1 uncultured Paenibacillaceae bacterium | reverse complement strand
CCAATGGGATAAAGATGATAAGGCACAAAAAAACTGCGCCCCTATAATGGAACGCAGTCTGATTGAAACATTTTAAAACAATCATCCGTCTATTTTTTCAGTAAAGAATACATATTCTTCTTATATTCTTCTACACCAGGTTGATCAAATGGATTTACTCCCAGAAGGTACCCGCTTATGCCACAGGCTTTCAAGAAGAAATAAACCAGCTGGCCATAATAGTAAGGGGTAAGGGCAGGAATTGTAATTTTCAGGTTAGGCACCCCGCCACTGACATGGGCTTGCATGGTTCCCTGGCAAGATCTTTTATTAATCTCCTCAAAGGCCATCCCTTCAAGGTAGCCCAAACCATCCATATCTTCTGTCACACCGGGAACCTGAAGGCTTGTTCCTGTATTCTCTATCCAGAGAGTAGTTGTGAAGAGATTCCGCTGTCCGTCTTGGATGTATTGGCCAATGGAATGGAGGTCTGTGGTAAAGCTAACACTGGCCGGGAAAATCCCCTTGTGATCTTTCCCTTCGCTCTCCCCGAATAATTGCTTCCACCATTCTGCGAAAGAATTCAAGGAAGGCTCATAGTTAACAAGTAACTCTATCGTTTTATCATCTCTATATAATAGATTCCGCACAGCTGCATACTGATAACAATCATTAAGAGAAAGGTCTGCCCTTTGATAAGCCTGAGAACCATCCACTGCGCCCTGAATAACTTCTTTAATATCCACACCACTTACGGCAATAGGAAGCAATCCTACCGCTGTTAGAACAGAATAACGCCCTCCAATATTGCCTGGCACTTCAAAGGTCCGGTACCCTTCTGCAAGGGACAGTTTCTTTAATACCCCTTTTTCTTTATCTGTAGTAACGATAATCCGTTTACGTGCTTCTTCTTTTCCGTAAGTTTCTTCTAGCATCTTTTTCATAATCCGGAAAGAAAGGGCAGGTTCCAGGGTTGTCCCGGATTTAGAGATTACATTAATATAAATGCTTTTCCCTTTTATGAACTCTAGTATTTTCTCAATATATATGGAACTCACATTGTTTCCTAAATAATAGATTTCTGGTCCCTTTTTTGTCACCGAAGCCATTTTGTTATAAAAGGGAGAATGGAGAAATTCAATGGCTGCCCGGGCCCCTAAATAGGAGCCGCCAATGCCAATTAATATGAACACATCTGCATTTTCTCGTACTTCCTGGCTTACACGATTGATTTCTTCAATTTCATGGGTATTTATATGTAGTGGGAAGTCCAACCATCCCGTATATTCTGATCCTTGCCCTGTTCCTTCATGAAGCTGGATATGGGCTTTTTCTATTTCAGGTAGTAAAGCAGTTAATCTAGTTGAATCTATACCAGATAAACCATAGTCAAAACGAATGCCACCACTCATTGATTTCCCCCATACATTTTATATATTTGTAAAACATCACCAATGAAAACAATGTCCATATTTTATCATATTTTGGGGGGATTGCCTAATTAACAATTTGTTAATTTGATTTTCAAACCTTTACAATGTTCCTCAATTTCTTCCCATTTATAGAACAACCGTTCAATATCTTCCTCGATTAACATGGATCCCGTTTGCACTTCGATAAATTCTAAGTCTGTTATGGCCTTGATGGCATGGGTGGAACCCACCGGGATTTTTAATACATCCCCTTCTTTTACTTCCATTAATTCATCAT
>CALNBV010000105.1 GCA_937874515.1 uncultured Paenibacillaceae bacterium | reverse complement strand
TTTTTCAATTCGGACTATGCCGCTTCCCATGCTTCCATGGATAGGTTTGAGATAAATATAGGAATGTTTTTGCAGAAAGAAGCGTAAAGAATCTTGATTATAGTATTTAGCGGTGTGTGGCAAAAGGGGGGAAATTTCCGGATCTTGCATCAGTCCTTCGTGAATGCTCCATTTATCAAGAAACTTATCATTGAAAAAGCTAACATCTTTATTTTTAAGATAATTTATTTTATTTTTTGTTTCCTCTTTTCTTTCAATTTTACGAGATGAAATTCTGTTGTACATGATATCTGGCAAGGGAAACGTTTTCGATATCCAGTTGCCGTTTTGATAAATCCATCCCTTTACAGTTTCTTCCTGTTTCAATTCATTAAGGGTTACTACATAACCAATACTATGTTTTTCTTTAGCTGCCTGAACAAATTCCTGAAAATAGGAATTCAACTCTCCAAAAGGCTTTTCTTTATTTAAATCTTTTGATTCGATATCAGATGAGGAAAGAATAGCAAGGAGAGGGCCGATGGTTAACGTTTTTTCTGCTGAATTATATTGGCAACAGATCTCAAAAAATGAATCTGGGAGCAGTAATTCCTGTGCAACGGATTCTTTGATGCGAATATAGGGAAAGGTTTGACTTGTGGGTTGAAACCGAACAAGATAGGAAGCTTTGCCAAAGGATAAGCGGATCCTGCGTTCAGAGGTCAGTGAGAAAGCGGTGATTAAGGGGATGGAAAGCAAAATATCTGTACCTTTAGGAAGAAATTCATCTGATTCAACTTGTAATTTAACATGCTGATAATTCATTTTTGAAAATCCCCTTAGGTAGGTTTATTACATTATCCTATGAAATAAATTCAGGCTTGGTGAGTTTTTCTGCAATTGTTTCCGTGACACTGTGCTGATAAAATATATGAAGTATATTGTAATTTGATAAATGGAGGCGTTCTAATGGAAATTACGTATCATAGCCACTCTTGTGTTCAACTTACAGATGGAGAGCACTCTTTGATTATTGATCCATTTATTACGGGAAACCCAAAAGCTCAAGTTAAAATCGAAGATATTAAAGTACAATATGTTTTATTAACCCATGGCCATGGGGACCATTTCGGAGATGCTATAGAAATTGCCAGAAGAAATAATGCGACGATTATTGCAAATCATGAAATTGCTACTTATTTAGGATGGCAAGGGCTCACGGTACACGGCATGAACACAGGGGGTTCCTATAACTTTGAGTTTGGTAAAGTGAAGTTAACCCAGGCTTTCCACAGTTCAGGGTTGATCTTAGATGAAGAACAAAAAATTGTTTATATGGGGATGCCTATTGGATTTTTAATTACATTAGGGAATAAAACCGTGTATCACCCAGGGGACACTGCTCTATTTGGAGACATGAAAATGATTGGGGAATTAAATACCATTGATGTGGCCTTTTTGCCGATTGGTGACTATTTTACAATGGGACATGAAGATGCCCTTATTGCAGCACAATGGATTAATGCAAAAATGACCATTCCAATCCATTACAATACCTTCCCACTCATTGAACAAGATGCAGATCAATTCATATTAGATCTTGAAAATAAGGGATTGAAAGGGAAAAAAGTAAATCCAGGCGAAAAAATAGAAATGTAATGTATTTGTAACGAGCCTGTAACAAAAAAGGGGTATCTTATAAGTAACCCAATGAAATCCCCCTTTAATATATTTAAAAATGCGACGCGGTGGTCGCATTTTTTTCTTTTTTACACTTAAATTTATAAAATTCTTATAGACCCTTTGATTAAAAGGCATCGACCCAAAAAATACTATCGACTTTTTGTTCAATAGAACGTATGATAGATATCGGTCTTATACTTAGAAAATTAAAACAGGTGATGATGTTTCATGCGTTTACGAAAACGACCCGGTATTAAAGAGAAAATGTTCTCTTATTCCCAATGGGTTCCTATGGATGCAGAATTAAATAAAGGGAAATGGTCCCATCTTTTTGGCAATACAAATCCCATATTCGTTGAATTGGGAACAGGAAAAGGTAATTTTATTACTACACTTGCTGAACAGAATCCGAATATTAACTATATTGGTGTAGAACTCCATGAAGAAGTGTTAATTTCAGCTGTAAAAAAAGCTGCTGATAAAGGGTTAAACAATATTGCCTTTTTGTGGATTAATATTAATCAATTAGATAAGTATTTTAGCGAGGGTGAAGTGAATCGCTTTTACCTGAATTTTAGTGATCCGTGGCCTAAAAAACGCCATAGCAAGCGCCGCTTAACTTATCGAGGTTTTATTAAATCCTACCTTTCTTTATTAAATCCTGAAGGGCGAATAGAACTAAAAACGGATAATGAAGGCCTTTTTGAATTTAGTTTAAATGAATTTGCGGCAACAGGTTGTTTGTTGCAAGAGATAAGCTTTGATTTGCATAACAGTGAGTTTGCAGAAGGAAATGTAATGACAGAATATGAATCTCGTTTTGTGGAAAGGGGAATGAAAATATATCGTTGTGTGGCATGTCCCCCTTCACAATGGTTATATCAATTCACAAAAACTAAAGAAGAAGTTTTTGTTATATAAAAATCCTCAAGGCTATTTGTATTGTTTTTAATACAGATGGCTTTTTTGTTTGTGCTTGTTATAGTAAAGGGGTATAATATCATTAGTACAGAGAACCCTCAAATAATTATCTAAAGGTGAAGTTATGATTACAAAACACGAACAAATTTTGAGATATATTGAAGAACTAGGTGTAGGAAGTAAAATCTCCGTAAGGCAAATTGCTAAGGAACTTGAAGTAAGTGAAGGAACAGCCTATCGGGCGATTAAAGAGGCTGAAGCCCAGGGAATGGTAAGTACCATTGAACGGGTGGGGACCGTTCGCATCGAAAAGAAACAGAAACAAAACATTGAAAAATTAACCTTTGCAGAGGTTGTCAATATTATTGATGGCCATGTTCTAGGTGGAAGAGAAGGATTGCATAAAACGCTTCATAAGTTTGTTATTGGTGCCATGAAGTTAGAGGCGATGATGCGTTATGTAGATGCTGGAAGTTTATTGATTGTAGGGAACCGTTATCAGGCCCATAAACTTTCGCTACAACATGGTGCTGCGGTTTTAATTACAGGGGGATTCGATACCAGCGAAGAAGTAAAACAACTGGCTGATGAGTTGCAATTGCCTATTATATCTACCAGTTATGATACGTTTACCGTTGCAACCTTGATTAACCGGGCTATATATGACCGATTAATCAAGAAAGAAATTATGATGATTGAGGACATTCTTATTCCTGTGAAAGAATCCTTTTATTTAAAAGCAACAGATAAAATCACTGATTGGTACCAACTCTCTGATAGTATTGGGCATACCCGTTTTCCTGTTGTTGATGATAATATGAAAGTTTTGGGCATTGTTACTTCAAAAGATATTATTGGTCATGATGATCAACTATCAGTTGAAAAAATAATGACAAAAAATCCAATTACAGTTGGTGGCAGAGTATCCGTTGCATCTGCTGCCCATATGATGGTTTGGGAAGGGATTGAGCTGTTACCCGTTGTAGATAATCATAAACGGATGATTGGGATTATCAGTCGTCAGGATGTCTTGAAAGCGTTGCAATATATTCAGAAACAACCTCAAATGGGGGAAACCTTCCCTGATTTGATTATGAATAGTTTTAGGGAAGAAAAGGATGAAAACGGAATTTATTTCAAGGGGGAAGTAACTCCCCAAATGACCAATCATCTTGGGAATATTGCCAGTGGAGTCATGACAACACTCATTACAGAAACCGGTAGCAGAGCTGTCCGTCAGTTTAAAAAAGGGGACATGGTCCCGGAAAATATTATGGTATATTTCCTAAAACCAGTTCAAATTGAAAGTGTAATTGAGATACGGCCTCGCGTATTGGAGGTAAGCCGTAAATTCGGTAAAGTAGAAGTGGAAGTTTACCATCAGGGAAACATCGTGGGTAAAGCGATGATGTCCGTACAAATTTTCGAACGATAAGTTTTAAATCTATAATAAGGGCTGTTGCTTACGAAATGATCCTTCGTTTGACAACAGCCCTTTTTAGCATCTTTGTTCTTTATTTTTTTCCTTCACGGAGTATATTTTTAAAATATTTATGGTTTCGAATACCCAAAATGAGATTAACCAAACCCATGATGATAAAAACAACGGCGAATATTCTTCGATAAATCACCAAATCCACAAAAAAGAATTGGTTAGCCCCTAATCCTAATAAGGCAATGCCAATAAATATATTCATTTTGGCTTGGAGGAGTTTTCCTTCAGCGCCAGGTTTTCTCCTCCAGGTAAATGCATAATAGACAGAAATAATACCTGTTGTTAAGGTGATAATAGAAATTATTGTTAAGAGAGTCTGCAACTTCAAACCGCTTCCTTCCGTATAGAAACTTAATCATCTATCATTATTGTACTGATATTTGTTCTATTACGCAAAAATTAATTAAGTAGGGGAGGGGAATCCTTTGATAAAAGTTGATAATCTAGAAAAGAGTTTTAAAAAGAAGGACGTTTTAAAAAAAATATCTTTTGAAGTGGGTAAAGGAGAAGTTGTTGGGTTGCTTGGGGAAAATGGGGCAGGAAAAACCACATTGCTGCGCCTTCTTTCTACATTACTTACACCATCTGGAGGTAACCTTCGTGTTGCCGGTTTCGATACAGTTAAACAGCAGGAACAGGTAAGAAAAAGCATTGGGGTCCTTTTTGGCGGTGAGACAGGTTTATATCAACGCCTTACCGCAAGAGAAAATATATATTATTTTGGGCGGTTATATAAGATGCCAGCAGACCAAATGGAAGCGAGATTAATGGAACTTGCCCGTTATTTTTCCTTTGAATCTTTTCTTGATCGAAAGGTCGGGGAATTCTCCAGAGGAATGCTGCAAAAAGTAGCCATTGCTCGATCCCTTCTCCACAATCCTGAAGTGATCCTATTAGATGAACCGACCACAGGTTTAGATGTAACAAGTGCCCATGGGGTAAGAAAATTGATTTTTGATTTGAAAGAACAGGGTAAAACGGTCATTTTCTCCAGTCACATTATGGAGGAAGTGGAGAGGTTATGTGATCGGGTGGTTATGTTACATAATGGAGTCATTTTGTATGATGGAGGATTGCAAAACTTGTTTGAAAAAGAAGGGACAAATGATTTAGAGAGGATTTTCATGTCCAGGATTGGAGGGGTTGTCTAAATGCAGTGGTGGATTATTGTGAAGAAGGAGTTTATTGACCTTTTCCGTGATCGGAAAACCTGGATGACAACAGTTTTAATTCCTGTTTTATTAGTCCCATTATTATTTTTTATTATCGGAAATGCGATTACCAAATCTAGTGAAGAAGCCAGTAAAGACATCCCCATTGCGATTGAGGATGCTTCAGGTCAAGTCCAGAACTGGATAGGCAGCAATTCCGCTTTTCAAATTAAATCAGGAATCACAGGTATAGAAAAAGCAGTGAAAGATGGGAATGTACGTTTAGGTGTACGTGTGGAACCTGCTTTTCAAGAAAAAGTAGAGAAGATGCAGCCAGTTACAATTACTTTATTCTTTGACCCATCTGATAATCGTTCCTTAATATCCATGGGTGTTTTGCAAAATCAATTAAATATGTTGAACCAGCAATTACTTGGAGAACGTTTAGGTAAATTGGGGATTCAGCAACAATCCCTAACACCCATTGAAATAAAAGAAATAAATCTTTCTACGGATGAACAAATGGCAGGAAGTTTCATGTCACTGATTATTCCTTTATTGTTATTAATGGCAGTAGCTACCGGGGGAATGCCTGCGGCCATTGATTTGGTGGCCGGTGAAAAGGAAAGGGGTACCTTAGAGGCGTTGTTAACCACTCCAGCTTCTTCTAAAGCTGTTTTAGTGGCAAAATTAATTGTGGTATCGACGATGGGGTGTTTAAGCGCCATTGCTTCACTAGGAGCCTTTGCCTTCACGATGAAAACCGATGCCTTCCAAAAGTTCACCACGACAGGTGAAGGTGGAAATGCTGGAGGGCCTTTAAACTTTGACTTCTTTACTGGACAAAATATCTTCTATATTCTCTTAATTATGATCCTGTTAGGAATCATGTTTGCCGGGGTACAATTGGCACTGAGTACTGTTGCAAAAGGGTTTAAAGAAGCGTCTACTTATATGAGTCCTCTTGTCATTGTGGCTATGATTCCTGCCTATCTTTTAATGCAAACCGGGGCAAAAGAACTGGAAATTTATCACTTTATCGTACCTATTGTAAACGTCATTGCTATTTTCAAAGAATTTATTTATGGTATTTTTAACTTAGGTCACATTGGAATGGTTATTGGCAGTACAATAGTTTATGTAGGGATTGCAGTTGGAATTGCTACTTATTTATTTAGAAAAGAGTCCTTTGTGTTTAAGCATTAAATCCAAAAAGAGCTTCCCTGGAATAGGGGAGCTCTTTATATATTACAATCCTAATTGTTGAAGTTGATTTAAAAGGGTGTTGATTTCTTTAATCGTAATAAATATTTGTGTATCTTCAAGTTTATCAACTAAGATTTGGCCATTTTGAATGACAGGTTGCAATTCTTCAAGAATTAAATTATTTTTACTAACAATTTGTTGATGGAGGTCTTTTGCAATGGTAGGAGCATCAATCTGATTAAATTCATTAATTTCATTTACCAGGGAGTTTACTTGATTTTCTAGTTCTGTTTTAACTTCTGCATTTAAAGCAGCTTGTTGAATCATTTGCGGTGCTTGATCGGCAAAATTGCTTAAATTATTTATATGTTCTGTTGCCTTATTTACATACTCTAAAGTATTATTTGTCTCCTGTAGAAAAGAGCAACCACTTAAAACCAATGATGCAACAAAAGAAATAACAACAAATATTTTTTTCATAACTGATCCCCCATGTATTGATGTTTTGATTTCTTTATTCTTTAGTATGATGTACGAATCTTACAATGGAAAGTTTCATTCATAAGCTACCTATTTACAATTGAGGGATGGCTTTGATTTCAACATAAACATGTAAAGTTTCTGAGACAACTAGGGTTTTGAGTTGGACGATATAAATCTGGTTTTCAATGGTATAACGGCGGTTACCAAGCAAAAGTTGCAATCCTTCGTGGAAATTTGCCACGTGTTCTAAAGGGCGGTCTTTGAGAAATGAAAGGTCTTTTATTAAAAGCCGTTTGGATTCTGTGGCAATTAACGCATTTGGTGCTTTTGGATGGATTTCAATGGCTTTTACTATTGCTTTTTTAGATTTAAGGAGTTTTTCTGTTTTTTCCATGGTGACAATTTGCCCGAGATATTCGACATTTTGATTTTCCAGCTCTCGGACTTTAATTATAAGCGTGTCCAGCTGTTGCCCATAAATAAATAGAAAAATAATAATTCCTGTTAGCATTCCAAAGATAAATACAATAATGAAACGAATATGGCGATAGATATGGCGGCCTGCAGGGACCCTCATTTCTCTTACTCCCCTTTAAGGAACCATCGTAACATTAAGGTACAGGTATGGGCTCCCATAAATGCGCTGATGATGTAAATAATTTGCTTTATAATAGGTGAAATATCACCTTCTTCAAAAATTCGTTCAATATGCATGAAGGAATCAAAGGTTCCTCCTAAAGCGGCCACCAATCCCCAAATTTTCAACTTATCTGACCAGTTGATCATGGTTGCAAAAGGGGGTTGCTGGTTAATAAACGCTGATACCCCGCTAAAGAGGGTTCCGCCAAGTACAATGCCAAAGGCAACAAAAAAGTTAACAGTAATTCCGGAAAAGAGGCTTATAACCAGGGCCTTGTTCATATTTCCCCCTTAGGACATGATTCGTTTTCTATAAAAATATGGAATTGAGGAAAAGAATATGATAATGATGAATGATTCTTTTGTACATCTACATGTACATACTGAATATTCTCTATTGGAAAGCGGTGCTCGCATTGAGACTCTTGTTAACAGAGCTAATGAATTGGGAATGAATGCACTTGCCATTACAGATTCTTGTGCCATGTATGGCGTCCTGCCCTTCTACCATGCCTGTAAAAGGGCAGGGATTAAACCTATTATTGGTGTGGAACTATTTCTTTCTGAAGAGGAAGAAAAGGATATTTATAAATTAGTTTTATTGGCTGAAAATTTTTATGGATATCAGAATTTGTTAAAATTGGTTTCCGATGCCCGTCTTTCGGGAAAGAGAATACCTGGCATTTCCAGAAGGGTATTTCAACAACAGCCCGGGTTAACGAAAGGGCTTATTGCTATTAGCCCTATGATCGAAGGTGACATTAGCCATTATTTACAACAAGGAAATGTTCAGCAGGCAGAAATTTTAGCCCAGGAATATAGTACGTATTTTCCTGAATCCTTTTTCCTTGAAGTACAGGACCACGGCCTCTTGCATGAAAAAGAAGGATTAGAGCCTATTATTCAATTGGGAAAAGGGCTATCCATTCCATTGGTGGCAACGAACCATGTGAATTATGTGAATAAAGAAGATGTAACCATTTATGAGGTGCTTCGTGCCATTGGGGAAGGGCTTACTTTAACTAATCCAGAGCAAATGTCGTCACGCCAGGGAGAATACTATTTAAAAAGCTACTATGAAATGGAAGAAGGTTTTGTTTTTTTTCCCGAAGCATTAAAAAACAGTGAGTTAATAGCCAATCGATGCCAGGTGGATATTCCCATGGGGGAATACATTCTCCCTTCATTTCCCGTTCCTAAAGAGATAAGCTCCATAGATTATTTGCGCATGAAATGTGAGGAAGGAATCTCTTTTAGATACGGCAATCAAGTGACATTAGCTATTCGTGAAAGAATGGAATATGAATTAGGCGTTATTAATAACATGGGTTTCGCTGATTATTTTCTTATTGTGTGGGATTTTGTGCGTTATGCGAGGGAAAACGGTATTGGGGTAGGGCCTGGCAGGGGATCAGCTGCTGGGAGTTTAGTGGCTTATGTTTTGCAGATTACAAATATTGATCCAATCAAATACCATTTGCTTTTTGAACGTTTTTTAAACCCTGAACGTATTACCATGCCGGATATTGATATTGATTTTAGTTATGAACGACGGGACGAAGTAATTGATTATGTAAGTCGCAAATATGGAAAGGATCGGGTAGCGCAAATTATTACCTTCGGAACCATGGGGGCAAGGGCAGCTATTCGGGACGTAGGACGAGTTTTAGGACTTCCCGTAAGTGTGGTTGATAGAATAGCGAAATTAATCCCACAAGAGCCTGGAGTGACCTTAGAGAAGGCGAGAAAGAGAAATAAGAGGCTTGATCAAGTGTTTGATGAAAATCCCCATTTAGAATTGCTGTGGAAAATCGCCCAATCCATTGAAGGAATGCCTCGCCACACCTCAATCCATGCAGCAGGTGTTGTGATTTCTCGGGATTCACTTACAGAGTATGTACCTTTGCAATTGGGCCATGAAGAGCACTCATTAACCCAGTATACAATGGAAGGGCTTGAACAAATCGGACTTCTGAAAATGGATTTCCTGGCTTTGCGTAATTTAACCATTATTGAGCAATGCGTTGCACTAATTGAAGAAAATGAGGGTACCCCTTTTCAATTGGATTCCATTCCTTTAGATGATCAATCAACCTATAGCATGTTATCTAAGGCTGATACTGTTGGTGTTTTTCAATTGGAGTCATCTGGCATGAGAAATGTGTTGCGGCAAGTCCAGCCAGAATCTTTTGAAGAAATTATCGCTGTGCTTGCACTTTTTCGACCTGGCCCAATGGAATTTATTCCTGAGTATGCAAAGGTTAAAAAAAACCCGGGAACGGTGAACTATTTACATCCTGACCTGGAACCTATTTTAAAAGATACATATGGATTTATTATTTATCAGGAACAAATTATGCAAGTTGCCTCTAAATTTGCCGGCTTTTCTCTAGGGGAAGCGGATCTTTTACGCAGAGCAGTTTCCAAAAAGAAGAAGGAACTCTTACAAGAACAACGGGAAAAATTCGTATTAGGTTGTCTAAGCCAGGGATATGCCAAAGATTTGGCCAACCTTCTTTATGATTGGATTGTCCGTTTTGCCGATTATGGCTTTAATCGAAGCCATAGTGCAGCATATGCGTTGATTGCTTATCAAACAGGGTATCTAAAGGCAAATTACCCCGTTTATTATTTTACTTCTATGTTACAAATGGTTGCGGGAAATTTGGACAAAGTGGCCGAGTACATTGAGGAATGCAGACGACAATCAATCACCATCCTGCCTCCAAATATAAATCAAGGCAAAGAAAATTTTTCCGTTGAAAAAGGTGCCATTCGCTTTGGACTCTATACCATTAAAAATGTGGGTATGCAGGCTGTAAAACATATTATAGATGTTCGCAAAGACGGGGAGTTTAAGGATTTATATGATTTTTGCAAAAGGGTGGATTTGCGGATTGTAAATCGAAGAGTCATGGAATCTCTTATATATAGTGGGGCCATGGATTCTTTCCCAGGCCATCGTGGGGCATTTTTGGCGGCCCTGGATGATGTAATGGAGTGGGGGACTAAAATTCGTGAGCATAATTTTGAAGACCAGTTAATATTGTTCGGGGTAGGTACTTTAGAACAACCTCCCCATATTCCCCAGGATTTGCCCCCGTTTTCACAAAAGGAAAAATTAGAACAGGAAAAAGAAACCCTGGGATTGTATGTTTCTGGGCACCCTCTGGACGGATTAAGGCAATTTTTTAATCACCTCCAATTTACACCTGTTATACAACTACAGGAAAAGAAAGAAGATCAAATTGTTGAATTGGTTGGATTGGTGAAGGAATTGAAAATTATATCTACAAAAAAAGGGCAGCCTATGGCTTTTCTTGAGATGGAAGATCCTACTGGAAAAATAGAGGTGATTGTTTTCCCTGGGATATTTAACACTTATTCCCACCTGTTAAAAAAGGAAAAATTGCTGATGATAAAAGGGAGAATAAATCTTCAAGACAATCGAAGGAAAGTAATCGCACAAATGGTCTCTATTGTGGACCTTCATTCCTATGAAAAAAAGCACAAAGCAGTTTTTATAAAAATTGGAAAAGAGTTGGAGTCTGACCAGGGGAAAATGAACGCGTTAAAAGAGAAACTGTTACATTCCCATGGAAATTGCCCGGTGCTTTTATTTTATGAAACAAGTAGAAAAACTCTTCGCCTAAATCAGAATTTTTCCATAGAATTGAATGAAAACATGAAGAATGATCTTGAAAAAATTGTCGGAATAGGATGTATCGTTGCTAAGGATATGAAGATTTAACTGTTATAATACAGGGGATTGTTTTTTTCTGTTTACAGATTTCTGACTTCTGGATATAATAAATATAAAATAGAAAGTGGTCAGACCACTTAAAATGAAAAGAATACATTGGGTGTAGGAAGAAAAGGAGTGGATTTTGTGTCTAATTTGCGTGAAGAAGCATTAAAGCTACATAAAGAAAATCAGGGGAAAATTCGAGTAGAAGCCCGAGTGCCTTTAAGAAATGCTAAAGACTTAAGTTTAGCTTATTCCCCTGGTGTAGCCGAACCTTGCAAGGATATCTTTGATAATCGTCAAAAGGTATATGATTATACCTCTAAAGGAAATTTAGTTGCTGTTGTATCAGATGGTACTGCTGTTTTAGGATTAGGGAATATTGGACCAGAAGGTGCATTGCCTGTTATGGAAGGAAAAGCAGTACTGTTTAAATCCTTTGCAGGAGTAGATGCTTTCCCTATTTGTTTGGATACACAAGATCCTGAAGAAATTATTAAAACCGTAAAATATTTAGCACCTACCTTTGGCGGAATTAATCTTGAGGATATTGCCGCTCCTAATTGCTTTGAGATTGAAGAACGGTTGAAAAAAGAATTGGATATTCCAGTTTTCCATGATGATCAACATGGAACCGCAATTGTTACAGCTGCCGGCTTAATTAATGCGTTGAAAATTACCGGTAAGAAAATGGAAGAGATTTTAGTTGTAGCTAACGGTGCAGGATCAGCTGGGATTGCGATTATTAAATTGTTGCTTAGCATGGGTGTGAAAGATGTAATTATGTGTGATTCTAAAGGGGCTATTTATCAAGGGCGCCCTTATGGCATGAATCCTGTTAAAGATGAGATTGCTAAAATCACAAATAAAAATAGAGCAGAAGGAACCTTGCAACAAGTTATTCAAAATGCTGATGTATTTATTGGTGTTTCTGTAGCTGGGTCTCTTACCCAGGAAATGATTCGCACCATGAATCCAGACCCAATTATTTTTGCTATGGCTAATCCTGTTCCAGAAATTATGCCAGATGAAGCCAAAGCTGCAGGAGCGGCGGTAATCGGTACAGGACGCTCCGATTTTCCAAATCAGGTAAATAACGTACTGGCATTTCCAGGCATTTTCCGTGGGGCATTGGATGTTATGGCTACAGACATTAACGAAGAAATGAAACTTGCAGCAGTTTATGCGATTGCTGGCCTGGTAAGTGAGGATGAATTGGATTCAGAACATATTATTCCATCTCCTTTTGACCCTCGTGTAGCACCTAATGTGGCTGCTGCAGTTGCAAAAGCAGCGATGGATACCGGTGTAGCCCGCAAAGAAGTTGACCTACAAATCATTAAGGAATCAACCATTCAAATGGCAACGATAGGATAGATGGAAAGGGGGGGATATTTTCCTCCTTTTTCTATAGCTTGATAGTTATGTAACTAGGGCTATCGCTTTTGTCTACTAAAGGCTTGGCGCTAGCCAAGCCTTTAGTACGGCAATAAAAAGAGGTGAGGGTATGTCTGTCGTGCCAGAACAACGCAAGGTTTATCAGGAAATTTTACTGGAAATAAATAATTTGATAAAAGAAGATGGTTTAAAACCGGGAGACCGTTTACCATCTGAGAGGGAATTGGCGGAAAGGCTCCGTGTTGGGAGATCTTCTGTAAGAGAGGCCTTGCGGGCTTTAGAATTATTAGGATTGATTACTACCCGTCGTGGGGAAGGAACGTTTATTCAAAGTTATCGGCAAAATAAATTAATCGATATTATTGGTTTCTTTATATTAAAGGATTTTAAGACCCGCAGGGATTTAGTTGAAATGAGGAAAATACTGGAGATTGATGCGGTGCGATTGGCCTGTCATCGAGCCACGACTAAACATTATGCAGAAATGGAAAGGATCATCCAATTAGCGGAAGAGAAAATTCTAAAAGGCGAGCTTCCTACGGAAGAAGACTATTTATTCCATCGGGCGATTTGTCGATCAAGCAGAAACTCAGTATTGCACAGGATATGGGCACCTTTAATTGAGTATAGTAAATCTGTTCGTATGGAGTCCCTTTCCCGGGATGGTCGTGCAGAAGAAGGCCTGAAAGAACATAGGGAGATTTTGCAATCCATCCGTGATAAGGACGAAACTCTGGCCGTTGAACGTATGACGAAACATCTTGAAAACAGCATTTTGTAAGGTTTAAAGGAGGAAGTTCCCGCGAATGTGGACAGTTATTTTTATTTCGCCTAGTCAAAAATCTGCTGAAATTATACAAAAACGCCTTACAGAGGAAGGTTTTCTCGTGAAAATTAAGCAGATTGGCCAATCTCCCCAGTATGAAATACTTGTTCCTGAATCGGAATTAGATGAAATCCAGGAGGTACTCAATAGTATTCTCCATTGATTATAAAGAGGTGTTTATTTTGTTAAGAGATATTTTCCAAAAAAAGAGGAAATACGCAACTCTTCCTAAGGAAAAGCATGTTAATACCGCTCCGTCAGTTGAAAAAACACAGGTACCTGAAGGGCTTATGGTGAAGTGCCCTAAATGTGGCGCAATTAGCTATTCAAGAGAATTGACTAAAAATCTAAAAGTTTGCCATCAATGTGATCATCATTATGCCATGAATGCCTTTGAAAGAGTTTCTGCTCTTTTAGATGATGGGCAATTTTTTGAGTATGATAATGATTTAAGATCCGATGATCCTCTTTCCTTTCCAGATTATTTAAATAAGCTGGAATCGGATCATCAGAAAACAGGGTTATCAGAAGCTGTGGTTACTGGAGAAGGAACAATAAAGGGATTTCCAGTGGTCATTGGTGTAATGGACTCTCGTTTTCGTATGGGGAGCATGGGGTCAGTTGTAGGTGAAAAAATAGCGAGAGCCATTGAACGGGCCATTGAAAAGAATTATCCTGTCATTATCTTTTCTGCATCTGGTGGTGCTCGGATGCAAGAGGGCGTTCTAAGCCTTATGCAAATGGCAAAGACCTCTGCTGCCCTGGCCAAGCTTCATAAAGCGGGTGGATTGTTTATTTCTGTGATGACTAATCCTACCACAGGTGGGGTTTCTGCTAGTTTTGCTTCCCTGGGGGATTATAACTTTGCTGAGCCTGGAGCGTTAATTGGCTTTGCTGGCCGCAGAATTATTGAACAAACCATTCGGCAAAAACTTCCTGACGATTTCCAAACAGCAGAGTTTTTACTGAAAAAAGGGCAACTTGATAAGGTTATTCATCGTAAAGAAATGAGAAATGTTTTAGGAAATATAGTAAGTTTACATTCAGTAAAGGAGGGAATATAGATGGCTGGAGAACTTCCATTTGAAAAACCTCTCGTAGAACTTCAATCGAAAATTGAAGAACTAAGAAAATTTACTGAAGAAAAACAGATCGACCTTTCTGATGAAATTGTAAAATTAGAATGCAAAGCCAAAGAATTAGCAGAAGAGATTTATGGAAATCTAACGCCCTGGCAACGGGTGCAAATGGCCAGACACCCCGAACGACCCACTACTTTAGATTTAATTAAAGACCTTTGCACTGATTTCGTTGAATTACATGGGGACCGTTTATTTGGGGATGACTCTGCGATTGTTGGGGGAGTAGCCAGATTCAATGGCATACCTGTAACCGTAATCGGTCATCAAAAAGGGAAGGATACGAAAGAAAACATTGCCCGTAACTTTGGCATGCCCCATCCAGAAGGATATCGTAAAGCCTTGCGTTTAATGCAACAGGCGGATAAGTTTAATCGCCCTATTATTTGTTTTATTAACACCCAGGGGGCCTATCCAGGAATGGCGGCAGAAGAAAGAGGCCAAAGCGAGGCAATTGCACGCAACTTAAGGGAGATGGCATCCTTTGGCGTTCCAATTATTTCTATTGTCATTGGCGAAGGTGGCAGTGGTGGGGCCCTTGCCTTAGGCGTTGGCAATCGAATTCTTATGATGGAGAACTCTATTTACTCTGTTATTTCTCCAGAAGGGGCTGCAGCGTTACTTTGGAAAGATTCAGGACAGGCTCAACGTGCTGCAGAATCATTGAAAATTACAGCCCAGGACTTAAATGAATTAGGGATTATTGATGAGATTATCGCTGAGCCATTAGGTGGAGCCCATCGCAATTATGCTTTAGCGGTTCAAGAGATGCGCAAATCTATAGAAAAAAATTTAACAGAATTGCGTAATTTGAATTCTGATGAATTAGTAGAAGATCGGTATGATAAGTTTAAAGCCATGGGAAAATATAACCTTCTTAGCGAGATTTCCTAGGTAATAAACGTTCCAGGAGGGTGGTAGAAGATATGAGAAAAACGAAGATTGTATGTACCATTGGCCCAGCTAGTGAATCTGTTGAAATATTAAAACAATTAATTGAAGAGGGTATGAACGTTGCCCGCCTAAACTTTTCCCATGGAAACCATGAAGAGCATCGTGCCCGTATAAATGCAATTCGGCAAGCAGCTTCAGAAGCAGGGAAAAGTGTTGCAATCCTTCTTGATACGAAAGGTCCAGAAATTAGAACGGGTGATCTTGAAGTAGATAGTGTGGAATTAAAAGATGGAGAGGTATTAATCTTAACTACGGAACTTATTCCTGGCAATGAGAAACGAGTTTCTATAACTTATCCAAGTTTAGTCAATGATGTGAAACCAGGTAATACGATTTTAATAGATGATGGATTGATTGGTTTGACTGTTGAAGAAATTCAGGGTCAAAACATTATTTGTCGGATTCATAATGGCGGAACCCTTAAAAGCAAAAAAGGGGTAAACGTGCCAGGGGTTGAAATTAATTTACCAGGCATCACTGAAAAAGATGCAAAGGATATTGAGTTTGGCATTGAGAATGGTGTAGATTTTATTGCGGCATCCTTTGTGCGCAAAGGCTCTGATGTTTTGGAAATCCGTAGAATTCTTGAAGATCATGGTGCAGATATACAAATAATATCTAAAATTGAAAATCAAGAAGG
>CALNBV010000104.1 GCA_937874515.1 uncultured Paenibacillaceae bacterium | reverse complement strand
TTCTAAAGTTTGTTTTGCTAGATTTTGGTGTTTTCTGCCGTTTCAGCGGCGACAATGAATAATATATCACAGATTAATTTTTATAGTCAACACTTTTTTGAAAAAATATTTATTTACTACTTTTAATGATGTTATTGGCAAGAGCTTGTGCTTCCATGGTATCCACTAGTTTCGTACTCCTATTTCCAATCTGCCCATAAAATTGATTTACTACATTCACTAAAGCAGTAAGAGCCATATCATTGCTCATCATTACTTGAAAGGGGCTATTAGTTAATCCCCAGGCACCTAATCCAATTTGAGCCATATTCCGTTTTGATATAGCATCTAAATTAACCCATACATTTCCATCAAGTCCTAATTCTCTAAGGGTTCTAATCCCAATGCTATAATAGTAATCCCCATAAATAATTTCCTCTAATAGAAACTTACCTTTCTCTCCATTAGAAAAGGTAATCTCTACATTTTCCTCATCAAGAAAGGAAACTCCAGTAGCATCTGGCACTTCAGTTTTCACAGTGATATCCAATACTCTAGGAATATATGTAGCAAAACGAAACACATACTCATATGTTAGGCGAGCAATCGCCTGGCGATCAGCCTTTTGCAGGGGAAGATATTTTTGACCTGCTCCCTTAATAAATTGAATGGCCTGCAGAAAGGAAACAGATGAACGTGCCCAATCATGAATCGTATAATGATCTGCAAATGGGGTAGCTAAATCTAAAGATTGGGCTACTCCTTCTAATCCCAGAGCCCTGGTGAAAAAAACGGCCATTTCTTCCCGGGTTAAAGGTTGATTGGAACCAAATGTAGTAGAAGATGTTCCCTTCGTTATTTTTTCAAATACCAGAGCCCCAACATAAGGTCTCGCCCAGGAGGGGACATCTGTAAAAGGAGCTGCAGAAGCTTCGTTTAGGGGCAATTCTAGGGCTTTTGACAAGAGGGTGGCGAATTCTGCTCGGGTCATTGGATTAGAAGGCATAAAAGCTCCATTCTCATACCCTGTAATATATCCCTTTTCAAAGAGAGAGGTAATTTCATTTCGAGCGTAAGATTGATTGATATCCCGGAGTTCTGCCTTAGTAGGGGACGAAAACAAAAAACAACCCAGAAAGACCAAAAAAAGAATTCCCCACCCTTTCTTCAAAGCAATCCCCACCTTACGAACCTGTTTTCATTTGAATAATCCCTGCACCTAAACCTTCATCAATGAGAGCGTTGACTAAGGTTTTCCCCCGATGTTTTTCCACCTTGTAATAATTTGTTAATCGATTAACAAGCAAACCGGCTGCATCACGAGGATCTTTACTTAACAGTTGATAATTGCTATATCTCAATTGCCAGGCGTTAATTGCTGTTTTGGCGATAAGTTGTTTATTGGTCTCGTCAAAAGAAAGCCATACATTCCCTTCCCATGGCCGTTGCCGTAATTGATAAAAATCAATGGCCGATTCATACTTTCCATTTCGAATTTCTTCTGTAGTAAAAAGTAACCAATCTGTCGGGGAAAAGGACACTTTAATTCCTTTCTCCCCATATGGTTCTACCTTGCTTATTTGGTCTACTTTCATTCGAATGACCTGATCCGCCCATTGTACAGAATTGTTACTTCCTTCTGATGGTTGAAACAGAGCAATGGATAAGCACACACCAAGGAAAAGAACCGATAATTTCTTCATCTTTGACACACTCATTTCTGTTTCTTTTTCATGCGGACTTCTTGCGTATCCGTCTCACTCATAAAATCACTGTCATTTTTTCCGGGAGTAGCCTGATTGGCTTGCTGGCGCTTCCCTTCCCGGTTAATATTTTCACGAACTCTTTTTGACATGGTTTTCACCTCCGATAATCTTAAGGTAACCAATCGCATAATTTCATAACTTGGTAAATTTTCCCCAGAAAAAGGCAAAAAAAATAACCCTCAATCTTCAATTACAACGAAGAAAGAGGGTATTTTTTCTAACGACTTACTACACATATGCAACTCCCATTTCCAACAATTCAGGCTCTTGTTGATTTTTTTCTCCAACATGTTCTAATTTTTGCATCCAGTAGAATGCGAAGTGTTCTTCGTACTCTCTTTTTTGTTCTTGTTGGAGAACCCAAGGATTTTCACGTGTTTCAAATTGATGGGCTTGTCTTTCCATAATTTATCAACTCCTTTTCTTTAATCTTAGTATACACCACTTTTTTTACCCTGTCTGTATCAGATACTCGAAACTGTATTATACAACAACCCTTGATTTTACTGGTGTTCACAATTTATTAACAAATCTGTTACATTAATTTTACCTTTTTCAGAAAAACAACATAATTCCTCCATTAATAGTGTAGATTCGTCAAAATATACAACATGTTTCTACTTAGAATGCGTTTTCGATGTGCGAAATATGCGATAAGAAATTTTTGTGAACAGTAATTATAATGACATCAAAGCGAAATTTACCTGTTGAAAGAGAACGATTTTTCAGATAATTTAGCGCAACTGTTCTAATGCGGTTTTGTTTTTGAATCGTAATGGATTCTCTTCCGTCCCCAAATTTGTTGCATTTCCTTGTTTTCACTTCAACAAAAATATAAAGGGATTTCTGACACATTATTAAATCAATCTCCCCCCTTGGCGTTCGATAATTTCGCTCTAATAAACGTAACCCTTTCTCAATTAAATAATGGCAAGCCAATTCTTCTCCCCTTCGACCCAATTCCTTACGATGGTCTTTTTTTTCACTCATCACCCACACCTGCCCATCACACTTAATTAAATAAACAAAAAAACTGCCACTTGTGTTAGACACTGGTAGCAGTTTGGTTATTATTCCCAATTACCATTATAATCCAATTAATGGTAATTGTCTATGTCGTTGTAAGGACTCCAGCAAAACTTCTTCGGTGGATGGGACAAGGTCCTTGTTTTCGCAATTGATTTAAATGTTCCTCTGTTCCATATCCCATATTTGTGGAGAACCCATAGCCCGGATATTGTTTGTCATACTCCATCATTAAGCGATCCCTGGTTACTTTTGCGACAACAGATGCCGCTGCAATGGAAATGCTTTTTCCGTCCCCACCAATAATGGGACGCTGGGGCATGGTAATACCTGGAATGGTTACTGCATCATTTAACGTAATGTCAGGTTGGATAGGCAAAGCATTCACAGACTTTTCCATGGTGCGCAGGGTCGCCTGGTAAATGTTAATGTCATCGATTAACTGTGCTGAACCCATTTCAATGGAAACAGCTACTGCTTTCTCCATAATTTCTTCATATAATTTCTCCCGCAAAGAAGCTGAGAGTTTTTTTGAATCATTTAAGCCTGGCAAATAAAGATCCTGAGGCAAGATCACGGCAGCGGTTACAACAGGACCAGCCAGAGGCCCTCTTCCAACCTCGTCAACCCCTGCAATCCACTGGTATCCCTCTGCCCATAAAGAGCCTTCGTTTACTGACATCTCATCCCACATTTTTTGCAAGTAAAGGATTTTTCCCCTTCTTCTACAATAAGTCTGGTAGGCAAGACGGACCCCGGTTCTCCCGTCTGCAAGGATTTGTCCCTCAGCTTCTGCAGACAACTCATCACAGGCAGCCAGGTATTCTTTTATTTGGGTGATGGTCATTTTATCGATTGTCTTCATAATCCACTTCCATTAATTGAACCCGGGCCATATCAACAGTAAATGAATCATTAGGCCGCTCGAGGCTAATTCTTCCCATCTTGCCTCCCCGAAGTTCACGAATGATTAATTCAGCAGCTTTATCATAGTCAATGTGGCCTCCGCTCACAATACACCCACGGCGGCGTCCAATTTCCTCAATCATTTCAATTTTATCCTGAGGAAGCTCTTTTAGGTTATAGCGATCCTGTAAGGATTGGGGATAATACATTTTTAAATAAGCAAGGATAAACAAAGACACTTCCTGAAAATCAATAATTTCGTCTTTTATAGCTCCACTAGCTGCCAATCGCAGTCCCACGAGAGGATCTTCAAATTTAGGCCAAAGAATTCCTGGGGTATCTAATAACTCTAGAGTCTTCCCCATTTTAACCCATTGCTGAGCTTTCGTCACAGCGGGACGATCCCCAGTTTGAGCCACTTTTTTCCCAGCTAGACGATTCATTAGAGAGGATTTTCCCACGTTGGGAATCCCTAAAATCATCGTGCGGATGGCCCGAACCTGCATCCCTTTTGCTCTGCGTTTCTCCATCAGTTCTTTCACAGCTCCCTGGCATTCTCCAGGTATTTTATTAACCCCTTGTCCAGATAAGGCATCCATAGGCAAGGCCTTGATTCCCTGGGTTGAAAAATGATTGACCCATTCAGCCGTAATCTTTTCATCAGCAAGGTCTGCTTTATTTAACAAAATAATTCTGGGTTTCCCCGAAACAATTTCATCAATCATAGGGTTACGACTAGAGAGAGGGATTCGAGCATCCAATAACTCAATCACAACATCAATCAACTTAAGTTTTTCAGTAACCTGTCTTCTAGCTTTAGCCATATGGCCGGGAAACCATTGAATAGACATTACTTCACCTGCTTTTGTTTATGGTAATACCTCAAATTTATCTAAAGGCCACATAATAAGGTCTGCTCGACCCACAACTTGATCAACCTCTACTGGACCTATAAAACGGCTATCTGTACTGTTTTGCCGATTATCCCCCATCACAAAAATATGCCCTTTGGGCACTTCAATGGGTCCGAAGTCTTCCGTTAACAGAATGCCTTTCGTTCTTGCATCAGCTTTATACCGGTCTAAATAAGGCTCTTCTTTCCCTTTGCCATCTATGTATAATACATCATTTCGCATTTCTACAGTTTGTCCTTCTGTAGCAATCACACGTTTTATGTAATCTTTTTTAGCATCTGCATGAAAAACAATAATTTCACCTGGTTGTGGTGTATGTAAAAAATAAATAAATTTATTAACGATTAGCCGCTCCCGGTTTTCTAGGGTAGGCATCATGGAGGAACCATCAACTAAAAACGGGGCAAATATATAACTGCGAATCACTAAAGCAAGGACCCCGGCAATTAATAAGGCTTTAATCCATTCCCATACTTCATTTTTTTTCTTCGGTTGAACGGATGATTCTTCGGACACGAAAAAGCCTCCTTTTTATAAAATAATAGTGAAAAAAGAGGCTTGAATACAAGCCCCTTCTCCACACCAATTATTTATTACGGTGAATTTCTTTAATACGAGCAGCTTTACCCACCCGGTCACGTAAGTAGTAAAGTTTCGCACGGCGAACTCTACCAGAACGCATAAGTTCGATTTTGTCAATCTTCGGAGAATGTAACGGTAATGTACGTTCAACCCCTATGCCGTAAGAAATCTTACGAACAGTAAAAGTTTCACTAATTCCGGATCCCCGGCGTTTAATCACAACACCTTCGAAAACCTGAATCCGTTCCCGTTGGCCCTCGATTACTTTTAAGTGAACACGTACAGTATCCCCTGGACGAAATGCTGGGATTTCCTCTTTCATGTTCGCTTTAGTGATTTCGCGAAGTAACTCTTGCATGCCATCTTCCTCCTTCCAGCAGACGTTCATTCCATATTCAAAGAACACAGGCTTTTCCATGACTTCGAGATAGGAAGAGGACCATCTTGATCACCGGGCTTTTCACCCACAACTGATATCATAACATAGCCGAACAATGTTTACAACTCTTCCTGGAGTTCCTTTAGCATTTTTTTCATTTCATCTGTTAAAGGATACTTTTCCAATAGATCAGGACGCCGTTGTAAGGTGCGGCGAAGGGATTCTTTTACACGCCATTTAGATATATTGCCGTGATGGCCTGAGAGAAGCACATCTGGTACTTTCCACTGGCGAAATTCAGGGGGACGGGTATAGTGGGGATATTCAAGCAACCCTGTACTGTATGAATCTGTAACAGCAGAACTCTCGTTACCAAGGGCCCCTTTTTGCAACCGCACAATACTATCAATCATCACCATGGCAGGCAATTCCCCGCCTGTTAATACATAATCCCCAATGGAATATTCATCGGTCACCAGGTGTTGGCGAATTCGCTCATCATACCCTTCATAATGGCCACAAATAAAGATTAAATGATCTTCTTTGGCTAATTCTTCTGCATCTTTTTGTTCATATGGTTTTCCCTGGGGACAAAGTAGAATCACCCGGGATGGTTTGGTTGTGGTTTCTTTATCTTCAGACGATAACAAATCTTCTACCGCCCGAAAAATAGGGTCTGGCTTTAAAACCATCCCTCCCCCTCCGCCATAAGGAGTATCATCAACTTGGCCATGTTTATTCCCAGAATAGTCCCGGAAATTAACCGTACGAAAAGATACTAATTGCTTATCAGCAGCCTTTCCAAGAATACTGGAGGAAAGTACCCCTGTAAACATTTCGGGAAATAAGGTTAAAATATCTATTTTCATACCATCACCCTATAACAATCCAGGCATAGGGTATATGATTACTTTTTTCTTAACCACATCGACCTTTTTTACCACATCATCAATATAAGGAATCAGGGCTTCTTTCCCATTGGGGCGTTTAATCACCCATACATCATTGGCTCCAGGTTGCAAAATATCTGTAATTTCCCCTAGCAACTCCTCATTTTCCTGAGAAAACACCTGACAACCGACAATATCCTGGAAATAAAACTCCCCTTCCCCAAGAGGCATACGGTCCTCCTTATTCACTTTTAGAAGACCGCCTTTCCATTTTTCCACTTGATGAATGGAATCAATCCCTTTAAAGGTCATATTATACATATTCTTATAGGGCTTAACAGAAGTAATTGTCAGCTCTATGGGTTCAGCCTGACCCGGTGCAAATAAATAAAGCGCTTTTCCTTTTTTGAATCGTTCCTCAGGAAAATCGGTTTCAGGCCAAATCCTTACTTCTCCTTTTAAACCATGGGTATTGACTAGTTTTCCAACGGTGATATATTCCTGAATCACTGCTTTCTGTCCACTCCTCTTATTTCATGAATCACTCCATCTAAAAGAATGATTTCAGCTTGATTAATCACATGATCCCAATTGTCTCCAACCTTTACTTCAATTTCACTTTCAACGGTAGTATACAAGACTTCTGAGCCATCAGGAATCACTGATAATTGTTGAATTTGAAAATCTAAGTCAGAGATTTTTTTACGGCGGGAGGATTCCTCTTTAAACATCCGTTGCTGAACCACTTCCTGAGCTTCCATCCCTCGCCTTTGGGCTTCTAGCAATAACTTTTTTCCCTGGAATTGCAATTGTTCCAATTCCAATTCATATCGTTTTTTTCGAGAAGAGAATTCTTCTTCAAGCTGTTTCCTCGAATCCTCTGTTAAAATCATTTTCACTTTAATTGGCCTTTTAACAGTTATCATGGGCTTTCCTCCCCTGATTCAATCCTAAAGAAAAAAATAACTCTTGTATAAATTAAATAAGAAGCTGGGATATTCCTCCCAGCTTCAAGAATTACCGTATTTCAATGGTCACCCGTTGATTTTTCTTTTGAGCAAGGGAGCTGACAACCGTGCGAATTGACTTGGCAATCCGCCCTTGTTTGCCAATCACTTTCCCCATGTCATCGGGATGGACTGATAATTGGTAAACCACCGTTTGATCTTTTTCGATTTCTTTTACCGAAACATCTTCCGGATGGTCCACAAGCGCTTTAGCGATCACTTCAATTAATGGTTTCATTTTAAAAACCCCTTATAAGTGGTGTGATCTTACTACTTCTGGCGCTTTGCTTCGTGGAACTTTTGAAGAATACCAGCTTTGCTGAACAGGTTTTTCACTGTATCAGTTGGTTGAGCACCAGTAGTAAGCCATTGTAAAGCTTTTTCTTCATTGATAGAAACTTGTGCAGGTTGTGCAACAGGATTGTAAGTGCCGATTTCTTCAATGAAACGGCCATCACGTGGTGCACGAGAATCCGCTACAACTACACGATAGAAAGGAGATTTTTTAGCGCCCATGCGCTTTAAACGAATTTTTACTGCCATAATAATATACCTCCAGTTGATTTTTAAAATTTATAGTCTATAACAATAGTCCCTGTCGAAGGAAACTAACGTTTAGCTTACATAAATGGGAATTTAAATTTGCCGCCTTTTTTCTTGGCTTTGTCATTCATCTTCGTGAATTGTTTCATCATTTTACGCATTTCATCGAATTGTTTTAAGAGGCGGTTCACTTCTTGAACCGAGGTTCCGCTCCCTGCAGCAATACGACGGCGACGAGTAGCATTCATGATTTCAGGATTCTGTCTTTCTTTAATGGTCATGGATCGCACAATGGCTTCTACCCGGCCCATAGCCTTCTCGTCAACATTGACGTCTTTCAGGCCTTTCATTTTATTGGCTCCGGGAATCATTTTTAACAGGTCATTAATAGGACCCATTTTGCGAACCTGTTCCATTTGTTCAAGGAAATCTTCGAAGGTAAAAGATGCTGTACGCATCTTCTTCTCCATTTCTTTCGCTTTGGCCTCATCCACTTCGGATTGTGCTTTCTCAATCAAGGTAAGCACATCACCCATGCCAAGAATGCGGCTGGCCATACGATCAGGGAAGAAAGGTTCCAGGGCGTCCATTTTCTCACCCATCCCCACGAATTTAATAGGGGTTCCTGTTACTGCTTTAACAGAAAGGGCCGCACCGCCTTTGGTATCCCCATCCAACTTGGTAAGAACAACCCCTGTAAGGGTTAATTGCTGGTTGAAACTCTCTGCCACATTCACGGCATCCTGACCAGTCATGGCATCCACAACGAGCAGAATCTCGTGAGGGGTGGTAACTTCCTTAATGTCAGCTAATTCATTCATTAACACTTCATCAATATGAAGCCGACCAGCGGTATCAATGAGGACGAAATCCCGATGTTCCTCTTTGGCATACTCCATGGCAGCCTGGGCGATTTTTACGGGGTTTTTCTCCCCTTCTATTGAAAAAACAGGGATACTTAATTGTTTCCCCAATACTTGCAATTGATCAATAGCAGCAGGACGATAGACGTCGCAGGCAACTAATAATGGTTTACGGTTCATTTTCCCACGAAGATAATTGGCTAATTTCCCTGTGGTTGTGGTTTTACCAGCCCCTTGCAAACCGACCATCATGACTACGGTTGGCGGTTTATGAGCTGGAACAATCTTGCTTTGTTCACTACCCATTAACTGGGTTAGTTCTTCATTAACAACTTTAATAACCTGTTGACCTGGCGTTAAGCTTTTTAATACTTCCTGACCAACGGCTCTCTCTTTTACTTTATTAACAAAATCTTTAACAACTTTAAAATTAACATCCGCTTCAAGCAATGCCAGTCGGACTTCCCGCATGGCAGCAGTCACGTCCTGTTCGGTGACTTTCCCTTTTCCACGCAATTTATCCAGGGTTGCCTGAAGGCGTCCCGCTAAACTTTCAAAGGCCATGGTCCGCCTCCTCATCGATCTCCATTTCCAGCTGCATAAGCTGGGTAACCAATTGATATGCCTGACTATTAGGTTCCTTGCCAAGCTCTTGTTTCAAGGCACCTAACAATCCTTGTCTTTCTTCATAACGTGTAAGCAATTGAAGTTTACTCTCGTATTGTTCTAACTGCCTGGCCACACGTTTTACCTGGTCAAAAACCGCCTGGCGGCTAACCTGTAATAATTCAGCGATTTCTCCCAGGGATAAATCGTCCTGATAATACATCTCGAAGTATTGGCGCTGTTTATCTTTCAGCAACTTGCCATAGAAATCAAATAAAAGTTGCAAGCGATTCGTTTCTTCAAGCATTTCTATATCCATCCTGTCTTGTAAAGATGAAATGCTTTACAGTGTTTTATCATATAGGAAAACCATTTAAGTGTCAAGCAAATTTACTTTACTACTTCATCATCGGTTCCTGTAAAGAGAGCTGCAACAAATTGATCCGGATCAAAGGGTTGTAAATCATCCATTTTTTCCCCTAACCCAATAAGTTTTACAGGGATATCCAATTCATTGCGGATAGCGATGACAATTCCACCTTTTGCCGTGCCATCTAATTTGGTGAGCACAATCCCTGTTAATTTCGTGGATTGATGGAAGGCTTTCGCCTGGCTTAAGGCATTTTGCCCGGTGGTTGCATCTAACACCAGCAAGGTTTCATGAGGGGCACCTGGCACTTCCCGTTGAATCACCCGATGGATTTTCGCTAATTCTTCCATTAAATTGGCTTTATTTTGCAGACGGCCTGCCGTATCGCAAAGAAGAATATCTGCGTTTCGGGCACGAGCAGCTTGAATCCCATCAAAAATAACTGCCGCAGGGTCTGAACCAGATTGTTGTTTAATCACATCTACACCGACCCGTTCTCCCCATACCTCTAATTGTTCAATAGCGCCGGCACGGAAGGTATCCCCTGCAGCCATGACTACTTTCTTTCCCTCGCTTTTAAACATGTGGGCAATTTTCCCGATGGTGGTCGTTTTCCCTACACCATTTACCCCTACAA
>CALNBV010000103.1 GCA_937874515.1 uncultured Paenibacillaceae bacterium | reverse complement strand
TTCCCTACGGTACGACAATGTTTATCCCCCATGGCTTCACATTCAACTTCTATAGCAATAACCTCTTCCCCCATAATCGTAGAGAGATAGCCACTTTCATAACCAACAAGGGTATGACATACCGGTTTATCACTGAAACCAAAAAGTTTAATATGTTCTTTTGCCTCATAAGATTTTCGCCATATTGCTTCCAAGTGGATGGTCCGTTTTTTAAAATCAGATTCAGTGAGTAGTAACTCAACCTCTTCAAAATAGCCATTCATCTTATGGAGTTTAGGACCAGCCATTACCGCTTCATTCTGATTTATCCAATTAATTTGTTTCATTTTCAATGCATCACTCGCACCACAATGCCATCCATAACGAAGAAGCAAGCTCTTTGTCCGTTCAATTCCTATGGTTTCAAAAAGCTCTTTGCGTAATGTCCCCATGGCATTTGAAGGAATCGTGAGAAAATGTTCAAATAGGGGATCTTTTCGATCCAATTGAGTTAGGGTTTTATATACCTTGTTTAATTCTAAATCGACAGCTCTCATATGTTCACCACCTAATAATGACTTTTGATGGGTATCAAGAACAATATACAGAAAATTAAAAATCCTTTCTAGTGGAAATAAAAGTATACACAATACTATAGCTTCACCTTTTTTTCTTTAATAATACAAAAGGCAGCAAAGGCTGCCCATTACTTACACGTATAAGAAAGCAAAAAGGCCATCGATTTCTCGACAGCCTGAAATATCAATTTGTTGCTTCAATTCCTACCAAACAACGCTTCCTGGTCCACCAAAGATTGTTCCACCGTAAACGGACATAGAATCTTCATACAAATGGCTACCATGAGTAGCTAACTGAATTAAATCCCTTGTAAACAATTCCATAGGATGTCCTTTAAAGGTACATGCTGCACCAATGGTCATAATTGCTTTGTATGCGATATCTGCCCCTAATTTTGCAATTTTTCCACGTAAAGCATACATGAGGGCTTTTTCTTCAGCAGTTGTAGTAATTTTCGCCTCAGCTTGCCATTGTTCAAGAATTCGCAGATAGTGGTCTACATGGCCTTCTAATTCGAATAACATCATTTTCAACTCTCCCATAACGCGATGGCTGTTAGGGTTTCCTTTTTCCTCTATTCCTCTGAAAACGCGCACCCGTTTTTCTGTATGTTCTTGGAAAAGAGATACGACACGTTCAGCCCCGCCTAAAATTACAACTGGGAATCCTGCAGCAAAGAATGGCATAAATGGCATACGATAGATTGGTTCATCTGCATCATAATCCCCACCTGTTGTATTCCCGGTTACCAATAATCGGCCTAAAGGAAGGATCATGTGTAAAGGAACTTTTGCACCATCTACGATAACGCCGTGGCTACCAGTACCACGTACACCTAAACTATCCCAGTTTTCTACAAAGGTACAATCAGACACAGGCAGTGTTAAAAGACATACCTCAGTTTCTGTGCTATCTGGCAATTCCATAATAGCAGATAATCCAATCCAATCACTATGGGGAAGGCCGCTGGCGTAATTCCATTGCCCGTAAAGACGATAGTCATCACCATCTTTTTCTACCTTGCCTAAAGGAGCCACAACATCAGCTACAAAACCCCCATGACCTAGAATTTCTTCTCTGGCCTGTGGGTTCATTTGGGCAACCCAAACTTCATGAATGGAATAAAAATAGGCTAACCATCCAGCTGCCATGTTATGACGAGACACAGTCCGGACAAACTCTTTATACGTCCATAAATCCATCTGTTTACTATATCCACCATAACGCTCAGGAACCCATAACTTAGAAAACTCTCCGTCTTTCATCAGCTGTGCAACCTCATCAGAAATACGGGTATTCTTTTCAGCTTCCATGGCTTGTGATTCTGCAAGCTGTCCTACTTCCGCCGCTTTAGCAAGAAGGGCTTCTTTGTCCAATTTCCCTGTCAATTGTTGTGTCATGTTTTTTTCCCCCTTTTAAAATTTCAATCATTCATAATGTAAACGTTTTCATTTTTGTTACTATTTAATAAAGGATGTTTTAACATATCCTTTTTGAAGATACGCTGAACCCATTTAATTTTGATCGTTGGATTAACTGGATATGTAATCCTATTAAATAATTTGATTTCCGTAAGAACTGAACCATTTTTTCCTTCGCGTATTCTAGCAATTCCTCGATAGTCATGCTGATTAATCGTCGCTTCTATTTCATATAAACCCAAAGCAGGAATCATGAAAAAAGGGTGCATTGAAACAATGAATGTATTATTCCCTAAATCGTGACCTCTTGATTTTAACTGAAGCTTTCCTCTTGTTTCGTAGTAATCACCCAGAAAGGAAGGAATACGTTGAACATCTCCCTGGCTTATTAATTGCCTAATCAATGTAGAACTTATTTTCTCCTCACTGCAATGTACTTTAGGTACTGTTGTTACTTGAAACTTACCTTTTCCATCCTCTCCAATGGTGTCCATCGTCCCTTGCCCTCTGAAACCATAAGTGAAGTCAAAACCAGCTACCACATGTACTGCTCCCAAACCAATGACGTAATGATTTATGAAATCTTGAGGAGAAAGTTCTGCAAATAAGGGATCAAATTTAACCACGTAAAATCGATCAACTCCCAGCCTTGCAAAAATATCCTCTTTAACATCCAGAGGTGTTAAATAATGAACCCTGGAGTTGCCATTGCTTAACACTTCTTTCGGATGAGGATAAAAAGTCATCACTGCTAACTTTACGTTTTTTTCCCTGGCGATTTCCTTTGCATTATGGATGACTCTCTGGTGGCCAAGGTGTACTCCATCAAAAAAACCGAGAGCCATTACACAAGATTCAATATTCATGGAAAAAGGTTGCTGGTTATGGATAAGATGGTATGTTTCTAAACCAATAAGTGTCACCTCCTGATGTATTTCTTGTAATAATCATATAATTTTGAATATTCGTATTGTACCTACTAAACAGTTTTATTTTTTATTTTTTTTTTCGATTTTTTCGTATGAATCATATTAAAAGGAAAATGCCCTTCCTGGGGGAAGAGTATTTTCCTTTTACTTTTCATGTTCTATATCTATCCCCGTTTCAATATCTAATTCACCTAATAAAATTAGATATTTTAAGGCCAAAAATAACTGATAGGAGTTATTAGGTTCACTTATATCAATTTGCAAAATATCATTGATCCGTTGTAAACGATACCGAAGTCCACTAATAGAAAAATTAATCGCTCTAGCCGTTTTGTGGACATTACAACCCGTATTTAAGTAATGATATAGGGTTTTCGTTAAATCCATACTTTTGCATTTATCTTCCTCAATTAATTTGCCAAGGGTTTTATGAATAAACTTATAAATATAATCTGATTGGTTCATTTGAAACAATAAACCTTCCATTCCTAAAGAATCAAAATGGATAATATGACCATTTGAGTTCGCTATTTTTAATGAAGCTAAACTTTCATCATATAAATTAGTCATATCTTCAATGGTGTTAGAAGTGGAACTAACCCCAAATTTGAAGGAATATTGGGGAAACTTCAATAAGCAAAAGTCTCGTAATTTGTCACAAAACTTCTTCTTTGTAGTATGACTTGTTAATAAGGAATCTTTCGATAAAAGAATAATGATATTGCCAGATTTTTGTCCCAAAATAGCATTGATTTTTTGATTTTTAAAATAAGTGTATAAATAATTGATTAATTCATCATTAAATTCCAGTACTTCTTTAAAAGAATCCTGGTGGTTTAGCCGGTTCAAAGCAATGATTGTATAAGGAGGATTTAAATCAAATCCTAAATAATATGCACGTTTGAACATTTCCTCTGTACTCATTTGATTAGATAAAATTTCTTCTAAAAAACTCCCTGTAATTCGTTGTTCTGTTTTTAATCTACTTCGTTCATTTAATAAAATAATCGAACAAGCTAAGGACGCTCTTTCTAATATCATCCAATCTAACTTTTCTGGTATTTGATCTTCATAGAGTAAAGAGCAATACCCGACAATTTTTTGATGCAAGAATATTGGGGTAATCAATTTTTTACTTTTGTGATCAAGCTGGATTAGTTCTGTTTTATAAATTTCTTTTAATCCCTCTAACTGTTTTATAGTAACCTCTTCTTGGGTTACACCTGCCATAGCCTTAATGTTATGATCTTTGTCTTCAATCAAAATGGGTAACTTGAGAATTTGATATAATGTTTTCGTAATGGATGAAAGACTGCTTTCATGAAGCATTTCATTCATAATTTTTGTATGAACATGGTATGCTTTAATTAAATCTTCCTTCTCACGTTTTAACTGTTCATAGGTTTCAGATAATTCATTGATTAAACTTTTTGATTCGTAATACCTAATCTCATCATCGATTTCCCCATTCCATTCCTTAACTGTACGGGCAACAGTACGACAGCGGTCATCCCCCATGGCTTCACATTCAACCTCTACTGCAATCACTTTTTCACCCATAATGGTAGAAAGATACCCGCTTTCATAACCCACAAGGGTATGGCATACTGGTTTGTCGCTTAAACCAAAGAGCTTTATATGTTCTTTTGCTTCATAAGATTTTTCCCATATTGCCTCTATGTTTAATGTGGAATTGAAAAAATTACACTGATTGATGGCCAACTCAACTTCTTCAATATATCCATTCATCTTATGGAGTTTAGAACCTGCCATAATGGTTTCAATTTCAGTTTCCCATTGGATTTCCTTTATTTTCAAAGCATCACTAACGCCACAATGCCAACCATAACGGAGAAGAAGACTTTTTGTTCGTTCCATTCCAATGGTTTCAAACAGTTCTTTGCGTAACGATCCCATGGCATTTGAAGGAATCGTTAAAAAATGTTCAAAAAGTGGATCCTTACGATCTAATTGAGTGAGAACGTTAAATACTTGATTTGATTCTAAATCGATGCCTCTCATACGTTCACCGCCTATTGCCATAGATGACATTAAGTATTATGTAAAATTATATCAAATTCCGACAAAAGTAAACAGAATATTATAACAACTAAACTCGTTTTAAATTTTTATCTACTAAAAAAGGAGGGGTTACAAAAACGACTTTCTGAGTTGTTTTGTAGCCCTTCCTT
>CALNBV010000102.1 GCA_937874515.1 uncultured Paenibacillaceae bacterium | reverse complement strand
GTCTTCACCGAACACAACACCATTCATAGTACAGGCTATTAACAGTGACTATGTAGCCTCTACTATGAATGGTGTTGTGTTCGGTGAAGACCTTGCGGAGAAGGATAGCAGAGGGAATACAGCCAGGGAAGACAAAATTGCCAACCCGGATAATATTGTGTATTCAGAAGAAATGAGAACCCTCTTTATTGCTGAAGACTCTGGCATGCATACCAACAACTTTGTTTGGGCCTACAATATTGATACGAAAAAACTTTCCCGGATTGCCTCTGTACCTGAAGGCGGGGAAGCTACCGGCTTGCAAACTATCAATAATTTAAATGGGCATTCTTACATGATGCTTAGTGCACAACATCCAGGGTATGTAGGATATTTGAAAGGATTGCCTGTTTTCCCTGAAAAGAAGTAAAGAAATAAATCATGCAAAACCACCAGTCTTTCAAACTGGTGGTTTTCTTTTCCAAACAATGAATTTTAACCGTGCATCTAGAGAATAATTTAGTAGCTGGATAGAGATGAAAGGAGCAATTCTATGTCCAACGAAAAGTATACTCATGCGGTCCAATTCTATGTCCTGGGACGGATGGTCATTGGACCGCATGAGTATACTTTTCGTTGGACTTGCTTTTCTCATGATGTTTTTTCAAGTGACAATGTTTCACTATCGGCAAAATTTTCATCATAAAGCCATGTGGTTGCTCCTTTGGTCATTCTCTCCGCACCCTTTGAAGGTCGCCCCCCTTGTATCAATCGGGGTTTTTGTAACCAGGGTTGCATGCCAAATGCTAAATTCAGCACATTGATTGTACACATCCCAAAAGCAATCATGCCCCACAGCAGCCAGGATGTGTATGGTAAATTTAATGAGGAAATAAGGACCCTGGCATCTCGCCTAGAGAAGCTAGGGTCCAAAAAATTAAGGAGATTTGTTATAATTGGGTTAATATGGGGAGGGAATGAAGTGGACAATTTATTATTTATACGAACAGAAGCACCTTATACGTTGAACTTTCTAGTGTATATCCAAAACATATACCATAATCAAACTTGTAGAGAAGAAGAGTATAAATTTCCTTATGTAATGGCAAAGAGCATACCTTTTCAGGAAGACTTTGAAAGCCGTTTAAAAGACTTATGGAATGAAATCCTACAACGAATTTCTCAGGATCCTTTATCTGATATGGAGATCTTTCATGAGGAACAAGAGGTATTTTATCATCGGTTATTCTTAGAAAGTGAAGATAGTGAAAAGGAATACATAGGGATTTATCAATCTTTTTCGGCATGGTGGAACAGTCTTGCTGGTCGTTTTTCCATTGAAAGTGGGATGTGCATTAAAAGCGAGAAGCTATATATGGATTTAACAAAGGAATTAGAACAAAAAGAAATTGTACCAAACAAAGAATTACAAATCAGTTTCCTTTATGATCATGGTCCTAATAGAGAAATGTCTTCCTATTTCGCTGTTGTTTCCATCAACGATCTTGTTCTAAATTATAAAGAAACTCTTCCGAGAATACTGGAGTGTTTTTAACGCCAAAAAGAAGGAGTTACTACACTCCTTCTTATTGCCTAATGTTTAAACGAATTAAATTTAATCTTGGTGATATCTGGATAACATCCTATATGTAAATTCTATTATGGATAGGCATGAAAAAAACGACACCAAAAAAGGGAAAAAGGTGGTGGTAATATACAAATATTTTTTAATAATAGAGGAATTTCTGTAACTGCTAGACTATAATCAACAGTTTCCGCCAGATAAGATTGAACACTTTTTCCCCATTATTCATCCAGCTCAGTTATGATAATATTTCATAAATCATTATGCTGGAGGACTTGGAAGGTGGAGAAATTTGTATTGTTTATTGACATTCATCAATTAAAGGATCAAGGATTTAAAGTTGCAGCCATTGCAAAAAAGTTAGATATTTCTCGGAACACTGTTTATAAATATTTGGAAATGAATTTTGAGGAATTTAAAGAATGGTATGCCACTTTGGAGAGTAGGAGGAAAAAGTTAGATCCCTACCAGGAGGATATTGTTAGTTGGTTAAAGGAACATCCTGATTTATCCTCCGCCCAAATAGAAGACTGGGGAGAAATAACAGTTAAAAACTTAGAGAATAAAATGGTGAAATGATACTTTATTACTTTCGTTCTTTCCAATTCTCGTTACAAGTATGTTGAGTGGTTAGATAAACCATTCACAACGAGAGATGCCATTCGATGTCACGAAAATGCCTTTTACTTTTTTGGAGGCATGCCAGAAGAAATCGTTTATGATCAAGACCACCTTATAACTGTAAGTGAAAATGCAGGGGATATTATTTTGACAGGGGAGTTCCAGGCTTATAAGCAAGAGCGAGGATTTCGTATCTATTTGTGCCGTAAGGCAGATCCACAAAGCAAAGGAAAAGTGGAGAACGTAGTAAAGTTTGTAAAAAGAAATTTCGCAAAAAATAGAGTTTTTCCTAACTTAGAAGCATGGAATGAAAAATGTCTAGCCTGGTTAAATAGAACAGGGAATTATAATGTACACAATACAACTAAAAAGAGACCGGTAGAAGTGCACGCCCTGGAAAAGCAACACTTAAAACCAGTCTCCACCCTGCTCTCTTTCGAGAGCAACTTTGGTTCCAGTATATCAAGAACTGTTCATAAGGACAACGTCATTAAATATAAATCGAATCGTTATTCACTTCCATTAGGGACTTACCGTCCAAGGGGAGATAATACGGTATTTTTAGAGATTAAAGAAGAAGAACTTATTATAATGGCATCTCCGCAAGGAGATGTGCTGGCAAAACATCCATTATGTCATGGAAAAGGAGAATTGATAAAGAATAATCATCATACTAGAGATCGATTAAAAGGGATTCAAGCTTTTAAGGAAACGATTATTTGTCAGTTCAGCGATCAAGAAAAGGCAGAACAATTTTTATATGAGATTGGTGTCCGATATCCAAGATATATACGGGATCAACTTCAGGTTATGCAGAACGCCATCTACCATTTCCGACCACAAATAGAAGAAGCTATGGCTGTATGTATAAAAGATCAATTATGGAGTGCAAATGACTTTCGTGATATTGCACAACATTTAAATTAGCCAAGAACAAATATTTTCCTTGATGATACCTATGCTATTGTTGCTCAGGTGCTTCATTTTATTCAATTTTTGTTGATTATTATCATTGTAAATACAGTTATTAATAAAAATGTACCAACAATAGAAATAACGAATGTTTTTTTAATTTTTGTTTTATTTTTAGGATTTTCTTCTTTTTTATATTGTTTTACTAATCTAAAAAATGAAATACCTACAATGCTTAAAGCAAATATTGGAAGAGCATACTTTACATATAATTCCCACATATGTAATCCTCCTAGTAACAGTATCCACGCTTTATTAGTCACTAAATAACTAGAGTAATCAATGCTATCTGAATTTAAAGTATATGTGTTCGTTTATAGTAACTTAATTATAAGCTCACAGATCTTTAATTTTTTTTAATAAATTATTGTGGGGTAATGTCAAAGGCTAGTGCCCAGGTCATTTCAATATAAACTCCTCTTCCGTGATTATTAGCATCTAACCGTGATGCTAATACCCAAAAATATGCTGATGTTAATCCTGGTGGTAGTGCTGGTATAGGACCAAAACATGCTGCTATTAATGTTATTCCAGCTGCAACTCCTGCAACAGAGTTTAAATCTGAAGAGATATCCTGTGTTAAACAGTCACATGTATATCTGCTATAACCCCACCAATGATATTCTGAATTAGTGGTTACTCCGCCACCACAACTTGGCCAATGAGAAGCTGTCGCTGTCGCTTTTCTACTATTATTATATATTACTAAATTTTCACCTACAGTTATTTCGCCATTCTTTATCAAAGAATTAATATGATAAAAATATTCTTGTTGACCATTTAACAACGAATCTTTAATACCATCATTTTTCGCCTGTTTTTTATTAAGTTCAAATAGACCTTCCTGATTCAGATATATATATTTTTCTAAAGTAAGAATCTCTGCTTTTGTAAATTGATTTTCCACAGTATTTTCACTAGGTACATAATACTTTGTATCAGTATTAGTAACATTATATGCAAGCGCATTACTTGATAAAGAAATCAATAGAATCAAAATAAAAAAAATACTTGTTATTCATTTCATATTTAATTATACCCCCCTTAATAATCAGATTTAATGGCTTTCTGACGATATTCTAATTAGATATTTTCCCTCCCTCCTTTAAAGTAAATAAATATAAAAATACCAATATACATAATTTCTCAGAACTGTGAGCTTATTAATAATTAAACAATAGTAAATTTTGTAAAGCAATTCAATATTAATAGAATTTGTTACATGTTTATGTCATTAAGTTTACAGACTTTCACCTCAAAACGTATTTATAAAACAAAAGCCCCTGCCACAATTGATGCACCCGCAGTCACAACGGTAGATACCAATAGGTAAATACCATCCACCATAGTAACCACTTATCCGTCATCCAGCGTAATTAATGTAGTCCCTGCAAATTGGTTAATTAAAGCTATTGTTAAAACGATTGTTCTAATTAAAGTACCTTTATCCATTTTATTTCCCCTCCAATTTTAATAAATGTCCTACAACAACTGCAAGTTCAGCCCTTGTTAATGGCTCGTCTGGATTGAAATTACCTTTTTCATCACCGACCATAAGGCCTGCAGCTACCACTTTATCAATTTCTTTTTCAGCCCAGTGACCATCATAATCTTTTCCCTTCACTTCGAATTCCACCACCTTTTGATAGATTGCTAAAATATCCTGGCCATAGTTAGTTCCAGGCACCGCCCATTTTCCATTGAGTAATTCCCAGGTAGTTGCAGATCCACGAGTAACGAGTTTAAATCGTGGGTCCACAATCTTTTCCCCAACCGGAACAGCAGAAGTGGAGCAATAAGCATAAAGGTGCTGGATGTGGGCTGTCACACCTTCTTCCAGTGAACTAAAAGAGGCACCCTCTACTTCCCCGGTGGCCCCTATCCCTGCAAGGTATCGGTCAGGATCGGGGCATGGTGTTTCAGGATCTTCGCCTCTATCCCTGGCTAACAGTTGCAGAAAATATCGCCTTTGGCCTGGGAAATACCAGCCCAAAAGAAAAGAAAGCCATTATGCAACACTATCTCAATATGGTGGGTCTGGAAGGGTTTGAAAATGCCCGTCCTGATCAGCTTTCTGGCGGGATGGCCCAAAGGGTGGCCATTGCCAGAACCCTGGCCAATAAACCGGAAATCATTTTGTTGGATGAACCATTTGGTGCCCTGGATGCCTTGACAAGAATCCAAATGCAGCAAGAAATCTTGCGGATCAGAGCACAAGAAAAGGTGACCATGGTCCTGGTCACCCATGACATTGATGAAGCGGTCCTCTTAGGTGATCGGGTGGTGGTCATGGGCAATCGACCAGGAACCAT
>CALNBV010000101.1 GCA_937874515.1 uncultured Paenibacillaceae bacterium | reverse complement strand
TATTTTTTCTACGGCATTGCCACCATCCTCTATCGCTGTCTCATTAAAAGCCATGGATTTAATTGAAGAGGAGCAAGATAGAAGAAACCATTTACACGAGCTGTCAAACTGGTTTAAAACCCAACTAATAAAAGCAGGATTTCAAATTACTAATACCATTACCCCAATCATTCCTGTGATGATTGGAGATGCAGCCACAACCGTTCAATTACGGGACAGCCTTTTAGAGGATGGCATTTTCATACCCGCTATTCGGCCCCCCACCGTTCCTGAAGGAACAAGCCGCCTACGAATATCCCTAATGGCCACCCATTCATATGAAGACGTAAACTATGCATTGGAAAGACTGATCTTCCATAGTAAATCATTAGGAATAATAGAGGGGTAATCATTATGAAAAGAAATACCATCATTTTATCTGGTTGGGCTGTGGATTGTTTTGTCTGGAATCCCCTCATTCATCTATTTAAGAAAGAACACAACGTCACCATCGTTGATTGGCAGGATGTAGGTTCCTTAGAAGGGTTCAAAGAAAAAGGGATTGGAGCCATTGAAAAACTAGGCCAGGAACCCTTTACCCTCATTGGCTGGTCATTAGGTTCCCTGGTCGCCATTGAACTGGCTACCACTTATCAAAAACAGGTGGAATCTCTTATTTTATTCAGTGCAACGGCAAAGTTTGTGCAGGATCCTAAGGAGGATTATTCTATTGGGTGGAAAAAACGGGTGGTTGAACGGATGAAAAAAGGGTTGGATTTAGATGCGGAAAAAACCCTGGATTCTTTCTATCAGCAGCTTTTTTCCGAAAATGAACGAATAAATAATGTTTCAGATGCCTTTTTTAACACCGTACAAAATCATCAAGATCATCTTCCGTCCATAGAAGCCTTAATTCTTGGATTAGAATATTTAATTCAAGCAGATGTGCGGGGGAAATTGGATCATTTTGATATCCCCACTTTATTAATTCATGGGGAAGATGATGTAATCTGCCCTGTGGAAGGGGCCACCTATTTACATCAACACCTGAAAAACTCCCAACTTGTGACCTTAAAAGAGACAGGCCATGTCCCCTTTTTCTCGGAGAAAAATGAGAGCCTATCATCTATGAAAACTTTTCTAGCAAGGGAGGGACAATCCTATGATTGATAAGACCATGGTAAAAGAACGGTTTAGTAAACATGCTGAAACTTATGATCAGTATGCTAAGGTGCAAAAAGTCATGGGGGATACCCTTCTAACTCAAATGCAAGAGCAGAAAAAAACCTATCACAACATATTGGAAATTGGCTGTGGAACCGGGTATCTCACAAAAAAACTTAGAGAAATGTTTCCTGAAGCAAAAATGACCCTTGTGGACATTGCCCCTGGTATGATTGACTATGTAAAATCCACCCTTCCCCCGGAAAACATGAAATTCATTTGCGGTGACATGGAAGAACTGGATGTACAGGATACCTATGATTTGATTATCTCCAATGCTACCTTTCAGTGGTTCAACCAACTGGAAAATACCATTCAAAAATTGGTGGCCAGCCTACAATCTGAGGGCACCTTGGCCTTTTCTACCTTTGGTGATGATACCTTTTACGAACTTCATGAAGCAACGAACAAAGCAAAGATAGCATTGAATAGAAATAAACAGGTTCAGCCAGGGCCATCCTTCTACTCTCTGGACCAGATTGAAGACATGTTCATAGGATTAGGATTAAACCATAACCAGACTTCTTTTTCTGAATCCTACTACAAAGAACACTTTAACAAATGCCGGGAATTCCTCCACGCTGTGAAAAAAATTGGAGCCAACAACTCCTTAGCCGGCAACCATGGCATGGGAGTTGCCCTCATGAAAAAAGTGATGGAAATCTATGACCAGGATTATGAGGAAAATAACCAGGTACGAGCTACCTATCATACGATGTTTGTGTCATACAGGAGATAACAAAGTCCCGTAGTTCTGCATGTTTGCATCCAACTACGGGGCTTTACCCTATTTTCTTTTTTGTACCCCATCATAAGTCATAATGGCCTGGTATAAATCCGGACGGCGATCACGGAATATGCCCCATTCAATGCGCATGGTTTCAATTTGATCTAAATCAAATTCCGCTACAAGAATAGTTTCCTCTGTTCTGTCCGCTTCCGCTACTTTTTCCCCGGTTTGATCCGCAATGAAGGATGACCCGTAGAAAGTAATGCTCGAATCATCAATTTCTTCTAGACCTACCCGATTGGATGCAACTACAGGCACCAGGTTGGAAGCGGCATGGCCAATCATGCAACGTTGCCAATGGTCTTTGGAATCGATGTTCCCATCCTGAGGTTCAGAACCGATCGCTGTTGGATAGAAAAGAAGCTCAGCCCCTTCCAATACCATGCAACGGGCTGCTTCTGGGTACCATTGATCCCAGCAGATGCCCACACCAATTTTCGCATACTTTGTATCCCATACTTTAAACCCTGTATCCCCAGGATTAAAGTAGAACTTTTCTTCATATCCAGGTCCATCAGGGATATGGCTTTTACGGTATACCCCGAGGATTTCCCCGTCTGCATCAATCACCCCTAAGGAATTATAACGGGCATTGTTTTTCTTCTCATAGAAACTAATAGGAAGAACCACATTCAGTTCTTTGGCAATCTCTTTAAAATGTTGAATAGCACGGTTTTTTTCCACTTCAGTGGCATATACGTAAAACTCAGACTTTTCCTTCTGGCAGAAGTAAGGTGTTTCAAACAACTCTTGAATTAGAATGATTTGAGCTCCCTGTGCCGCCGCTTCCCGCACCATTTTCTCCGCTTTAGCAATGTTCTCTTCAATTGCGTATGAGCAACTCATCTGGGTTGCTGCAACTTTTACTTTCCGCAATGGAGGCACCTCCTTACTGGTTCTTCTTCGCAGGCATTTGTTGGGTAATGCAATGAATATTGCCCCCTTCTTTCACAATGGAAAGACTGGGTACCATGACAACTTCTCTGTCAGGATAAGTAGCCATTAACACTTCCTTAGCCTTCAAGTCCGCTTCTTCACATTCTCCCCCAAAAACAGGCAGGACAATTCCATCATTTACAAAATAAAAATTCAAATAGCTTAATGTAAGACGGCTATCCCGATATTCCATTCTTGGAGGTTGCTCCATTGTAATAATCTCTAATTTACGGCCTTTTGCATCGGTGGCATTGTTTAAAGTCTCGAGATTTTCCCAGGTAATTTCATAGTTTGGATCTTCTGGGTCATCACAGGTTTGCATAATAATAGCACCTGGACGAGCAAAACAGGCAATATTATCAATATGCCCATCGGTTTCATCCCCATCTAACCCTCTTTTAAGCCAAATCACTTTTTCTATATTTAAATACTGACGCAATAATTCTTCAATGTCTTCTTTTGATAGGTCAGGATTACGATTGGGGTTTAACAAACATTCTTCTGTGGTGAGGAGAGTTCCTTCCCCATCCGTATGAATGGATCCCCCTTCTAAAATAAATGACGCATCAAAACAAGGATCCCCCATCTGTTTCAACAAGCGAGGAGCAATGGTGTCATCTAAATCCCAGGGACCATACTTCTCACCCCAGGCATTAAACTTCCAATTCACACCTGCTCGTTCCCCTTTATCATTCAATAAATAGGTAGGTCCATTATCCCTGCTCCATGAATCATTAAAATCCATCTCCAGTAATTCTACACGGTAGGTACATAAGGATCTGGCTTCATCATAAGATGCAGGATTGACCAGCATCAAGACCGGTTCAAATGCTGAAATGGCATTGGCCACCCGGGCATACCCTTCACAAACTTCTTTATAATTATCAGGCCACACCATGGCATCCTGGACAGGCCATTCCATGATTGTATATTCATGTTTTTCCCACTCTGCAGGCATCTTGTAGTTTAACTCTTTCGGAACCATTCATTAACCCCTCTCTTATCACATTTCCGCACAATATTATAGCATAATCCCCTATATCATCCTATATTAAGGTTCCCCTACCTTGTAAATAAGAAAACAAGTTCAGGGATATATCCCCGAACTTGTTATTAATCCATCATGTCTCATTTAATTCTTTTAAGAATTCATTAATCCAGGCTAATTCTGTTTCCTTATGCATCATCCCATTTTTCATGATATGCAAGGTCCCCCAGGGAACTTTATCACCGAATTCCTCCATGATCCCCTGAAGTTGTTGAATATTTTTTTCAAAGCTAGCCTTTCGTTTTTCCAAAGCTGCCTTTACAATATTTCGATCGGCGTAATGGGTAAACATTAAAGCAGCATATAAGGGATGATGTAAAAGTGTGCGATCCAAAAATTGTTTATGCAAAAGCTCTGTAAAACGCTCCCTGCCCTGTGGGGTTATAGAATAGATTGTTTTATCAGGTCTCTTTTCATCATGAACCACTTCTTTAATGGCAATATCTCCCCGTTTATAAAGTTGTTCTACGTTATAATACAGGGTCCCATAATTGATTTTAATGTAATTCTCCATATATCTTGATTTCATGATTTGCATCACTTCATAAGGATGCAAATCTTGATCATTTAACAAACCAAGTATAATTAACTGTAACACGTTTCACCCATCCTTACTCCCTCGCTGCCTCTACTATAACAGGAGAAACTTCTTTTCCTTGCTCCGCCTGGCGAACCTCTGGCCCTTCTTTTTTCACCAATCGAGCTTTTCCTGCAAGGAAAGCAAGAAGGAATAAAATCACTGTAATACCAATACACACGACGAACACATCAGTAATGGCATTACCTAATCCCTCCTGGAGTTTTTGGAATACAGGCGGCGGAATCATAGCTTTTGCCTCTGCAGAGAAAAGTACCTGTGCATCCTGATTTCCTCCGAATTGGCCTGCCATGTTCCCCATGGTTTGGGATAAGGTATCAGCGATACGATTATTTACAATAACACCAAGAATACTAACCCCCAGTGCCATCCCAATATTACGGAAGAAAGCAATTAAGGATGTTCCTACACCAATATTTTTTGGACCCACAGAAGTCTGGGTTAACATCATGGTAACAGGCATTAAAGGTCCCAGACCCAGGCCAAGGACAATCATAGAAAGTACCATATAAGAATTGCTGGTGGTCATATCAATTTGGGATAACAAATAGGTTCCCACAGCCATCACAATGCTTGCGGCAATCATAATGGGACGAAAGGAAATTTTCCCCATTAACAAACCGCCAATAGTAGACCCTGCAACCAAGGAAAGCATCATTGGTGTTAACAAATTCCCTGCATTGGAAGCTGAACCACCCAGGACCCCCTGAATAAATAAGGGGATATAGGAAGAAGCAGCAATCATAATAACCCCTTGAAAGAAAGAAGAAAAAGTGGCGGAAGTCACCCCTTTATTAAATAAAGAAAGAGGAATGATCGGCTCATTCGCTTTTGCTTCAATCCAGAAAAATAAGACAAGCAATAAACCTGATCCAATTAACATGGAGAGAATTTGCCAGGAATCCCAGGAAAAATCTTTTCCCCCCATGACCAATCCTAGAATTAAAGAAACAATTGCAAAAGAAAGAGTAAAAGCCCCTGCATAATCAATTACCACTTTACGTTTTTCTCGTGGCATTTCTTTATAATAACCCCCGATAAATAGCAAAGCGATTAAACCTAAAGGTACATTAATAAGAAAAATCCAGTGCCAGGAAAGAAAATCTGTAAAATAAGCCCCTAATGTTGGGCCAGCAACGGCGGAAATCCCAAAAACAGCTGAAAAAAGCCCCTGCATCTTGCCCCTTTTTTCCGGGGGAAACACTTCCATAATCATGGCAAAGGTAATGGGGAACATGGCTGCTGCACCAATCCCCTGCACAGCACGATATAAAATTAACTGAAACATCGTTTGCGATGTTGCTGATAGAGCTGAACCTATAATAAACACTGCTAACCCAAGCATATAAAATAGTTTCTTCCCATATAAATCAGCAAGTTTTCCAAAGATGGGGATAAAGGTCGTGGATGTTAATAAATAAGCTGTAAATACCCAGGAGAAAATCTCTAATCCCCCTAATTGAGACACGACTGTCGGCATTGCGGTCGAAACAATGGTGTTATCCAGTGATGCCATTAACATTCCTAACAACATCCCGATAATGACCAGTATGCGGCCCCTTTTGGTCAAGGTTGACATGTTCCTCACTTCCTTTCTATTTATACTATGAACATATTACTTTAATTAGAGTATATCGGTCAATAAATATGTATGGGATATAGAAAAGGCTGCCGATTTTTTTCGACAGCCTTCTTTATTAGAATTATTTTTTTGCGAAGTCTTCCTTCAACTGTTTGTTTCTATCCTGCATTTGCGTTAAGAGTTGGGGAAGAATTTTCTTGATCTTCGCTGCATCTTTTGCATCGGCGGCTTCCTTTAATTCCTTACGAAGCTCAAATTGTTTCTTTATTTTTGCTGAATTTTCTTTTTTAAATCCTAACTTCTCCATTTCTTTTTTAGCCTGTTCTTTGGTGATTTCACCTTTTTCCACTTTAGTATGGATATCTTTGAATTTTTGTCTTAATTCATCATGTTTCGCTCTGAATTGCTCCATGATTTGTTTTCTCTCATCGAAAACCTTTTGAAAATCGCCAGAAAGCTCAGGGGAATATTGTTTAACAATATCCATTAAACGATCCTGTCTTTCTTTGATTTTCTCCCCATTCATGGTTTGTGTATGGGCTTTATGCGCGACTAATTCTACAGATGTTCCTGAATTTGCAGCAAAGGCAGATGTTGGTACCATCACCGCTAAAACTAAAGCTCCTGCTAACAATTTCTTTTTCACCCTTGTAACCTTCCTTTCTTCACTCTATGAAGTGAAAAATTTTCTCTTCAGTTACAAGTTTCCCATTTTCCATCCGATTAATAACAAAAAAAAGACACCCGTTAAGGTGTCTTTTGTCATTTCATGCAATTTTAGTGATTCAATATCCCCTGGCGGTCCTGGTTTGGGTCGTCAATATCATCTAATTCAACTTTTTCATATTTGCGCAAAAGAACATAATTCATACTATCTAAAAGGGCTTCCCAGCTTGCTTCAATTACGTTAGAAGAAACCCCTACTGTACTCCAGCTATCCTTGCCATCGGTAGATTCAATCAAAACCCGCACTTTGGATGCTGTTGCTTCATGCTCGCTAAGAACGCGAACTTTATAATCAGACAAATACATGTCACGAATGGCCGGGAAGAATTGTTCTAACGCTTTGCGAAGGGCATTATCTAAGGCATTAACCGGCCCATTTCCTTCAGCAACCGTATGAACGATGTTATCCTGTACCCGTAGTTTCACAGTCGCTTCTGTTAAGGATTCTTCATTCCGCATTTTTTCCATGAGGATTTTTACAGATTCAACAGTAAATACTTCTTCATATTCCCCAAGGCCTTTGCGTAGAAGGAGCTCAAAGGAAGCTTCTGCACCTTCGTATTGGTATCCTTGATGTTCCAATTCTTTAATCTTTTGAATAATTGCCTTACCTTCAGGGCTGGATTTATCTAAATTAAGATTCATTTCCTGGGCTTTAAACAACAAGTTGCTTTGGCCGGATAACTCAGAAACAAGAACCCGTCGGGTATTCCCTACTACTTCTGGACGGATATGTTCATAGGTTTCTCCTGCTTTTAAAATGGCACTCACATGCATTCCACCTTTATGGGCAAAAGCGCTTACCCCAACAAAAGGTTGGGAGTTAGGCGGTACAATATTGGCAATTTCAAAAACATAACGGGACACATTGGTTAACTGGCGAATTTGTTCTTCAGAAACAACCTGGTACCCTAATTTCAATTGAAGGTTAGGCAAAATGGAAATTAAGTCTGCATTCCCACACCGTTCACCTAGACCATTGATTGTTCCCTGGACCTGTACAGCCCCAGCTTCAACAGCAGCCAGTGAATTGGCAACAGCCAAACCTCCATCATTATGAACGTGAATCCCTACAGGTGTAGTTAACTCACTTTTCACATGATTAACAATTTGTGTAACCTCATGAGGCAATGAACCTCCATTTGTGTCACAGAGCACGAGACAATCTGCACCTGCTTCTGATGCTTTGCGAATAGTATTCAATGCATATTCAGGGTTCTTTTTATATCCATCAAAAAAGTGTTCAGCATCATAGAACACTTCTAATCCATTTTCTTTTAAGAAACGAATAGAATCATAAATCATATTCAAATTTTCTTCCAACGTGGTTCCAAGGGCATGGGTAACATGGAAATCCCAGCTTTTCCCGAAAATTGCAACCACTTCAACGCCACTTTCCAGAATCATTTGTAAATTGGCATCATCTTCTGCTTTTATGCCAGCTCTTCTAGTACTTCCGAAAGCTGCTACTTTTGCCTGTTTCAAATCTAATTGCTTTACCCGATGAAAAAATTCCATGTCCTTCGGATTACTTCCTGGCCATCCGCCTTCAATATAATGAACGCCGAGACTGTCCAGTTTTTTTGCGATTTTCACCTTATCATCCACAGAAAGGCTAACCCCTTCTCCCTGTGTGCCGTCTCTTAATGTTGTATCGTAAATATAAATCTGTTTCTTCACGGTCGGTTCCTCCACTTCCTATTCTCCGGTCTCAACAACCGTCATCGCAAACGTTTCCGAATGAACAATTTGCTGTAAAGTATACCACATCTCCTGTACTTATCGCTATATGCCGAACAAATTTACAACCACTTTTCAACCAACCCTTTTTTGGATATAGTAAACATCATACTGCCAGGAAAGCGGGAACATGCAATGGAAAGCAGATTTTATGGAACACAAGAATATTTAACGAAAAAAGAAGACAGGCTTGTCAGACAATATATTCAACAAAACCTGGGGAAAACCATTCATTTCTTAGAAGAGCATCACCTGCTCATTGATGAAAACCTGATAACTCCAGTGAACCTGGATTGTTTTCATTGCCATCAAGCCCATGGACACAATTGTTGTGAAGGCGGGCAACCTTATTCAATGGAAGGGGAAAACCTGCAGTTATTTGAAGAACATGCTTTTTCTATTCTTAAAGAGTTCAATCAAGATAACCGCTATTTATATGCCCAACAAAATGGCCTCTTTGAAAAAACAAGAAAAACAAACTATTATCCATGCATTCGTATCTTTCAAGGGAATTGCCTATTTCTTGTTGAACTAGATGGTCAATACCTCTGTGCCATTCATCGCTATGCCCTTGATCATGAAATAGACCCTTATGCAATTAAACCCTTCAGTTGTTCTCTCTTTCCCCTAGAAATGATTCAGGTAGACAATAACCTCTTGGTTACTGCTCTTACGCGAAAAACAGAATATTTCAGCCGTTGGGGTAATTATTATCGGAAAAATTACAGTTGTATTAATCCTACCCTCCTTCCAAAAAGGTATGCAATGGATTATTTCCTCACAGAGAATACAAAACCTGCCTGGTTCTGGGCAAAAGACTTGTTATGTGCTTATTTGGGCATAGAAACGGCTAAAAAAATTGAAAACCATTTACCACTTTGATTATAATATGCAGTATGACAATAGTGGAAAGGGTGTTTACCTATGAATTGGAATGAAGATGCTAATCAGCTTTTAGACGAACTTGTCAAACCAATCCCAGCCTTTGTTCGTCCTATGGCTAAAAAATCCATTGTAAATAAAGTGGAGCATCTGGCTCAGGAAGATGGAATCGTAGAAGTGAATCAGGATTGTCTAATCCGAGGATATATTTTATCGTCTCCTGATAAAGATAAAGAGAAGGTCCTCAAAATATTACAGGCCAAAAATATTGACCTCTCTCCTTACCAGGCGTTGCTATAAAAAGACGCATTTTGAATCAAACCATTGCCTTTCCTCGCCGACAATGATGTAAT
>CALNBV010000100.1 GCA_937874515.1 uncultured Paenibacillaceae bacterium | reverse complement strand
AGGCGTACCATGTTATCCATCGGAAAACAGTAGCGGGAAAAGCCCAGGAGATTCCAATGGAGAAGGTTAAAGGGTTTATCGGACAGCTCCCTTTTCCTTTAACCAATGCCCAAAAAAGAGTGGTCAATGAAATTCTGAAGGATATGAAGGCAGATTACTCTATGAATCGCTTGTTGCAAGGGGATGTTGGTTCAGGGAAAACGGTTGTGGCTGCTATTGCTCTTTATGCCACAGTGGTGGCTGGTTTTCAGGGGGCATTAATGGTTCCTACGGAAATATTGGCAGACCAACATTATAAAAGCCTCCAGGAATGGTTAGAGCCTATGGGCATTCAGGTCGCTGTGTTGACAGGTAGCACAAGCACAAGGCAAAGAAGGGACATTCTGGCCCAGCTTCAGTCAGGGATGCTCAATGTGGTGGTGGGCACCCATGCCCTCATTCAGGAGGATGTCTTCTTTGCTAATCTGGGACTGGTCATTACCGATGAACAGCACCGCTTCGGGGTGGAACAACGGAAAGTGCTCCGGGAAAAGGGGTTAACACCTGATGTGTTGTTTATGACAGCAACACCAATCCCGCGGACCTTGGCTATTACGAGTTATGGCGAAATGGATGTTTCTATTATTGATGAAATGCCTGCAGGTCGGAAAAAAATTGAAACCTACTGGGTAAAGCACACTGCTTTTGAGCAAATGTTGCAATTCGTGGAAAAAGAATTGAGAAACGGGCGACAGGCCTATGTTATCTGCCCTCTTATCGAAGAATCAGACAAGCTAGATGTGCAGAATGCCATTGATGTCCATGCCCAGTTAAGCCACTATTATCAAGGTCGTTTTCAGGTAGGGTTAATGCACGGTAGGCTGGCTTCTAAGGAAAAAGATGAAATCATGGGGAAATTCGTGAACAATGAAATCCATGTCCTTGTTTCTACAACAGTTGTAGAAGTAGGGGTAAACGTACCCAATGCCACTGTAATGGTCATCAACGATGCTGAACGCTTTGGCCTGGCCCAATTACATCAGTTGCGGGGCCGGGTTGGACGGGGGGCGGATCAATCCTTTTGTATCTTAATTGCCGATCCAGGATCGGAAGTGGGGAAAGAAAGAATGCGGATTATGACGGAGACCAACGATGGGTTCGTGGTGGCACAACGGGATTTAGAGTTAAGGGGTCCTGGAGACTTCTTTGGCACGAAACAAAGTGGGTTGCCTGAATTTAAACTGGCGGATATTACTCAGGATTATCGCATGCTAGAAGTAGCGAGACAAGAAGCAGCAGCCCTGGTTCAGCAGGAGGAATTCTGGGTGCAAAAAGAATTCTCCCCTTTGCGCCGCTACTTACGGCAAGACGAATATTTTATGGAACGAATTAAGGATTAGATTCAGAGTTTTTTTTCGTCTCTTCCAAATTGGTATGGTTTCGGTTGATTTTAAATTTTGGGTGTTTTTCCACCATCGCTCCTATACGTAAAACCACAAACATAAGAGCCATGGTAAAGGTGGTAATCCCATAGAAACCTGCACCAATGCCAATGCCGATGGCCCCGGAAAAAAGGATCATGGCAGCGGATGTGAGTCCTTTGACAGAAACCCCTTTATGAATAATCAGGCCAGCCCCAAGAAACCCTAAACCGCTTACGATTTGCGCGGCCAGGCGCATGGGATCCATCATGGTATGGCCAGGATTGGAATAAAGTGGGACGCTATAGATTGAGATAATGGTTAGCAAGGTTGAAGCAACACAAACGAAGGAATAGGTTTTGATGCCGGCGGGTTTATTTCGGATGATTCGTTCAAACCCAATAGCAAATCCAAATATAGCGCTTAACGTGAGACGAAAATATAATTCCATGTTTTCTATTTTTAAAATGGTTTCAAGAATGGTTTTCCTCTCCTTTTAAAAGTAACTATAGTATAGCTTATTCCAGTGGTTCAGGAATCAAGCAAAAAAAAATCCGCCCGAGTCAATTTTGACCGGACGGGCAAACCATTTCGCCATGAAAATGGTTTGCGATAATGGGAGAGGAGAAACCGGAGGAAGAGCTTATGGGGAAACGTAAGTCTTCTCCGCGGTTGTCTACAACACGGGGATACCGTGCTGCTAATCATATTGTTAGCAGTCCTAAGAAAAAATATACATTTTACCATACAACTTCTTTGTGATAATATGTAAATCGTATAAATTATTTGAATTAAGCAAACACAGGTGGTTGAAAAGGATGCGAGTGGTCGCAGGGTTAAGAAAAGGCCATCCCTTGCAAGCGGTACCAGGGAAGGATACTCGTCCAACAGTTGATAAAGTAAAAGAGTCCCTTTTTAGTAAAATTGGTCCCTTTTTTAAAGGTGGGCTTGCATTGGATTTATATGCAGGTACAGGTGGATTGGGCATTGAGGCCCTGAGCCGGGGGATGGATCGGTGCATTTTCGTGGATAGCAACGGAAAAGCCATTCAGGTTGTGAAAGAAAATTTAAAGTCAACTCGCTTTCAGGAGCAGGCAGAGGTTTATCGTAATGATGCCAATCGGGCCCTGTCTGTTTTATGTAAAAGGGATGTGAAGTTTGATCTGGTTTTTTTGGATCCTCCCTATGCCAGGCAAACCATAGAAAGCCAAATTGCGATTATGGATGTTAACGGCATTTTGTCCCCGGAGGCGATTGTGGTAGCCGAACATGATGTCAATGATGTTCTTGCTGATGAAATTGGGGATTTGCGAAAACAAAAAGAGGCGACATACGGTATTACCACGATTTCTATCTATACATATGATAAAGGAGAGAGATGAGGTTGAGTATCGCGGTGTGTCCGGGCAGTTTTGATCCGGTGACTTATGGACATTTAGACATTATATCAAGAGGTGCCAAAGTCTTTGATAAAGTCATTGTAGCGGTGCTCATTAACCGGAATAAAAGCAATCCGGTTTTTACGGTGGAAGAGCGCCTGGAATTATTGCGGGAAGTAACAAAAGACATGCCTAATGTTGAGGTTGATAGCTTTCATGGATTATTAATCGATTATATGCATACGAAAGGTGCCAAAGCAATTATTAAAGGTTTACGTGCTGTATCTGACTTTGAATATGAAATGCAAATGGCTTCGATTAACCGTAAACTTGATACACGGATTGAAACCTTTTTTATGATGACCAACAATCAGTACTCTTTCTTAAGTTCAAGTATTGTGAAAGAAGTAGCGAAATATGGTGCCAATGTCAATGATTTGGTTCCTCCGATTGTAGAAAAAGCATTACGTGTTAAATTTAAGGATATGGACTTGGAATGGGAACCCTAATCATCGGGTTCTTTTTCTTTTTCCCAGGTTGAGAAGGAAAAATGCGCAAAGAAGGATTCCACCGCAGGTGAACAGTGTAATGAGATAGTATAGTTCATTGGACCACCAGGATAATTCCAGTGGTTCTTGCCTGGATAGCCATACGGTGATGGTATTTCCCGTAAAATGAGTTAAAAAGGTAGGGGCAAAAAGGTAAGTTAAGAAAAAGGCAAATCCTGCATGAAGAACTCTGGCTATGAAAAAGGGGAAATAGCGAAGGTCGCTTTCAGCGAGAATGCTGGCAATTTGGGCATGCACAGAGATTCCTCCCCAGGCAAGAATGGCACCTGTTGTGGCTAAAATAAAGGTTGTGGAATCTGAGGTGAACAATTCACTGCCCTCTTTCGCTCCTAGAGTGACTTCAAAAAGACCATAGATCAAAGCCTGGGCAGCTTCTTGTGGCAGCCCAAAAAAGCCCAGGATTTTCTTTAAAATTTCAGAAACTAATGAAATAATATGGTAGCGCCCTAATAGGCTTAATATAACGGAAAAGAGTAAGATGAAACCTCCGATGGCTAATTGAGTTTGCAGGGACGTGGATACCGCATCCCCCATTAGTTTACCCATGGATCTGCCATCCTGTATGCGGGCTTTATGCATAGCTGTTAGGGCCCGAATAAGACGGGAACCCCGGATTTGTCGGGTAGGGGAAGGGCTTTGAGGATCTTGTCGGCGATATATTTTCATGCAAAAGCCAACCAGTATGGCGGATAAATAGTGTACTATTAAAAGAATCATTCCAATTTTTGCGCTGTGAAAGAAACCTACTGCAATGGCCCCCGTAATAAATACAGGGTCTGCTGAGGTTGTGAAAGAAACCAATCGTTCACCTTCTGCCCGGGTCACTAAATTCTGTTCCCGTAAACGACAAGTTAATTTAGCACTAATGGGGTAGCCAGAAGCAAAACCCATGGTCCAAACAAATGAGCCATATCCGGAAATATTAAAAATAGGACGCATAAAGGGTTCTAACAATATTCCCATAAAGTGGGCAAGTCCCAGCCCTAGCAAAATTTCTGATGTGATAAAAAAAGGCAGTAAAGCCGGAAAAACCACATCCCACCACAATTTAAGCCCTCTAAGGGCTGCGGTAAAAGAAGTATCGGGAAATAGAATTAATCCCAGGGCCACTACCAGGGCACCCATGCCCAGACTTATAGTTTTAAGGTAGGATTGGATGGAACGCATACGATTCTCCTGACTTCTAAAAGGTAATACATGTTTACGCTTGTCTGAAAAGAAATAGACCTGGAATGATAATTCATATAGAGGTGATAATATGCCCAGTATTGGATTGGCCCTTGGCGCTGGCGGTGCAAGGGGCTTCGCCCATATTGGTATCCTTGAGGTTTTGGAGGAACATGGTATTCATGTTAATGTTTTAGCGGGCAGCAGTATGGGGAGTTTGGTTGCATCATTATATGCAGGTGATTATTCTCCGGATATGATGGAGAAACTTGCAATTAATTTAAAACGCAAACATTGGATTGATTTAACGATGCCTGGTATGGGTTTTGTGGTTGGTGAAAAAGTGCGGGAATTGGTGAAACTCTTAACACGGGGGAAAAGAATCGAAGAATTACGCTATCCTCTTGCCATTGTGGCTACAGATTTAAACCTTGGTGAAAGGGTCGTGTTCCGTGACGGGTTGATTTATGAAGCTGTTAGAGCCAGTATATCTATTCCAGGGGTATTTGTTCCCTATAAATTAGGGGACCGGCTGTTAGTAGATGGTGGAGTCATCGATCGGGTGCCCATTGAAGTAGTAAAAGAAATGGGAGCTGACCTGGTTATTGGTTGTGATGTAGGGCCTTCTTCTAATCCTATGCCTGTTCGCACTTTTTTCGATGTGGTCACCCAAACTATTGATGTGATGGAAAGAGAAATTTTTAAATATCGGGTCTTCCATGCCGATGTCATGATTCGTCCTGATGTAGGTCAATTTAGCTCAACTGCTTTTACTAATATTAAAGAAATTATTGAAGCAGGGAGGATTGCTGCTCAGGAGGCGATTCCTTCCATTAAAGAAAAGATTGCTGAATGGAGGTCTCGTGATGATTCGACGTCTCTTCCGCCGGCGTAGCTGGCGGATTGGTTCTTTTATTTTTATGTTTCTTTTATTAAGTACATTGGTACTGTCCTTTGTACCCACTCAATTTTATATTCTTCGTCCTGGCTCTGCCATGGCCCTTAATTCCATGGTAACCGTTGCAGGAGGGCATAAAGATGCCAAAGGCTCTTTTATGTTGACAACTGTAAAAATGGGGCCTGCAAGTGTGATGGGGTATTTATACGCTAAAGTAGATCCCTATTCTGATTTATTGGACGCTAATATGATTCATAGCCCCCATGAATCCAATGAAGATTATAACAAAAGAGAACTTGAAACCATGAGAGATTCTCAGTTAACAGCCCAGGTGATTGCTTTTCAAAAAGCAGGGTTGCCTGTTGACGTAAAATACCTGGGTGCCATTGTGATGCAAATTATCCCTGATATGCCAGCAGATAAGGTGTTGAAAGTCGGGGATGTGGTTACGAAGGTAAATGGAAAAAGTGTCGCTACTGCCCAGGAATTATTAATTGCTTTATCAGGGAGAAAAATAGGGGACCAGGTGCAATTGGACTGGACAAGAGATGGACAACCCATGAAAGCAACCCTTGCTTTAGAAAAGTTACCTACCACAACGAAGGATACAAGGGCTGGAATTGGGATTTCTTCTCCTATTACGAAAAGAGAGGTTAAATTGCCTAACCAGGTAACCATCCAATCGGAAAAAATCGGGGGTCCCTCCGCGGGGTTGATGTTTACTTTAGAAATCATGAATCAAGTTTCCAAAACTGATTTAACGAAAGGGTATCGGATTGCGGGAACGGGAGAAATGCTCCCGGATGGAACTGTAGGGCGAATTGGAGGCATTGAACATAAAATTATTGCCGCTGCAGAGGAAGGGGTGGACATTTTCTTTGCTCCCAATGACCATCTTCCTCTGGGCGTGAAGAACCGTACAAATTATGAAGAAGCGGTGGAAACCGCCAAAAAAATCAATACAAATATGAAGATTGTTCCAGTCAGTACCGTGGATGATGCTATAAAGTACCTGGAAACGCTTCAACCAAAATCATAAAGTAAAAAGCTATTTAAAGTTGCAGTGGGGGTTGGCGAAACTCCCGCTGCATTTCTTTTTCTCTATGTTGTAGGTTGGGATAGGCAAATCCATAAAGACGGCTGGCCTGCAGGTCGAAATTTAACAGGATATTTCTCTCTTTTTTAATGCTATGAATAAGAGGGAGGCTCGCGGTTTTCCTCATGGTTTTTAATAGTTTTTTTCCTTTTTCCGTAAACCCTAAAATTCGAATGTAGGAAGGGGAATTTAGGTTGCATCGGGTTACCCTTTCCCGGGTTACATTCATAAGAACATTTAAAAGAAGGCGGCGGATTCGGCTGTGAGTATATCGTTTATTTCCCATTTGTTGAATGAGTTGCTGATAGTTGATTGCTTCAACGCCGATTTTTCCTAAAAGATGATGAATCCCTTCTTTCATTTCATGGATCTTCTCTAGTTCAGAGGGTTCCATGGCAATGAGTTGATGAAGAAGATATGGAAAAAAAGATTCCAGTTCAACTGGGAATCGCCCTTCTGTTTTTTCCCTTTTCAATATCTCGTAGGTGGTTTGGGGAACATAAGGAATAACCTTTTCCAGATGCTCATGATACAGGATTTTTCGCAGGGAAGTGGCGCTTGCGATTTTACCTCCCCCTGCATCTTGTTGATGATGTTCCGCCCCTTTCCTTACAACAGGCAAAGGTTTAATGGAACTATGTAAACGGAGCAGTGCGCGACAATAATGGAGAGCAAGGATATTATTTGGCTTTACTCGTTCTTGTGCAGGCATGTCCTTTAAGGAGGAATCCTGTAGAGTGGCTAAGGCTCTTGCAAAGGCTGCTGGATAGCTTAGACCACAGGATAAGTCTTCTTTTATTGCCTGGCGAAAAGAAGGGGGTTCTTGTTCGAGAAATTCAGCTAAAGGCATTAGCCAGTCAGGATCTTCGCTTTCCATGCCAAAACTAAGTCCATCAATCACACCCGTTGCATGAAGGGTGGCCACAGCCCCATAAGCAAACCATTCTGCACTCTGTGTAGCATAAAGAAAAGGGAGTTCAATAACAAGGTCAATTCCTCCGCGCAGAGCCATTTCTGTCCGGGCCCATTTGTTGACAATGGCTGGTTCTCCTCGCTGAACAAAAGGGCCGCTCATGATGGCGACCAGACATTCAGCGCCTGTTTGTTTTTTTATCTGGGCAAGATGATAGGCATGCCCATTATGAAAAGGATTATATTCAACAACGATACCGACAGTTTTCACAAGCTTCTCCTTTTATGCAAAAAAGTTAGAATAAGAGTTGTATTTATTTTATCTTTAATCCCTGTCAATTCTCAAGCTTGACAGGCGTTTTTAGAAAAGATATAATTTACTTCGTTGACTTCTGTCAGATAAAGGGGTGTTTTCCAGATTGGAATTGCATAAGAATGATTTCCTTAAGGGGAATCCAATTACAATAGATACCAATGTCCAACTCGATCTGGTCAAACGCCATATACAAATCGTGGGTGCCAGTCCTGTTCATTTTACAGGAACGGCGACGAAAATGGCCCATCTGTATGTGGTTGAAGGGGATGTAACAGGAGAACTAACTCTGGATTGCGCCCGTTGTTTGACACCGTTCCCCTATCATTATCAGGTGATGGTGAAAGAAACCTTTGTGGATGCAGAAGGAGGACCCGATGTACAGGATGGGGAGACGGATTATTTTCCTTTAATAGAGGATAAGATTCAACTGGATCCTAGCTTACAATCGGCAATTCTGTTATCCCTTCCCCAGGCAATCCGTTGTTCGGATCAATGCCAGGGAATTTGCCCGGAATGCGGAACGAATCGCAATGAGAAAAACTGTGGTTGTGTCGTTAAAAGGGTAGATCCTCGATGGGCTGCTTTAGGGGATTTATTTAATAATAAAGAATAATCGCTTTCCATTCCTAACAATTTCGTGTATGATGGGAAATGGTGATTTTTGTGGAGGAGGTGTTTAAAACATGGCAGTACCTCAAAGAAGAACTTCCAAAACCCGTAAAAACATGCGCCGTACCCACTTCAAATTAGAAGTGCCAGGCATGGTTAAATGTCCGGAATGCGGGGAATTAAAATTGGCTCACCGTATTTGCAAAGCATGTGGGTCTTATAAAGGGAAAAAAGTTGTTAATGACTAATTTTCCGGTCGAAAGCTGTTGATAAATAATCAACGGCTTTTCTTTTTTTCACTAGTGTTCATGGAAGGATTTCACAATATATTCAAGAAATGATGTTGTCAACAGCTTGTTTTTTTTATATACTGCTCTTAAGAGTTGGTCACAAAGTACCTATTTTTAGTAAAATGAGTGGGTGAAGGATTGATGGGTGGTGATTAAAGTGCCACGCTTGAGTAAAAAAGTTAGACAGAAAATGCTAAATGAACTTTTAGAAGAACATCCTTTTTATACTGACGAAGAATTAGCTGCCCGTTTTCAGGTTAGCATTCAGACCATACGTTTAGACCGATTAGAATTAGGCATTCCTGAACTTCGGGAACGAATTAAAAATGTTGCCCAACAATCCTTAGGTGATTTGAAATCTTTAACGCCAGAAGAGGTAGTTGGGGAAATGGTTGACGTGCAATTAGATCATTCCGCCATCTCTATAATGGAAATTACAGAAGAACATGTTTTCTCCCGAACCAAGATTGCCAGAGGACATCATATATTTGCCCAGGCAAATTCACTGGCTGTTGCTGTTATTGATGCGGATATGGTTCTTACTGCAGCAGCAAGGATACGTTATGTTCGTCCTGTAAGCCTTGGGGAGAAACTTGTTGCAAAAGCGATTGTTCGTTCCACGGATGGGGAACAAAGTAAAGTAAGAGTAGAAACTCGGATACGAGATGAATTGGTTTTTACCGGGACGTTTCGGGTATTAAGAATAAAAGATTTTGCCGCGGAATAATTCCGCAAACAGGAGGAAACATGATTATCGCAATTGATGCTATGGGTGGAGACCATGCCCCAAAAGCCACTGTAGAAGGTGCCATACAAGCAGCCAAAGATTGGCCCGAGTTACGGATTGTGTTAGTAGGGGATCGGGAAAAAATAGAGCCATTTCTCATAAATAATCCCGGAAATATAGAAATACGTCATGCCAGCGAAGTGATTGCCACAGATGAAGAACCGGTGAAAGCGGTTCGCAGAAAGAAGGATTCTTCACTGGTTGTTGCTGTAAATATGGTGAAAAACAAAGAAGTGGATGCTGTTATATCTGCTGGGAATACAGGTGCATTTATGACAGCTGGTTTATTGATAACAGGAAGAATGAAAGGGATTGAGCGGCCTGCGTTAAGCCCTATCCTTCCTACCACTGATGGGGCCGGGGTTCTGGTGCTTGATGCAGGAGCCAACATGGATGCCCGTCCTGTTCATTTAAAACAATATGCCTTAATGGGCAGTATTTATGTAGAAAAAGTAATGGGGGTTTCCCGTCCTCGTGTAGGGCTGTTAAATGTGGGAACCGAAGCGAAAAAAGGAAATGAATTAACGAAAGAAGCCTATTCTCTCTTAGAATCAAGTTCTGTTCATTTCGTTGGAAATGTGGAAGCAAGAGACGTGACAAATCACGTATGTGATGTGGTGGTATGTGACGGATTCTCAGGAAATATATTGCTTAAGTCCATGGAAGGATTGGCTGGAACCTTCTTTTCTGTGATGAAACAGGAGTTTTTAAAGACAACCACAGGAAAAATCGGGGCGTTTCTATTAAAGCCAGCCTTTAAACGCATTAAGCTGCAAATGGATTATGCAGAGTATGGTGGGGCTTTATTAATGGGGATTCGTGGAACATGCATTAAAGCCCACGGGTCTTCTAATCCTCGGGCAATCCGCAATGCTGTTCTGCAAGCGAAAAAATTCGTAGAGAATGATGTGAATGCTTTGATTGCCAGGGAAATTCAAGAAGAAAGCGGGGAAGTACATGTCTAAGCAATTAAATTCCGTAGGTATTTTGGCTACTGGCCGTTATTTGCCTGAAAAGGTGTTAACGAACGCGGATTTCGAAAAAATGGTAGATACATCTGATGAATGGATTGTTTCTCGTACAGGGATTAAAGAGCGCCATATTGCCAGGGAAGATGAAGCTTCCTCTGACTTAGCAGTCGCAGCGGCAAAGGATGCCCTTGCCAAAACCAATTTAACACCAGAAGATTTAGATTTGATTATTATTTCAACCATCACCCCTGACTACTTCTTCCCTTCCACAGGCTGTATGGTTCAGGAGAAATTAGGCGCGAAAAAGGCCGCGGTTTTTGATCTGTCTGCCGCTTGTTCTGGATTCCTCTATGGCGTTTCCACAGCATCACAATTTATCGCAACAGGCATGTATCGTTATGTCCTTGTGGTTGGGGTGGAAAACCTTTCGAAAATTACAGACTACACTGACCGTAATACATGCGTTCTATTTGGCGAT
>CALNBV010000099.1 GCA_937874515.1 uncultured Paenibacillaceae bacterium | reverse complement strand
TCGATATACAAATAATAAAGGTGGAGTACTCCACCTTTATTATTTGTATATCGAATAAGGAATATATTTCTTAAAATAAATATAAATATAAAACTACAGAAACCTACAGAAACCTACAAAAAAAATAAAAATTTTTTAAAAATTAAAACTTATAAGAATCCCTTGCCAAAAAAACGAAAAAATTTTAACCTAATAAGGTAAAGTACGATTGACGCAATAGGTGCCTCCCATGGGAGGAGAATAGGGAAGTAAACACGCGGGCCCGCCACTGTAAACGGGAAGCCGCCTTTGGTCACTGAATGAACATTTGGGAAGGCTAGAGGCATAAGGCGATGATCCGGAAGCCAGGAGACCTGCCTATTGTAAAGGGGAACTTTTTCGCGGTGAAAAAGCAGATAATATCTGGGTTTGGCACGTCCAGGTCTATTTAGACCTGGGCTTTTTTGTGTTTAAAAAAAGGCAAATGCGTCAATTCGTCTTGCAAATTCAAATGATTGAAGACGAGGGGAGAAAGTAAAATGAAAGTTATTGAAAATCAAGTAGTAGAACAGACTGTTGCAGGAATTGAGGGCTTAGACCAGGGAATGGTGGAGGCTGTAAGCGCTAAGGTAGATCAATTAACCAAACCTCTTGGCGCTTTGGGCAAATTGGAGAAAATGGTGATCCGTCTTGGCGGCATTCAACGGACGGATTCACCAAGTATAGATAAACGTGCGGTAACCGTGATGTGTGGAGATCATGGGGTAGTGGATGAAGGGGTAAGTGCGTTCCCTGTGGAATTAACCGCATTAATGATGGGCAACTTTTCCCGGGAAGGTGCTGCCATTAACGTACTTTCCCGTTATACAGGGACAGATGTCCACGTGATTGATGTGGGCAGTAAATTAGATGAACTGCCTCCAGGGATTGTTGATGCAAAAGTAAAAGCGGGCACAGACAATATGGCCAAAGGACCTGCTATGAGCAGAGAAGAAGCATTAAAAGCTATTGAAGTAGGGATTCGCAAAGCACAGGAATTGGCAGCCAAAGGCTATAAGTCCATTTCTCTAGGAGATATGGGCATTGGGAATACAACACCCAGTGCAGCGATTATTGCTGTGATTTCAGGAAAAACCGTTTCTGAAATTACAGGAATTGGGACTGGGATTACTGAAGAAAAACGCATGGAAAAAGCCAGAATTATTAAGAAAGCCATTCAGGTTAATGGGTTAGACGGGGATTGGAGATCTTCTTATGATGCAGTGGATGTGTTAGCCCGGGTGGGTGGACTGGAACTGGCTGCACTTGCGGGAATTTGCATAGGTGGGGCTGCTTCTCGTTTAGCGGTTGTAGTCGATGGCGTAATTGCCGGAGCATCTGCACTTATTGCCTATGAAATGAACAATACAGTAGGCGAGTATCTCTTTGCATCCCATCAATCTGTTGAACCAGCCCATGTGGCATCATTAGAATATATGGGATTAGAAGCGCCTTTACGGTTGGATATGCGTTTGGGTGAAGGAACTGGTGCTGTATTGCTGTATCCCCTCCTTGAAGCTTCTTTGAAAGTTTACAATGAAATGGCTACTTTTGCCGACTTAGGTTTGTAGGAGAAACTTGGAGGAGTATAATAAATATAAATAGGGATAGTGAATCCTTTGGAAGAGGTGATTATATTGAGTTCTCCCAAGCAAGATCCTGCAAGGAAGTACAGTTACCAGGATTATTTGAATTGGTCGGAAGAAGAGCGCTGGGAATTAATCCATGGTTCTCCATTCAATATGACACCATCCCCTTCCAGGAAACATCAACATGTTCTTGGCCAGTTAGCGGCAGAATTCACCTTTTTCCTACGGGGGAAACTCTGTAAAGCCTTCGTGGCTCCCTTTGATGTTAGACTTTTTTCAGAAGGAAACACAGATGATCAAGTAACCAATGTGGTACAGCCAGATATTAGCGTTATTTGTGATTCGAAAAAGTTGGATAACAGAGGGTGTAAGGGAAGCCCGGATTTGATTATTGAAATTCTTTCTCCATCTACAGGGAAAATGGATCGCTGGGTAAAGTATAAGTTGTATGAGGCTGCTGGTGTGAAAGAATATTGGATTGTTGAGCCAATCAACGAAACAATCGAAGTATTTGTCATCAACAATCAACAAAAGTATGAATTAAGTGGTGTTTATGGAAAAGAGGAGACCCTTCAAGTAGGTATTTTCGATGGTTTGGTTATTAATTTGCATGAGGTTTTTAGTGAATAAAAATTGAATCCTTTTTCTTGGACAGGGCTAATGACTTCTACTAGAGTAAAATCTGGTAGGAGTCTATCTATTTTTTAGGATGATTGTAATCCTCCTTGGATAAGACAAAAACAAATAAATTATGCAATGGATATTTATGTTAAAATGAAAATATTCCATAATAGGACTGGTGTGAAAGAGGGAGAAAAAATGATAAATAAAATTAAAGCGTTACCTGAAAAAGTGTCACTTGCTATAGGCTTTACTTTGATATTAGGTAATTTATTATTGGTATTCTTGTTATCACTTTTATTCCCCATTAATATGTGGATTGCGATGATTGAAGGAGGCATTATTAGTGGTATTGCAATTTTATTTTTATTAAATGCGTCCGATAAAAGGCGTTCACGCATTGATAAGAAAAATTAAAAAAAGGGTGTAGCTAACGAACAACTTAGTTCGCGAGCAACACCCTTTCGATTTATACATGGGCTTTTACAAGTGGTTCTTGCTTGCTGGGCAAATGCTGGCATAGTTGTGCACATTCATGGAAGGTTTGATGAGGGCAACCGAGACACTGGGTTTTATTGATTCTTTCCAGGGCATAGGAGATGGCCTCACCTGTATGTTCAAAGAAGAAATCCTCCCCAATTTCATCATACAATCCGGATTTCACCAGTGTTTTTTTCGCACGTTCTCCTATGCCAGAAACCAGCAAGAGTCCCCCTTGTTTTTTGAAGTGTTTCACAATATTTTTGAAATTCGCCTCAGCTGTAGTATCAATAAAGGGGACTTTGCCCATGCGCAAGATTAACACCTTTGGATTTAAATGAATGGTTCCCATGATTCTTTGTTCAAAGGTTTGGGCTGCCCCAAAGAACAAAGGGCCTTCAATGGTATAAATGCTCACCTGAGGACAATCATGGGTTTCATTTACTGCATTAGGTACCACTTTTTCATGACTATTTGAATGGTCAGGCAGCACTTTGGAAATGACAAGCATTTCGCTCATCCGCTTCGCAAATAAGAGAACTGCCAAAACCAATCCCACTTCTACAGCAATGGTTAAACTGGTAAAGACCGTTAACAGGAAGGTGACGACTAAAACAAGGGCATCCCCTGCTTTTGTTTTCAACACGTCTACAAAATGTTTTCGCTCACTCATATTCCAGGCTACAATCATTAATATTGGGGCCATGCTGGCAAGGGGAATATGGGATGCGTAAGGAGCTAAAAGCAATAAGGTTGCCAATACAAATACTCCATGAATGATGCCGGATAGGGGTGAAGTGGCCCCATTTTTAATGTTGGTAGCGGTACGGGCGATGGCGCCAGTAGCAGGGATTCCACCAAATAAAGGAGTTACAATATTGGCAATTCCCTGGCCAACTAATTCTCGATTACTATTGTGTTTGGTATTGGTCATGCCATCTGCAACAACGGCAGATAAGAGGGATTCAATACCACCCAGAATTGCAATGACAAAGGCTGGAGCTATTAATTGTTTTATATTTTCCCATGTAATATTAGGCAAATGAAACTGTGGCAGATTGCTTGGAATAGGTCCAAAGGCTGAACCAATGGTTGGCACTTTTCCTGTAAAGAAGAAAGTGGCAATAAGGGTTGAAACAATTAAACCAATTAAGGAACCAGGAACTTTGGGCAGAATCTTCGGTGTGATTAAGATGACCAGGAGGCAGATGATTGCGGTAAGGATGCTGTAAACATTAATGGTGTTAATATGCAAAGCAAGTTCTTTCATATTATCAATAAAATGTTCATGTTTTTTGACGTCTGATAAACCTAAGAAACTAGCAATTTGACCGGTGAAAATAATAACAGCGATGCCTGAGGTAAATCCAATGGTAACAGGGCGGGGAATATATTTGATCAGGGAGCCTAGTTTCAAGATTCCCATTAAGGTTAACATGATTCCGGCCATTAAACCGGCAAGCAATAAATTTTCATATCCATAAAGGATGACGATACCAAACAAAACAG
>CALNBV010000098.1 GCA_937874515.1 uncultured Paenibacillaceae bacterium | reverse complement strand
TCGTCGGGCTCATAACCCGAAGGTCGCAGGTTCAAGTCCTGCCCCCGCAACCATTAAACATTTTCAACTACGTCGAGTACACTTCTATTCTTTAGAAGTGTTTTTTTGTTTTAAAATAAAAAAACCTCATCAAATTGTTGATGAGATTTTTTTATGTCGTATTGTAATTAGGTTCTATTAAGCACCTAAAATTTCTACGATATAAAAAATAATAAAAACCAGCATTAAAATACCGAAAGATGCACCCATACCTATTGCGGATTCAACAACATCATGTTGTTCTTTATTTTTTGCCATGACTGGTCACCTCCACTCAACCCCAAATTAAAAATACGAATTAATTTTAACAAATGAAAGTATATCCTGCAATGACAATCATTAATTTTCATGTAACTCTTTTAGAATGGATGCTGCTGTTCTAGGACGGGAAGTAATAATACCCTGTACACCTAATGAAATCATTTTTTGTATGGATTCTTTACTATTCACATGGTAAGGGATGACTTGTAGATGGTTTTCTTTAGATTTCTCGACCATCATCTCTGTAACTTGAGTGACAGGAGGATGAATAGATGTACAATTGTATTTTTTAGCGAATTCCCAGGGGGAATCTAACTGGCCGAAATAAAGAAGGGCCAAAGAAATGGTTGGTTCAAGTTCATAAATCAATTGAAGGCTTAATGGATTAAATGTAGAAATCACCGTTTGATTGGTTACATTATATTTTTTTATTAGACGTATGACCTGCTGTTCTAGTCCGTTGTTTCCAGAGAAAAAATTTTTAAGCTCAATATTTATGGCGATTTTCTTTTTCGATGCAAATGCCAGTAATTCTTCAAGAGAGGGAATAGTCAAACCTTTAAATTTATTCCCTTTCCATATACCTGCATCCCACTTTTTTATTTCTTCAAATGTATAGTTGCTTATTTTTCCTTGTTTACTAAAGATACGATCAAGACGCCAATCATGAAAAATGATCACTTTCTTATCTAAAGTTAATTGGACATCTAATTCAAGTCCGTTTGCGCCCGCAAGGATTGCCTTTTCAAAAGCCAGCATCGTGTTTTCAGGATACTTCAACGAAGAACCCCGATGGGCATAAATAAAAAAGGGTTCAACCATACTGGTCCCACCTTATTGTGTTCTCATTTAGTAATGTTATTCATAAAACAAAAAATTAGCACATTAATAATTGTTTGAATTTTTTAAAAGTTCTATAATGAAAGAACTATATCTTTATAAGGGAGTGAAAAAACATGCTTAACTCTCCATGGTATGAAAAATCTTTTCAGATGGAGTATGAAGTTCTATATAAGCATAGAGATGATGTATCAGCCCGTGTTGAGATTCATTCCTTAATTAAAGGTCTGGGCTTGCCTGCAAGAGGAAAAGTATTAGATGCCTGTTGTGGAAGTGGGAGGCATTCAAGAGTCTTAGATGAAATGGGCTATGAGGTTACTGGTGTGGATTTGTCGTCTTATTTATTAGATATAGCAAAGAACAGAGATCCCCTAAATCGCATTCGCTATGAAAAGTGCGATATACGGAAAATTCCCTATGACAAGGAATTTGATATGACTTTTAATTTGTTTACTAGTTTTGGGTATTTCTCCACGGATGAAGAAAATGAATTATCGATTCAACGGATGGTTCAATCAATTAAACCAGGGGGCTATGTGGTTATTGATTATTTAAACCCGGAATTTGTAAAGAAAAATTTGGTTCCTGAATCTAAAAGAAGGATAGGAGAGAATGAGGTCGAGGAAAAAAGGTGGATGGACGATTATTTTGTTTATAAACAAATTCTGTATAAAGATCCCCAGGGGACGAAGGAATTCATGGAAAGAGTTCGGTTATATTCTATCTCAACAATGAAAGGCTTTTTAGAAAAAGCGGGAATAACGGATATTATCCCATATGGCGATTATGATTTAACTCCTTATTCTATAGAGTGTCCAAGGATGATTATATATGGAAGAAAGAGGTTCTGAAAATTTTATTTTCAGAACTTTTTTTTATGTATATCCCGTGCTATAATATCTGTGTTAGGAAAGCTTACACGGCAGGTTATGAGAGGTGACATTTGTAATGGTTGCAAAATTAGTTGATGAAAGTGATATAGAACATAGTCCCTTTGAACAAATGCGTTTAAAGCGGGAAATTTTAATTAAGAATTTATACCAAAAAATAGAGACCTATGAGAAAAAAAGGGCACAAGAAACAGTGGCCTATCACAAAATGTCTGCCTTTCGTAAGTTATTAGCAGCAAAAACCCCGAACCATCATTTAGCCGTAGAGTACTTAGTTTATGTAAAACAACCTATGGAAGAAATAGAGAGATTAAACAAAGAGATTAGTCTTATAACCTGGATGGCTGACAAACAAGAAATTTTACCTCAATTTAAGGCTGAATTTCTTTACTTCGTAAACAAGTAATATGGGAAGGATGAGTTGGGGGCTATGAAATTGGAAACATTAAGTATTGGACTGGATACAATATGGATTATTTTATCAGCCGCAATGATTTTCTTAATGGAGGGTGGGTTTGCTTTACTTGAAGCAGGGTTTGTCCGGAGAAAAAATTCTGTAAGCATAATAATGAAGGTTTTTGCAGACATTACTTTGGGTGCACTTATCTTTTATTTTATTGGTTTTGCCATCATGTATGGAAAAGATTTATTTTCAATAATTGGTACTACAGGTTTTACATTAAAAGGTGATTTAAGCCATTTAACCTATTCATTTAGCCATGAAACCTTTTTTGTATTTCAAACAGCTTTTGTTATTGCAGGGGTTTCCATTGTTTCAGGTGCAGTTGCAGAAAGAATCAATTTTCGTTCCTATCTTCTTTTTATTATTGGGATGACAGGAATCATTTATCCCATATCAGGCCATTGGGTTTGGGGTGGTGGTTGGTTAGGGCAAATGGGTATGCTTGATTTTGCCGGATCCGCTACTATTCATGCTCTCGGAGGATTTAGTGCTTTGGCTGCAGCCAAAATGCTAGGACCTCGTATTGAAAAAATGGAAAACAATTTTGGAATTCGGGTTATAATTCCAAGTAATCTTCCTTTGGCTTCCGTAGGAACATTTCTACTTTGGTTTGGCTGGTTTGGTTTTAATGCCGGATCAACCTTAAGTGCAACTGATGGGCGAATTGGCCATATTGCCATGACAACGATGTTAGCAGCCTCATCAGGAGGAGCAGTAACCTTATTATATACCCTTTTTCGGTATAAACGGGCTGATGCACCTTCTGTGATTAATGGCTCTCTAGCAGGCTTGGTTGGCATCACTGCTGGATGTGCTTTCGTAAGTAATGATGCTGCAATCCTAATTGGTGCCCTTTGTGGTTTAGCCATGATGTTAGCGACCTATCTATTGGACAAATGGGGGATTGATGATCCGGTAGGCGCTTTTCCTGTCCATGGTGTATCCGGAATAATCGGAACCCTGGCAGTTGGTTTTTTTGCCACAGAAAATGGAGTGTTCCATGGAGGGGGCTGGCACTTATTGGGAGTGCAAACCTTTGGAGTCATCGTTATTAGTATATGGGGTTACTTCGCTACCCGATTTTTTCTCAAGATTATATCGATTAAGGTTCCCTTACGTGTTTTAGAAGAGGAAGAGAGAATTGGACTTGATGTTGTATCCCATGGAATATTAGCAGTAACTGATAAAGATTCCATTACTATGAATGAATTTAAATAGTGAAAATGTTCACAAAGTCATCACCCAAATTGTTGGGGTGTGATGGTAAAATAAATATAAGAAAAGTTAGACTAATGTACAAAAAGCCAGAACGTTTAACGTCCTGGCCTTTTAAAAACCAAGGTATGAAATTTAGCGGCCACTAAGTTGTTGTTGGGCCATTTTAACAAGGCGCTTTGTAATTTCGCCACCTACAGATCCGTTTTGGCGAGATGTAGTGTTTGCACCAAGTTGAACTCCAAATTCACTGGCAATCTCATACTTCATTTGATCTAATACTTGATTAGCTTGAGGTACAACAAGGTTATTACTATTTGAATTCGGCATAACTAAACACCCCTTATTCAGTATTACAAGGTTTTAAACCTTGTAATGTTATTGTCACTAAAGTTAAAATAAATTAATCAGGTATTTTTATGAAAGAGGATGATGGTTAATGGAATCATTACAATTGTTAATTTATTTCGGGGGTCTGGTTACCGCCAGTATTGCTTCAATCGCTTACTTAATCACCAATAAAACCTGGTTAGCTTCGGCTATTATTTTACCAATCTTCATATTTATTTCTTATTATTCTCCGTACCAGGTGGATGTAATATTAATTGGGGTGGGCTTTGCTCTTCTTAGTTATTTAATTTCTTTAGCGATTAAGGTACTAATGAAGAGAGACAAGAAATCAGCGAGTTAATTTTTTTTCTTTCTTAAAGAAAGGGAGTGTCCATATGAAACAAATCGTTTGTACCCATTGTGGCAAAACGGTAGCAGGTGAACAGAAGTTTGAAGTGAAATGTTACCATTGCGGAAAGTATGTTTACCTAACTGACGGACTAACACCACAGGATGAGAAAAAACACTTGCAGACAATGGCATCCCAATTTGCATATGCATATGTTCCAAGGAATGTACGTGAATATGTAGATAAATTTGGTTTATCCCAATCTGGTCCATCTACATTAAAATGGTTTAGGGAACATGAAGAAAATGTAAAAGTGGAAATTGTCAATTTTATTGATCAACAAGTTGATGATGACTCTTTAAAGAACCTACATCAACGTTATCCAGGGGATAAACCCTTTATCTTGTTTATTTTAGATGAACTTAAGTTCCCCATTGATCGTGCTCAGTTAGAGTGGAATAATGTTGACACTGACAATTATGAATTTTAGTGGAAATTGAACCTGAAAAAGCTGTCCAAAAGGGCAGCTTTTTCTTATCCCAAAATATATAATTCTGCAGGGTATTGCACCAAATGACAAGGGGTGTTAGATTATAGACATAAAATATTCACAAATATAGAGAGATGCGGTGAGAGTGGAATGATTGATACGTTAGTTCAACCATCATTATCCAAAGGGGTTTTATACCAACGTCTGGATAAGCTCGCCGAAGAGATGCTTCGCGCGGGGGATACAGGTAATTGGAAAAAGATTACACAGTTACAGGAAAAATTAAAGGGGAATGAAATAACCATCGCTTTTTGCGGTCATTTTTCCGCAGGAAAAAGCAGTATGATTAACGCTTTAATGGGAAGTGAAGTACTTCCATCTAGCCCAATTCCCACCAGTGCAAACGTTGTAAAAATTAAAACTGGTGAAAAAGGTGCTCGAATCTTTTTAAAAGAAGGGGAACCTGTTGAATTTATTGGGGAATATGATTTAAATAAATTAAAAAAGTATGCAGTAAATGGTAATGAAGTGGAGACCATTGAATTGCATCATCCCTCCAATCTTTTAAATGTCCCTGTAAGTATTATGGATACTCCGGGGATTGACTCGACAGATGATGCCCATAAAGTGGCAACAGAATCATCTATGCATCTGGCTGATGCTGTTTTTTATTTGATGGATTATAACCATGTACAATCTGAGGTGAATTTTCAATTCACGAAGGAATTAAAAGATAAAGGAAAACATGTGTATCTTGTTGTCAATATGATTGATAAACATGTTGAATTCGAGTTGCCTTTCTCAGAATATCGCCAGAGTGTTATCGATGCCTTCCATCACTGGCATATTGAACCAGATGGTTTGTTTTTTACTTCTTTAAAAATAATGAATCATAAAGAAAATCAATGGCCTTTATTATTAGATAAAATGGGCCAAATCTTTAATGATAACGAAGGCATTATTGAGAGTGTTCAACAATCAGCAGGGTATGTAATCGAAGATCATCTTAAGTATTTGCAAACCCTTCATTCTGAACAGAGGAATGCTTATGATGAGATACTTGGGGATTTAACCCCTGAGGAGGCTCTTCGCCAATACCATGAACAAAATAAAGGGTTACAAACCCTTTTAGCACCTTTTGAAACCTTAGAAAATGAAGGGAAAAAGGGGTTACAGACCTTATTGGATAATGCGCCACTTACCCCTTCAAGTACTCGGGAAAACGCCCGTCTCTTCCTTGAAAGCCAACAGGATGGGTTTAAGGTTGGTTTGCTATTTTCAGGTAACAAAACAAAAGAAGAACAAAATCGTCGTTTAGACCAATTTTTTGAAGATATCTCAGAAAGGGCTTCCGTAAATCTTGAATGGCATGTTAAAGAATTATTGCGGGAAATTGGAGAGAAATTTGATATTAAAGATCCCGATTATCAGGAAAAAACCGTTTCTTTTTCTGCACTTTTTACTAAAGATTTATTGATGGAGTGCGTGAAACCAGGAGCAGGGGTAAATGGGGATTCTATTCTTAACTATACGAAAGAGTTATCTGAGAAAATTAAATCGATCTATCGCAGACAGGTTATCTCCCTTTTTGATGAAACATTGCAAAGAATGAAAAATCAATTGGCAGAACCTATTGCAGAAGCGAAACAACAGGCATTGGAATCCACTACACTAAAAAATGCTGTGGATGCCCTGCAATCTCTTGCTGCCAAAGAGGAAATGAGTATTAAAAAATTAGAAGAAATTCTTCATAACGGAACTCCTGATGAGGATCCTTCTTTCCTTCTCAATGAAGAAGAGAAAAAGGTATTAACCTATATGGACCCTGTAGATGTAATTACACCAATGGCTTTGAAAGAGAAAAAAGCGCCTCTTGCATTGCATAATCACGGAAATGCCGGAGAAGTAAAGTCCTCTGAAAAGGCATTTAAAAAGGATTATAAAGGAGAGCTTTTACAAACGGCTGACAAACTGAGAAAAGGAGCCCAAATTGTTCAAGATCTCCCCGGTTTAAAAGGCTCAGCTAATATTATGAAGCAAAGAGCAGAACGATTGGAACAAAACCGTTTTACAGTGGCTTTATTCGGGGCATTTAGTGCAGGGAAATCTTCCTTTGCCAATGCGTTAATGGGTGACTTAATCTTGCCTGTTTCGCCCAACCCTACGACAGCGGCCATCAATAAAATATTGCCTCCTGATGGGGAAAATCCCCATGGAAGTGTAAAGGTTCGATTAAAGTCTTTAGTAGACGTTGAGAATGATCTTTTTGTTTCCCTTGACGTATTTGACCAACAGGCTACAACCATAGAAGATGGAATTAAACAAATTGAAAGAATTGATCGTTCCGAAATTCAACCTGCAGCAAAACCCCACTATAGTTTTCTGAGAGCTGTTGCTAAAGGGTATCAAGATGTGAAAAATCATTTAGGAACGGATTTGATTATTGGCATTGAAGAGTTTCAACAATTTGTTGCTAAAGAAGAAAAAGCTTGTTTTGTTGAATGGATTGAACTGTATTATGATTGTCCATTGACTCGCCAGGGAATTGTCCTTGTAGACACACCTGGGGCAGATTCCATTAATGCCCGTCATACCGGGGTAGCTTTTGAGTATATCAAAAATTCAGATGCAGTTCTTTTCGTGACCTATTATAACCATGCTTTTTCCCATGCGGATCGGGAATTCCTTATTCAATTGGGCCGCGTAAAGAGTGCCTTTGAATTAGATAAGATGTTCTTTGTAGTAAATGCGGCGGACCTTGCCCATTCTCAAGAAGAATTGGATGGGGTAGTTACCCATGTTAAAGAGAATCTTGAGTCTTGTGGTATTATCAAACCTCGTATTTATCCTGTATCTAGCCAAACAGCTTTACTGGCAAGAATGGCTGAAAATGGGCCTTTACTTGAATCGGCAGAAATGACCTTACGGAATCGTTTGCACCTTGGAGAGGATCAACCATTCCCTGAAACAGAGGAAACGTTACGTCTTGCAGGTTTAAAACACTTTGAAGATGAATTCATTTCTTTTACTCTTGATGAATTAACCCATATTTCCATAAACTCTGCTCTTGAAGAGATGAAACGCACGACAGGCTTACTTGGAGAATTAATTTCAAAGGCTCGTCAGGATGGCCAACAAAGGGAAGTACAGGCAAATCAGGCACGGGAAGAAAAAGTGAAAGCAATGGGAATGATTCAACTTTTGGATTCGTCCATTGAAAGCCGTACCCTGCAAAAAGAAATAAACGAATTAAGTTATTATGTAAAACAGCGGGTTATGTTGCGCTTTAGGGAGGCTTTCCGCTATGCCTTTAACCCAGGCACAATCAAAAACGATGGGCGCAGTATGCAAAAAATACTGCAAGGGTGCCTTGATGAATTAGTGCACTTCATTGCATTTGACCTTTCCCAGGAAATGCGAGCCACTGCGTTACGTGTTGAAAAGTATATGGAAAAGTCTGGTGCCCAACTCCTTGAAAAGCTAGAGCGTCATATCGACCGGGACGATTTTCATGTGCATCCATGGGAAAGCAAAACCTTTGCAACTCCTGAATTTGAAAGTACCCTACCAAAAGACTTGATTTCGTCTCTTAAAGGGACATTAAGTATGTTTAAATCAACAAAACAATTTTTTGAACAGGGCGGTCAGGACCAAATGAGACAAAAACTGGAGGAACGATTCCAGGTTCCCGTTCAATCTTATGTTGATCAAGCTGAACAGATTCTCTTATCTTACTATGTAAGAGAGTTTATTGAACTCATTGAGAAGGCAAAAGATAGAACAACCAGTGATTTGTCCGATCATTTTACCGCACTTATTGCAGCGTTAACCATGGATTTAGATCCAGCAATCCTTGAAGATACCTACAATAAACTTAAGGGATTTATTCACTAATGTGTCATTAGACTTTTGCATCCCCATTGCTTACTATTAATAAAGGAGATATGTTAGTAAAGGGGATGCAGTTTATGAATTGGAAAAAAGGGTTTATCGTATTATTTCTCCTATTGTTTACTATGGGTTTAACTGCTTGTACAGGTGAAAATGGAGATCAAACTGCAAAAGATGGAATCCAAATTGAATTTAATCATCCAAACCAGGTCTCATCAGGGAAAATGACTGAGTACTCAGTGAAAATCACTAAAGATAATCAACCTATAGAAAATGCAGAAGTTGTGGTTTCCCTGGAAATGGTTCAAATGGATCATGGGAAAAATGGTTTTCTCGGGAAAATGACTGAACCTGGGGTTTACAAAGGCGAAGCTGCCCTTCCTATGAATGGAGAATGGTATGCCTATGTAAGAGTTAAAGCAGGGGAAGTTGAAACCACGAAGTCCTTCACCTTCGAAGCGGATGGACATATGTTAAATACCGATGAATTAGAAAAAATAGGCCTTGATAAAAGTGGGGCGAAAATAGATCCAAACTTCTAAACGGTTGCTTTTAGCAACCGTTTATTTTTTTGACGAAAAGATTTTATTAGTTTCAGGGGTACAGATTGCATCTTTTTTCAAAATAAGACCGTAAGGTCATATCAGAGATGCTAAAGAATCAAATCAGTTGCCTTTTTGCGAGCCGATACAAGGGAATCTGAACGAAGGGCGAATAAAAGCCTTCAACAGTCTCACTTCCTGAGCTACCCAGATGTTTTGAAGGCGCGCCCGGAATGAAGGTGACCGTCAGTGCTACATCCTTGTCGGCGAGGAACTGGCACGATTTGGATTCTTAGCATCTCTTTTTTTTTCTTTCCAATTTAAAAAATAATAAATATATGCCTGTACTAAGACATAAAAAAGCAAACCATTGGGATAAGGATAAATAATAAATAAGAAGGTTGGTTTCTGCTTTTAATAGTGAAAGTATGAGTTCCAAGACCCCAATGGTAATTAATCCGAAAGCTCCAATGAATCCGGAAGCTAAAGGTTTGGTTTTATATAAGTAAATGAGAAAACTAATGATGACTATTTCCCGGTAAATGTTTATTGGAATTTGTATAAAAATTTTGCCAGGGGAATAAACAAATAGCGAGTAAAAAAATAAAAATAAATAAATGGCAATGGTTAAAGAATCGATTACTTTTAGAATTGGCAATTTCTTCTTCCAGATTTTCCACATAAAAAAAAGCAGGGTAATAATACTTGCTAGCCATATTTCTGTGCCAATACCTTGAGCATAAATTAAGATCATTGGTTTTTTCCATAAATCAGGTTGGATGAGAAGGGGACTTACTTTCCAGGCAATGATGAAAACAATAAATAATGAAAAAAACAGATCTAGGGTTTCGTTGCCAAAATGGTGTTTTAATTTACGTGGTAGAATCTTTAAAGAAATTAGAAATAAAACTATACTAAGAAGTGTGGCGAATATTGATGTTCTTCCGGAAAAGGTTCCGAGGTGAACAAATGTATCAATAATCATGAAGATCTCCTTTCAAATTGTCGAACATTAACCAATAGAAAAATACTGCTATTTTAGTTGTAACAAATTTGCTACAATTAGTTTAGCAGTTTAACTTCTTATTTGGTAGGAGGGTACCTTATGACTGAAACTCAGTTGAAGGAAATATGTGAGGAGTCCTACAATCGGTTGAAAAAAGTTTGTATGGAGTTAGAAAAGTTTTTAAACAATACTTCTTTGCCTCAATTAGTGAGTGCATCATCTCAACCAGAGGAGTATGAAACCTATTATAAGAATTATCTTTCTGACTTAAGACACCTGCTAGTAAACAGCGAAAACGCTTTCGAGAGACTGGGCATAACCTTGAGACGAGCTAAATTTAATAAGGAGTTTGCTGAGGAGAATTTATATCTGGTATACCATACGTGCATCAATTTGTTCTTCTATCCAAAAGGAGAAGTTTATGAAGAAGATGGTCGGAATTCTTATACAGGAAGAGATGCGATTATCTTTCATAAGGAAGTAACACCGGAATTAAAAGCGTTAACTCTGGGGCTTTCCAAGCAATTTGAATACCTTCGTGATGAATTGCAGTATTACGAAACAGATTATGTAACGATGAAAAAAATGAAATCAGTAAGTAAATAAAGAAAGAAAGGTTGCCACAGTATTTGCGGCAACCTTTTGTTATTCAAATAGTTGGCTGAAGAATCGTTCCCTTAGTTGTTGAAAAAATCCTTTGTTTCGCACTGGTGGAGTATGTCGGCTAGATTGTTGCACATAACCGGCTTTGGCTAATTCCAGGGCTTTAGAGACGTTTATAAGGCCATAACCATAATAATCATCCCGACCTGCAGTACCTAAATCTTGAGAAGAATATTTAATAATGCTCATGACCTGCTCATTTTTTAAACTTGGATTTACAGAACGAATTAGTGTTGCAAGTCCTGTAACATGGGGACATGCCATGGATGTCCCAGAGAGCTGGGCGTATTCCTGATTCGTATAAGTACTAGGAATATCAACCCCTGGTGCAACCACATCTACTGAGGATCCATAGTTGGAAAAGGATGCCCTTTTTTTATTTCCGTCTACGGCAGAAACCCCAATTACTTCTGGATATGAAGCCGGATAACTGGGTTGGGAAGTGTCGTCATTTCCAGTGGCTGCAATCATTACCACGTCTTTGGTATAGGCATATTTAATGGCATCATGAAGTACCTCAGAAGGATTGTAGTTTCCTACACTTAAATTAATAACTTTTGCCCCGTGGTCCGTTGCCCACTTTATTCCTTTGGCAATATCAAAGGATGAACCACTTCCATCCGCTCCGATTCCTTTAATTGGAATGACTGGATTATACCAGGTCATTCCAGCAATGCCTTCTTTGTTATTAATATGGGCTGCAATGATTCCTGTAACATGGGTGCCATGTCCATTGTCATCATTTGCATTGCTAGAACCAGACAACACATTATAACCGGAAGTTAATTTCCCCTTGAATTCAGGATGGTTTAATTCCACTCCTGTATCTATAACAGCAACTTTTATTGTTTCTTTTCCTTTACTAATATCCCAGGCTTTTTCCATATCGATGATAGGCATGTTCCATTGATAACTTGGATAAAAGGTGTCATTTGGAACCATATTTGGCAATAGCAAGTAATGGGGTTCAGCAAATAACACATTTTTTTGTTTAGTAAAAAAATCTACCAATTTATGAGAAGACCAATTTTTTGATTTAAAAATATAAATATGGTCATGATGTATGGCACCTTCACCGTTAACGGAATTTGAAAGAGCTTTTAATTCCTGGTGGCTAAGACGTTTATTAAACTTGACTGCAACTTCGTTTTTCATATAATGGCTTTTATCCCGACTGTTATGATGGATCGTAACGATACGAGTACTTTGTTCAAGTTTTTTTCTTGCATCAAGGACTTGTTGAATATTGTTTATTTTTGATGTTGGTGCTTTTACCTTGTGTATGGTCTCCTTTTTTGTTGTCTTTTCCCTCTGGATTTGTGTGCCAGATGGCGGTCGGTTAAGCATAAATACAGTAGCTATTACCACTAAGGCCAGAGCACCAAACCAAATTTTGCGCGATTTCAAGTGAAAACTCCCCTTTTATAACATGATTTGTTTAATAGGATGAGGAATTTTCCCAACTTTTATCCGTTTCGGCAAGAAGACTCCATCTGATTTGTGTTACAGGTGTAACC
>CALNBV010000097.1 GCA_937874515.1 uncultured Paenibacillaceae bacterium | reverse complement strand
AAAGATACTCCTCAAGAACGGCAAACCTTATTGTTCTCAGCAACAATGCCGCCAGAAATTAAACGCCTATCCCGTAAATATATGAATGAACCAGAAACAGTGGCTATTAGCCGTAAAGAAGTAACCGCTCCAACGATTCATCAGGTTTACTATAAAGTATTTGAAAAAAATAAATTAGATAGCTTATGCCGCATTCTTGATAGTGAAGAAATCGATTTAGGCATTGTTTTCTGCCGTACCAAGCGGGGCGTAGATGAATTAACGGAATCCTTGCAAGAACGTGGTTATATGGCGGATGGTTTACATGGGGATTTAAGCCAGGCTCAGCGTGATAAAGTGATGAAAGCATTCCGTGATTCAAGCATTGAATTCTTAGTTGCTACAGATGTGGCTGCCCGGGGTATTGATGTTGAAAATGTATCCCATGTAATCAATTACGATATTCCACAAGATCCAGAGAGCTATGTCCATCGCATTGGCCGTACTGGCCGTGCAGGACGGAAAGGGTTAGCAATCACCCTTGTAACACCACGGGAAATGAAACAATTAAGAACCATTGAAAAAGTTTCTAAAATTAATTTAGAATCCCGTAATGTTCCTTCTATGGAAGAAGTGCTTGAACGCCAACAAACCCTGTGGAAGGAACAGTTAGTTTCTTTACTAGAAAACGATGAAGATTTAACTCCATTTATGGAAGTAGTGGATCAATTAAAAGAAGACTTCCCTATGGAAAAAATCGCCATTGCAGCCCTTTCTCTTGCTTTCTCCTCTAATATTTCTTCAAGTGAAGATGAGCTGTATGATTTCGGAGAAACAGGGGCATCAAAAGGAATGGTCCGTTTCTTTATGAATATTGGTCGAAACATGGAAATGCGTCCAATTGAATTAGTAAAGGAAATTGCTGACTTAGTAGGGATTTCTGATAAGTCCATTGGTCGTATTGATATCTTTGAAAGCTTCTCCTTTGTAGAGGTAACTGAAGAAGTTGCTCCTTTTGTTTATGAAGCTTTACGGAACTCTCGTATCAAAGGAAAACGGGTAAATGTGGAACCTGCAAAACCCCGCGTAAGAAAATAAGATCTTTTATAAAGAAAGGTAGCCTGTCATAATAGACAGGCTACTTTTTCTTTAACTATAAAAAGGGGGTACCAGCGAAGGCTGATACCCTAAATATGTTTATATATTAAACATTGGAGTGGGAAAACTTTTCTGTGACAACCTTTATTGAATCATACAGCATTTGTAAAAGTTGACCCAGTTCATCTATGCTTATGGATAAGACGGGCATAAGGACAATCACAGGGCCAAGGGGACGTGTAAGAACCCCTCTTTTTCGGGCTTCAAGGGTGACTTGATGTTCCACTTGCAGATGGGATGGGAATATTTCTTTCGTTTCTTTGTTCATAACTAATTCAATCCCCGCCATCATACCCCGCTGGCGAACATCTCCCACAAAGGGCAGTTCTTTAAAGGAAGCGAGTTTTTCTTTCATGAGTGCAATTTTTTCCTGTAAAGAAGGAATCAGTTTATTCTTTTCAATGAGTTCAATATTTTTTAATGCCACGGCACAGGCCAATTGGTTTCCTGTATAGGTATGACCATGGTAGAAGGTTTTCATTTCTTCAGGCTCGCCAAGAAAAGCATTAAATACCTCATTTGTTGTTAACGTAGCAGCGAGAGGCATGTAACCGGCTGTGAGGCCTTTTGCCATACAGAAAAGATCAGGAGAAACATTTTCCTGTTCGCAGGCAAATAGGGTACCTGTCCGGCCAAAACCTACCGCTACTTCATCGGCAATCATTAATACATTGTATTTGGTGCACAATTCACGGACACCGGATAAGAAACCATCTGGAGCTGTGACCATTCCTGCTGCTCCCTGTACCAATGGTTCAATGATGAGGCCTGCCACTTCTTCATGGTGTTCTTTCAATAGGTCTTCCAATTGGTTCAGACACATATGTAGGCAGGCTTCTTCATCATTATCAGGAGTCATGCGGTAGGTGTATGGTGTAGGCATTTCCAAACGTTCAAAAAGCAAAGGACTGAAGATTTTGTGATATAAATCCATCCCCCCAACACTTACAGAACCAACAGTATCTCCATGATAGGCTTCTTTTAGGGAGATGAATTTATTTTTCTGGGCATATCGAATAGGGTCTTTCAACTTCCAATACTGATAAGCGATTTTTAAAGCGATTTCTACAGAAGTTGACCCTGCATCAGAATAAAATACTTTATTTAATCCTGGTGGTGTAATTTCCACCAGTTTCTTAGCGAGAAGAATGGATGGAATGTTTGCGGATCCTAGCAGGGTAGAATGGGCGATTTTCTCTGCTTGCTGGCGCAGGGCTTCATTTAATTCGTGATGGTTATGTCCATGTACATTGACCCAGAGGGAGGAGTATCCATCTAAATAGGCGTTCCCATCCATATCGATTAAGTAGCTTCCTTTTCCCCGTTCAATAATTAAGGGAGTTTCCTGGCGATATTGTTTCATTTGTGTAAAGGGGTGCCACAAGTATTCCTTATCCCATTGTTCTAGTTGTTCTTTCATTCTTTGTTTCCTCCTTTAGCAATTCCAAAAGTTTCTCTTTATCGAAAGATTCCCGGATTTTCGGCCAATGGGTTAAAATATACTCTTCAGCTGGTGCAGGCATAGCAGGGATAAGACCCAGAATGGGAATCTGGCAAAGTTTCTCCATCATTTGTATATTGTCTTTTTCCATTTCCGTTGGATGTTCCGGCCATTGATTTACGATGAGTCCAAGTACAGGGATTCCCAGTGATTTTGCATAAGAGACCGATAATAAAGTGTGATTGATTGTTCCTAAACCTGGATGGGTGACAAGGAGAATGGGTAGTTGCAATTGCAGAATCAAATCTCCTGTTAAATGAATCCTGTCTGTTTCTTCTATTAAAGGAACACCGAGGCCACCGGCACCTTCCACTACAATGAAATCATGGTTGCTTTTTAGTGCATTAAAATGCCCTTCAATCTCTTCGAAGGAAATTCTTCTTCCCTCTTTTTTGGCTGCTAGATGGGGGGAGACTGGCGTTTCTAATGCATAAGAACAATACTTTTCTTGTTTATCAGTAAAGCCAAGTACTTTTCGGTAGACTTCTACATCTTCAGCAATAAGTCCTTGGCCGGTTTTAATGGCACCACTTTGTATGGGTTTATATGGAATTGGGTTCATCTTTTGTTCCCGTAAAAAAGCTGTAAGACAAGCTGTTACAAAGGTTTTCCCCACTCCTGTATCAGTTCCTGTGATAAAAATTCCTTTTAACATGTTCATTTGTGCCTGTTACAGGAAAATAGTTACTCCTGTACTAAGGCTTCTCTCCTTCCCTTCTATTTGTTAACCTATTTATAAATAAAGTTTACAATTATAAGATTAAAAAAGAGTGCAGGAATTGTCAACTGTATATTTATAGTTAGTTAACAAATAATGTTACAAAAATTGGAAAATATAAAACACAAGCGAATAAATGTTCGCAAAAAAACCTTGGCAACAGTCAGAAAAAAAGGTAGAATAGGTTTGTAAGAAATACAAGTAACAGTTAATTGAAGGGAGCGATAGCTTTGTCCGATCGCAAAGCTGCTTTAGATATGGCATTACGCCAAATTGAGAAACAATTTGGCAAAGGTTCAATTATGAAATTAGGTGAAGTAGCAGAGGCACATCAAGTTTCCACTGTGTCCAGTGGATCCATTGCTCTGGATATTGCCCTGGGCGTTGGTGGATATCCAAGAGGACGTATTATTGAAATCTATGGACCTGAATCATCTGGTAAAACAACTGTGTCATTACATGCCATCGCTGAAGTGCAAAAAGCTGGCGGAACTGCAGCATTTATTGATGCGGAACATGCCATGGATCCAATATATGCCCGTAATTTAGGTGTAAACATTGACGAATTATTGTTGTCCCAACCAGATACTGGTGAGCAGGCACTGGAAATTGCAGAAGCTCTTGTCCGCTCTGGTGCTGTGGATATTGTTGTTGTCGATTCTGTCGCTGCGTTAGTTCCAAAAGCGGAAATTGAAGGGGATATGGGTGATGCCCATGTAGGGTTACAGGCCCGCTTAATGTCCCAGGCACTGCGGAAACTAGCTGGAGCCATTAGTAAGTCCAAAACCATTGCGGTCTTTATTAACCAATTACGGGAAAAAGTTGGTGTAATGTTCGGAAATCCTGAGACCACCCCTGGTGGACGTGCCCTGAAGTTTTACTCTTCTGTTCGTTTAGAAGTTCGCCGTTCAGAAACCATTAAACAGGGCAATGAAATGGTAGGAAACCGAACAAAAATTAAAGTTGTGAAAAATAAGGTGGCTCCACCATTTAAAGTATGTGAAGTAGATATTATGTATGGAGAAGGGATTTCTAAAGAGGGCAGCATTCTGGATATTAGCGCTGACCTTGACATTGTCAATAAAAGCGGTGCCTGGTATTCATATAATGGCGAAAGAGTAGGCCAGGGTCGAGAGAATGCGAAAGTCTTCTTAAAAGAAAATCCTGATATAACAGCAGAGATTGAGTCTAAAATTCGTGAACATTATAATTTAACGCAAAGTGCCACTGCAGATTCTACTGCTGCCAATGATGAAGAAGCCTTTATGCTAGATTTTGAATAATAAGTGAGAGAAGAAGGGCATCAGGAATTTCTTGATGTCCTTTTATCTTACTAGTGGGAGATGCATTTTACGTTGCTGTAGGCCAAAGCTTAGATTCAGTTCACAGCAGGTAAAGAGTAGGGAAGTGGAGAAATGGAAAAGGAAATTACTCGTTTAGAAAGACAAAAGAAAAATCAACACCGTATTAATGTTTTTCTAAATGATGAGTATGGTTTTGCTGTCCATGAGGATATAATTGTTAAATATAGGTTAAAAAAAGGCAAAATGATTTCTGAACAAGATTTGGAAGAGTTACTTTTGGCAGACGAAGTGAAGCGAGCTGAATATTATGGTATTCGGTATCTGGGGATTCGTCCCCGAACCGAAATGGAACTAATAAAACATTTGCATGAGAAAGGGTTTGTTGATGAAACCATTCATCAGGTTTGTGAAACCTTTCGTGAGAAAAAGTATTTAGATGACCATCAGTTTGCTCATCAGTGGGTCATGGAACGAATGCACTTAAAACCACGAGGAAGAAATTTATTGCGTTTTGAATTAAATAGGAAAGGAGTGGATTCCAATATAATAGATGATGCTTTAGATGAAATTAGTTTCATAGAAGAGCTAGAGGCTGCAAAAAAAATCCTATTGAAAAAGTATCCCCGTCCCCTTTTTTCCAACGGGATGGAAATGAGAAATAAAATAGGACCTTTTTTGCAACGGAAAGGTTTTAGCTATGAAGTGATCTCTTCTGTCTTAGAACAGTTGAAAGAATCACTGATACAGAGTGAGGATTTATACTAATACAGCCATTAAAGCATATTATAGAGTATGGCTATTCTTGACAATCGTTATCAATAATGGCACAATAAAATCTGGATATTCCATTATTGAGTCATAGGAATATTCTTTGAAAGCTAATGAATGAAAACAGTTACAAATGGGTTTTAATTTTTCCGATGAGTCGATGAACTCGATTTTATGCAAAAGCAGGAAATTTGATGTAACCCGAAGAATCCGTGTAAGTTAAAATTTAAAAAATCAACCTCAGATGCAAGGAGGTGAAACGAAATGGAATTATTAATCATTCTAGTTGTTGCTCTTGCATCTCTGGTGGTCGGAGCGGGAATCGGTTATCTCGTACGTAAATCTTTAGCGGAAGCGAAGATTTCTAGTGCTGAAACAGCCGCCAAGAACATTGTTGAACAGGCACATAAAGATGCGGAAGCACTGAAAAAAGAAACCGTCCTTGAAGCGAAAGATGAAGTGCATAAACTGCGGACAGATGCAGAAAAGGAATTACGCGAAAGGCGGAACGAAATTCAAAGACTGGAAAAGCGGGTCCTTCAAAAAGAAGAATCCCTGGACCGGAAAATGGAATTATACGAACGCAGAGAAGCTGATCTTGATCGGCGTGAATTAACTATATCAGAAATGCATACCCGGGCAGAAGAACTATTAAAAGAGCAGGAAGCCGAATTGGAACGTATTTCCAGCCTGACAAGGGATGAAGCCCGTGAACATATCCTAAACCAGGTAGAAATTGAAGTTCGTCATGAAGCCAGTTTATTGGCCAAGGAAATAGAGCAGAAAGCCAAAGAAGAAGCGGATAAGAAAGCTCGTGAGATTATCACCACATCCATTCAGAGATGTGCAGCAGATCACGTGGCTGAAACCACTGTTTCCGTTGTTGCCCTTCCCAATGATGAAATGAAGGGACGAATTATCGGACGGGAAGGTCGGAATATTCGTGCGCTTGAAACCTTAACGGGTATCGATCTGATAATAGATGACACGCCGGAAGCTGTTATTCTGTCTGGATTTGATCCTGTCCGCCGTGAAATAGCGCGGACCGCACTGGAGAAGCTAGTAGCAGACGGTCGGATTCATCCGGCACGTATTGAAGAAATGGTAGAAAAGGCCCGTCGGGAAGTAGATGAACGAATTCGAGAGTATGGTGAACAAGCCACTTTTGAAACGGGAATTCATGGATTGCATCCTGATTTAATTAAAATTCTCGGGCGCTTGAAATATCGTACAAGTTATGGACAAAATGTTTTAAAACATTCTATCGAAGTCTCTCACCTTTGCGGCTTAATGGCTGCAGAGCTAGGAGAAGACCAACTTCTTGCGAAACGAGCAGGTTTGTTGCATGATATTGGTAAAGCCATTGACCATGAAGTTGAAGGTTCTCATGTTGAAATTGGCGTTGAAATTGCGAAAAAGTATAAAGAACATCCGGTAGTGATCAATGGGATTGCATCCCATCACGGTGACACGGAGCCAACTTCCGTTATTGCTATGTTGGTTGCAGCTGCTGATGCTTTATCTGCAGCGCGGCCAGGAGCACGTCGGGAAACTTTAGAAACTTATATTCGTCGTCTTGAAAAGCTCGAAGAAATTTCCGAATCCTTTGAAGGTGTAGAGAAATCTTATGCAATTCAAGCAGGTCGGGAAATTCGGATTATGGTAAAACCTGACCAAATAGATGATATTGAAGCTCATCGTTTGGCTAGAGATATTACCAAAAAGATTGAAAATGAGCTTGACTATCCTGGACATATTAAAGTTACGGTGGTTCGGGAAACGAGAGCAGTTGAATATGCAAAATAACATCACAAAAGCTTCTCCGTTAAACGGTAGAAGCTTTTGTTGCGATAATAAGGTGGATAAAACATGAAACTTTTATTTTTAGGTGATGTGGTTGGTCAAGTAGGCAGGGATGCCTTGCAAAAAATGATTCCCCTTTTAAAGAAGAAATATCACCCAGATGCTGTGGTAATAAATGGGGAAAACGCAGCTTCAGGACGAGGAATCACTCAAAAAATAGCCCGTCAGTTCTACGAGTTAGGTGTGGGGGCCATTACTATGGGCAATCATACATTTGATAATAAAGAAATCTTTGATTTTATAGATGAAGATAGCAAAATTGTTCGTCCTGCTAACTTTGCTGAAGGTGTGCCAGGAAGAGGATATACCTATGTTAAAACCCCTTCTGGGGAAGAACTGGCTGTTATTAATCTGCAAGGGAGAACTTTCTTGCCTCCTTCAGAATGTCCCTTTTCTAAAGCTTCGGCCCTTGTTGAAACCATTCGTAAACGAACCCCTTATATTTTTGTGGATATCCATGGCGAGGCTACATCTGAAAAGCTGTCTCTCGCCTGGTTTTTAGATGGGAAGGTGAGTGCAGTGGTTGGTACCCATACCCACGTGCAAACTGCGGATGAACGAATTCTTCCAGGGGGAACAGCATATCTAACGGATGTTGGCATGTGTGGACCACGTAATAGCATTCTAGGGATGGAAAAGGATGCAGTGGTGAAAAGATTCCTCACCGGGTTGCCTGTCCGCTTTGAAGTAGCGAATACCTCACCGCAAATCAATGGGGTTTTTATTACTTTAGAAAAAAGAACAGGCCGCGCAACAGGAATTAAACGTATTTTGATTGACGATGATCATATTTTTATGGAATAATAGGATTTAATCAATACAACAGAATATTTCGAATCTTCCCTCAACTCCTTAGCGATCTTAGGAATGTTTTTAATCCCGGCTGAATAAATTGGAAGTGGTAATTATCAATCTATCCAAGGAGGTCAAAAAGATGGAAGTATTAAAAGTTTCAGCAAAGTCTAATCCTAATTCTGTGGCTGGTGCTCTCGCCGGGGTTCTCCGCGAACGGGGTGCGGCTGAATTGCAGGCAATTGGCGCAGGGGCGCTTAATCAGGCAATTAAAGCAGTTGCCATTGCACGAGGGTTTGTAGCTCCCAGTGGGGTTGATTTAATTTGTATTCCAGCCTTTACAGACATCTTGATTGACGGGGAAGAACGTACAGCAATAAAATTAATTGTAGAACCAAGGTAGTATTTTTTTAAATCAATTGCATTGTTAAAAGATAAGCCTGTTTTATTCCTCCAGGAATAAACAGGCATTCTTATTTTTTACCAGAATATATATAATTCTTATAAAGGCTGCCGCTTTCGCCTAAAGGCTTTGCGACAGCCTAGTTTTCTTTATGAAACAGATTATTTTCCTGAATTTTTAATCGGGGGTGAAGGAAATGATAATCTTTGACGGCCATTGTGATGTGTTGTGGAAATTATGGGAACATGAGCAGGATTTTTATAACGACAAGGTATCCATGCAGGTCAATTATCATAACATGAAAAAAGCGGATGTAAAGGTGCAGACCTTTGCCATTTACATTCCGGAAAAGGTAAATGGTTCTCAGCGATTTTCAACAGCATTGACCATGGTGGACCTTTTTTATGAAAAAATCGTGAAAGATCAATCCTATATGGTTCCCATCTTAAAAGCAGATGATTTGCTTAAACTCAAGGATTCAGGGAAACGAGGTGGTCTTTTATCCCTAGAGGGGGCAGATGCTCTTGAAGGTTCCCTGGAATACTTGAGGATTTTATATCGACTAGGGGTTCGTTGTCTTGGTTTAACGTGGAATTTTCGTAATGAGGCAGCAGATGGATGCGGAGAAAAAAATGCAGCAGGATTATCCAGATTCGGGAGAGAATTAATCAGGGAAGCAAATCGGTTAGGCATAGTATTAGACGTTTCTCATCTTGCTGAACCGGGTTTTTGGGAAGTAGCAAAACGAAGTTCCCAACCCTTTATTGCTAGCCATTCAAACTGTCGAGCAATATGTAATCATCCCCGGAATTTAGAGGATGATCAAATTCGCATGCTCATTTCTAAGGGAGGGGTGATTGGCCTTACTTTTGTTCCAGCCTTTGTGAGCAAAAAGGAACAGGTAACTATAACAGATTTAATTAAACACATAGAACACCTTCTTGATTTGGGTGCCGAGGATCATATGGCTTTTGGGTCTGATTTTGATGGCATCGATCAAATGATTCATCGCTTAGAAAACCAGGGAGAATATGTACATTTGCGGGAAATCCTTTTGCAGCATTACACATCAACCCAGGTTGAAAAATGGTTTTGGGGAAATTGGAATAGGGTTTATTTGGATATAATAGGGAATTACTAAAATTGTTTCCGAAATGTGAAACAAGGGTTGCATTTTTCAAAAATCAGGTCTACAATGAAAACTGTTTAGAGACACAATTTGTTCAAATTTGTTTTTATTGATGGGAATACATATATCTCGCAAAAAACAATCTAACGATCGCATTAAAAGGGGTGGAGTTAATGATTGATCAACTTTCTTGGAAAGTTGGGGGACAGCAAGGTGAAGGGATCGACAGTACGGGGGAAATTTTTGCAATAGCATTAAACCGGCTTGGGTATTACCTTTATGGTTATCGCCATTTCTCTTCCCGTATTAAGGGTGGGCATACCAGTAACAAGATTCGTGTAAGCACAAAACAAAGAACTGCAATTTCTGACACTCTGGATATTCTTGTCGCATTTGACCAGGAAACCATTGATGTAAACAGCCCAGAGCTTCGTCAGGGTGGCGTTATTGTTGCTGATAGCAAATTTAATCCAAAAGCACCAGAGGGCATGGATGTTCGTATGTATGCGGTACCATTTACGGAAATCGCAGAACAACTTGGAACATCTTTAATGAAAAACATGGTAGCCATTGGGGCTTCAATCGCTCTCCTTGGTTTACCTTTAGAATCCTTTACAGAAGTTGTTACTGAGTTATTTGGCAAAAAGGGACAAAAAGTGGTTGACAAAAACATGGAAGCCATTTCCCGGGGTGCTGAATATGTGAAAAATGAAGCTGGCGTTCTGAATGATTTTGAACTTCAACCAGCAGATGGCAAGAAAAGAATGTACTTAATCGGGAACGATGCAATCGCTATGGGTGCAATTGCAGGTGGCTGCCGTTTCATGTCCGCTTATCCGATTACACCTTCTTCTGAAATTATGGAATACCTTATTAAAAAGTTGCCAGATCTTGGCGGTGCTGTTATTCAAACAGAAGATGAAATCGCTGCTATTACCATGGCTATTGGTGCCAACTATGCAGGTGTACGTACAATCACCGCTTCTTCCGGCCCAGGGCTTTCTCTTAAAACTGAAGCTATTGGCCTTGCAGGTGAAACCGAAACACCTATCGTTATTGTGAATACCCAGCGTGGGGGTCCATCTACAGGGATGCCTACCAAAACAGAACAATCTGACGTGAATGCAATGATTTACTCCACTCACGGTGAAATTCCAAAAGTGGTTATTGCGCCAAGTACTGTTGAAGAAGCATTCTATGACACAGCAGAAGCATTCAACATTGCTGAAGAGTTCCAGGTACCGGTTATCTTAATTACCGACCTTCAACTTTCTCTTGGAAAACAAACTGTTGAACCAATCGACCTTTCTAAAGTAGAAATTCGTCGTGGTAAACTCTTGCCTGGCAATGAAGTGCCAAAACCTGAAGGTGAAATGTTCAAACGTTATGAAGTTACTGAAGACGGTATTTCTCCACGTGTTATTCCTGGACAAAAGAATGGGATTCACCATATGACCGGGGTAGAACATAATGAAATGGGCCGTCCTACTGAGGATCCGATTATTCGCGTTAAGCAAATGGATAAACGCTTAAATAAATTGAACAATCTTAAATTCCCAAATCCTGTAGTGTCTGATGCGAAATATGATGATGCTGAAGTATTGATTGTGGGTATGGGAAGCACTCGGGGTACCATTGAAGAAGCAAGAGAACGTTTTGAAGCGGAAGGCATTAAAACCAACCAGGCCCATGTCCGCTTAATTTATCCGTTCCCTGCCGAAGAAATGAAACCTTTAATGGAAAA
>CALNBV010000096.1 GCA_937874515.1 uncultured Paenibacillaceae bacterium | reverse complement strand
ATTGGAGAAGATGAAATTGCCCGTGGGATTGCTGTGATTAAAAATATGGAAACTGGAGAACAACAGGAATCTGCCTTAGATGATGTTGTGAACCGGATTAAACAAATTATCGGAGAAAGGGAAGGGAAGTAAAGAGATGGAATTCCAACAACGAAGCATCTTCTGTGGCACGCTACGTAAAAGTGATGTAGGAAATACTGTTGTATTAAATGGTTGGGTACAAAAACGCCGGGACCTTGGAGGCGTAATCTTTGTTGATTTACGTGATAGAACAGGGATTGTACAAGTTGTATTTAACCCAGAAATCAATGAAAAAGCCCATGCCATTGGTGATAAAGTCCGTACTGAATATGTATTGGCGATCAAAGGGAAAGTGGTTGAACGGGATGCAGAAACTGTGAATCCCAACATGTTAACTGGAGAAATTGAAATCCAGGTTGATGAAATTGAAATCATTAATAGCGCCAAAACCCCTCCTTTCTTTATTGAAGATGGCATTGATGTGGATGAACAAGTGCGTTTAAAATACCGTTATTTAGACTTACGCCGTCCAGAAATGTATAAAACAATGGAATTGCGCTATAAAGTAGCAAAACAATTCCGTGACTACTTAGATAGCCAGGGATTCTTAGAAGTAGAAACCCCGATGCTTATTAAAGGTACACCTGAAGGGGCTCGTGACTATTTGGTGCCAAGCCGTGTGTATCCTGGGGAATTCTTTGCATTGCCACAGTCCCCACAATTGTACAAACAATTGTTGATGGTATCTGGATTTGAACGTTATTTCCAAATTGTACGTTGCTTCCGTGATGAAGACTTGCGGGCAGACCGCCAGCCTGAGTTTACCCAGGTGGATATTGAGACCTCTTTCTTGCCTATGGAAGAACTTCTCCCCATGATGGAAGAAATGGTGACAGGTGTTTGCAAAAACGCTGTAGGCCTTGATGTGCAGGTTCCTTTCCAACGCATGTCCTATCAAGATGCAATGGATAAATATGGTTCTGATAAACCGGATCTTCGCTTTGGCATGGAATTAGTGAACATCTCCGATATTGCAGAAGGTTGTGGCTTCCAGGTGTTTAACGCAACCATCCAAAAAGGTGGGGAAGTTAAAGGGATTAATGTAAAAGGGTGTGCCCATTACTCCCGAAAAGATGTAGATGAATTAATGAAATTCGCAGCCAAATACGGTGCAAAAGGCTTAGCCTGGATGGCCTTTAAAGATGAGGATATTAAAGGACCTATTGCTAAATTCTTTACTGAAGAAGAAATTGCACAAATCAAAGACCGGATGGCTGTTGAAAACAATGACCTGCTTCTCTTTGTTGCTGATAAGGCAAAAGTGGTTGCGGATTCCCTTGGCGCTCTCCGCTTGAAATTCGGTAAAGAATTGGGATTAATTGACGAAAATAAATATGCTTTCTGCTGGATTGTGGATTTCCCATTAGTAGAGTGGGATGAAAACGCAAAACGCTATGTAGCCCTTCACCATCCGTTTACCCGCCCACGTGATGAAGACCTTCATTATTTTGATACAGACCCAGGAAAAATTCGGGCACAGGCCTATGACCTTGTATTAAACGGTTATGAAATTGGTGGCGGCAGCATGCGGATTTACCGTCGGGATATCCAGGAAAAAATGTTTACCGCTCTTGGATTTAGCCCAGAGGAAGCGTATGAGCAATTTGGTTTCTTATTGGATGCATTCGAATATGGTACACCACCACATGGCGGTATTGCCTTTGGTTTAGACCGTTTAATCATGATTCTTGCCGGTCGCAATAGCATTCGGGATACCATTGCATTCCCGAAAACAGCAAGTTCTAAAGATTTGATGACCGATGCACCAGGTCAGGTAGATCCAAAACAATTAGAAGAGCTATCTATAAGAATTCACAGACCTAACATAAAATAGGGATCATTTCCCCTTGCATTTGGTTTTCTAAATGTGTAATATGAAGATACAAACAAGAAAGAGCCCTGCGATGTTCGTGATTTAACCTTTCGTTTTGAGCCAACACGTGTGTTTTCGGGAGTTCGAGTCCTACTATGGCGCACAAGCCGCATTTATGCGGACGTGTAAAGTAGAAGGCAGGGCACCCACCTGCGAGAGCAGGTTCAAAACCAGGCATAACACGGCATAATGGGGTTCTTTCTTCGTTCATAATTGAGAATAATAAACCTACGAGGATGATCTCCTTGTAGGTTTTTTAGATTATTAAATCATATAGGGATGCAAGGAATTATGGAAATATGGTATAGTAACTTCGAAAAATATTTCCAAAGGAGAAAGAAATGGCCCATCAGTTTTCACGACTTGAATTAATGTTTGGTCAGGAAGGATATCAACTTTTCCGTAATAGTACCGTAGCTGTATTAGGTGTTGGAGGGGTTGGTTCTTTTACAGTAGAGGCATTAGCCAGAACGGGAATTGGACGTCTTGTTATTTTGGATAAGGATTGTGTAGACATTACCAATATTAATCGACAAATTCATTCTACTTTAGAAACCGTAGGACAACCCAAAGTGGAAGTAATGAAAAAAAGGATAGCATCCATCAACCCTGAATGTGATGTAGTCACGTTACAAACTTTCTATAGGGAAGATACGGCTCATGAGTTATTCAGTTATCCCTTAGATTATGTAGTGGATGCCATGGATACGGTTTCCGCAAAACTTCATTTAATCTTGGAATGTAAGGAAAGAAACATTTCTTTTATTTCCAGTATGGGGGCTGCTAATAAAATAGATCCTACACAGTTTAAAGTAGCTGACTTATTTGATACATCCTATGATCCTATTGCGAAAGTACTCCGCCGGGAATTGAGAAAACGGGGAATAAAAAAGGGAGTGCCTGTTGTTTACTCCACTGAATCTCCCATTAAGATTCACGAAGAAGTTCTGCCAGAAGTTGTTGCAGATCCTGATTCCCCCATTCGCAAAGTGACCAGTCCCCCTGCGAGCAATGGGTTTGTACCTTCTGTTGCAGGATTAATTTTGGCCAGCGTAGTGGTAAGAGGTTTATTAGAAAAAAACGGCATTGAAATCCAGCGGGAAGGTTGAGATTAAAGATGGACTTGTTCTCTTATTCAGATCAAGAAAATCCTGTGAAAAGCAGAAACCAACCCTTAGCTGATCGGATGAGACCAGTCACACTCCTGGAATTTATAGGGCAGGAACATATTCTTGGGGAAGGGAAATTACTGCGCAGAGCTATTGAAGCAGACAGAATTACCTCTTTAATTATTTATGGTCCCCCTGGTACAGGGAAGACAACCCTGGCTAGAATTATCGCACATACAACGAAAACCCACTTTATCGATATTAATGCTGTCACTGCTGGCGTAGCAGATATACGTCGGGTCGTAGAGGAAGCCAGGGACCGTTTTGCCATGTATGAACAGGGCACGACAGTGTTTGTAGATGAAATTCATCGTTTTAATAAATCCCAACAGGACGCTCTTCTTCCCCATGTTGAGGATGGGACCATCAGGTTAATTGGTGCTACTACAGAAAATCCCTTTTTCGAAGTGAATGCGGCCCTGTTATCCCGCTCTCAATTGTTCCAATTGCATTTAATGAAGGAAGATGAACTACTTCGCGTTTTGCAAAGGGCTTTAAAAGATCCTATAAAAGGATATGGGGGCCTTACAATCGAAATAGATGAGGAGGCGACAAATCATCTGATTCGTTATGCGGATGGGGATAGCCGCCGTTTATTAAATGCACTGGAATTAGCTGTGGCAACAACACCATCTGGGGAAAATGGCAACTTACATATAACCTTAGATGTTGCTGTGGATTCCATTCAACGGCGAGCGGTGCGATATGATAAAGCTGGAGATAACCATTATGATACCATTTCCGCATTTATTAAATCCATTCGTGGCTCAGATCCTGATGCTGCCCTTTACTGGTTAGCCTGTATGTTAGATGCCGGAGAAGATCCTCGTTTTATTGCTCGCCGTATCGTCATATCTGCGTCAGAGGATGTGGGCAATGGGGACCCCAGGGCATTACAGGTTGCGGTATCCGCTTTTCAAGCCCTGGAATGGCTTGGGTTGCCAGAAGGTCGAATTCCCTTAGCCCAGGCAACCGTTTATCTAGCCTGTGCGCCAAAAAGCAATGCCTCTTATGTTGGCATAAATAAGACTCTTGATTATGTGCGCAAAAATGGCCATGGAGGCATTCCCCTCCATTTACGGGATAGCAGTTATAAAGGGGCGAAGAAATTAGGGCATGGCAGTGGGTATTTGTATCCCCATGATTATATAAATGGTTTTGTACCCCAGCAATACCTTCCTATTGATGTGAAGGAACAATTTTATCATCCTAAGGAATTTGGATACGAAAGACATATGGCTGATTATTTAAAAAAGATAAAGAATAATGGACGTGAGGTGTAGAAAGTTGAAAATTTCAACTAAAGGACGTTATGGTTTAACCATTATGATGGAGTTAGCAAATCGATTTGGAGAAGGACAAATTTCATTGAAATCCATTGCTCAAAGACATGGGTTATCTGAACATTATTTGGAACAATTAGTCGCTCCATTGCGTAACGCTGGATTAGTAAAAAGTATCCGTGGCGCTTATGGTGGATACATATTATCTCGTTCACCTGAAGAAATTACGGCAGGAGATGTGATTCGCGTACTGGAAGGACCGATCAGCCCTGTGGAATTCGAGGAAGAAGAAGACCCGGCAAAACGGGATTTGTGGTTGAGAATCCGTGATGGTATTAGTGAAGTATTGGATTCAACGACTTTACAAGATCTCATTACCTTTGAAGACAAAGGTAATAATGATGATTCATACATGTTTTATATTTAATTGTAAGGAAGTGCGAATGTAAAATGGAATCTGTTTATCTTGACCATGCAGCAACTACTCCATTACATCCTGATGTATTCACAGCGATGCTTCCTTACTATAAAGAGGTGTTTGGCAATCCCTCCAGTTTACATCGATATGGGCAATTAGCCAAAATAGCTCTCGACCAATCCCGAGAAAAAGTGGCGAAATGCCTCGGGGCAACTCCAGGAGAAATTATTTTTACCGGTGGAGGAACGGAATCCGATAATCTGGCACTTGTGGGCGTAATGGAAGCATTTGGCCAGGGCCATTTGATTACAAGCCAAATTGAGCACCATGCTATTTTACATACTTGTGACTATCTGGCTGGCAGGGGATTTGAAATTACCTATTTGCCCGTTGGCAAAAATGGGAAAGTGGACCCGGAGGACCTTCGTCAGGCGATTCGACCGGATACTCGTTTAATTAGCATTATGTTTGGAAATAACGAAACGGGGATTAAGCAACCCATTTATGAATTAGGAAACATCGCCAGAGAACATGGGGTATATTTCCACACCGATGGAGTACAGGCTGTAGGTTTAGAGTCGTTCCAATTGAATGAATTGCCCATTGATTTAATGTCTCTTTCTGCCCATAAAATAAATGGCCCGAAAGGTGTAGGCGCTTTATATATTGCAAAAGGTGTAAAAATAGCTTCACATATCCATGGCGGATCCCAGGAAAAGAAAAAGAGAGCAGGAACAGAAAATGTGCCAGGAATTGTTGGTTTGGCTAAAGCCTTAGAAATAGTTACCGCCAATAAAGAAAGCCTATGGGGAAAATATCTCTGTTTTAAATCCATTATGGTGGAAACCTGGAAAAAAGACGGACTGAATTTTACTGTTAATAATATTGAAGAGGATTGTCTTCCCCATATTTTAAATGTGAGTTTTCCCAATGTGAAAAGGGAAACACTGCTGATGAATTTAGACCTTCAGGGAATCGCAGCTTCGGGGGGGTCTGCCTGTACAGCAGGTTCATTACAACCATCCCATGTATTACAAGCGATGGGGCTTGAAGAGGATTGTGTTGATTCGGCTATTCGCTTTAGTTTTGGGTTTGGAAATACGGACGAAGAAATCCAACAGGCGGCTGAAAAAATAGCCAGAATTGTCCAAAGGTTAAACAAATAATGGGTTTCATGAGGTATAATGAAGGAAGCGTGAATGGCAGAAAGGGGTATTGTGAGATTGAATAAGACAGCTGAAGAATTCAATGATTTAGGAAAAGAAGAATTAACAAGAGGACATTTTCAAGAAGCAATCAATATGTTTACCCGTGCCATGGAAGCAGACCCACAGTATTCTGAATCTTACTGTAACATTGGCAATGTTTTGGCAGCCACGGGTAGACAGGAAGATGCAGTTGGTTATTTTATGAAGGCCATTGAATTAGCCCCTGAATCCCCTTTAGCCTATTATGGCATGGGAAATGTTTATTTTAATTTAGGTAATTATGAATCATCTCGTGTCGCCTTTGAGAAAGCCCAGAACAAAGGAATGAATCATCAAGATTTATATTTCATGATTGCTATGTCTTATCTTCAATCTGAGCGGTATAATGAAGCTATTAATGCTTTTGATAAATGCCTTTCCATCCATCCACATGATGTAGAAGCACACTTTAATAAAGGCATGGCTCTTGCTAGGTTTAATCGTCTTGAAGAGGCAAGGGATGCATTTATTACAGCTATAGAGTTAGACCCGCAGCATGATGATGCCCATTTTAATCTTGGCATAGCTTATGCATTTCTCGGCCAGTTAGAGCAATCTGAGCAGCAATTAAAAAAAGCTTTGGAAATTAATCCATCACATATTCTTGCTGAAAATGCATTAGAAGAACTGCGGAAAATGGGATAACATGCCGGAGGATTTCCGGCATATTTCATGGTCTCCTCCCTCATACTAAATGATACGGAAGGGATGATGTTCATGCATCGTTCTCATGATATCATTGGTCTTCCGGTCATTGAACTGAAGACGGGGAAAGAGGTGGGCCGAGTCCGCGATCTTCTTTTTAATGAACGGTGGCAATATTTTGGCCTGTTGTTAAACTACAAAGGTGTTTTCAAACAAGGGCGTTATTTAAAGGCAGAGACAATTTCCGCCATTGGTAATGATTGTGTTTTAATTTCTAATAAAAGGGCTATATCTTATTACCATTCTCCTGATTGGATCGCACTTTTTGCTGGTCCCGAACAATTAAAGGGGAAACCAGTGGTTACCACCTGCGGGCGTCATTTAGGTTTTATTGAAGACGTTTATTTTCAGGAAAAACCGGCAAAAATTGTAGCATATGAACTTTCAGACGGAATCCTTTCCGACATTATGGTTGGAAGAAAAACCCTAGACCATACTCATGGTGCCATTTTAGGAGAGGAAGTCCTCATTGTAGAGGAAAGGGAACCGGTGCTCTGAATCAGGGGGAAATAAGATGTTTACTTGCCCGAATTGCCATGGAAAGAATATCGGGAAAATTGGAACCAATCAATATTACTGTTGGAATTGCTTTGTTGAATTTGTCGCTACCGGAGAAAAAATCTCCTCTGTTTATCAAGTGGAGGAAGATGGGACTTTGCATAGTTTAAATGATTTATTTTTTGATGATTGCCCACCGCCCTTTGAAACCAATATGTAAGGAGATGGGAATCAAATGGCACGTTCATTATGGATTGGAGGAGCAGTTGTAGCCGCCATATATGGAATGGTTCGATTGTTCCGCAAACGTAGTACGTCAGGGATGACTAGAATGATGAATTCTGGTCGCCGTATGGTGAGAAGATTTGCCCGATAAGGCAAAAAAAGGAGAGCCTGCGAAAAATTCGCAGGCTTTTTTATGTTTTTTACATACATTTCATATTTTTTTCATTTCATTTTGTTTTATAATTGAAAGGGTATCATTGGGAGAAGAGTGATTGAGGGGATGTTTGATAGAAGATGATTGAAGCAACGCGTGAAAAAGCACATAAAAAAATATATAAAGTCAAAAGAAGAAGAAAAGCTAAAAAAATGCCTTTATGGAAAAAGATCCTCGTTGGCTTCCTATTCATTATCTATTTAGGAACGACAACGGGAGCGCTAGCTCTTTATGGTCCTTTTGAAAATATTCGGCGTACCGTTATTGGAATGGTACTGACTAGTCGCCATGCCTGGTATATTGAACCTTTTTACTCCAAAGAAACCCTGGATAAATACCGCCCTAGCCTTGACAATACCACCAAAGGATCCATGCATGTGGGAAAAGGATATGCAGATGTAAATGATACTGGAATTGAAGTTGTTCCCATTAAAACCATGAAATATAGTGGTTCTTTATTAATAGTCAAGGATCCGAAGAGAGTGCACGTTTCAGCAACGAAATATTTAAACGATGTTGGTGAAACGGTAACAGATATGATTAAACGGGAAAATGCCATCGGGGGAATTAATGCAGGCGGTTTTTCTGATATCGGAGGAAAAGGAACCGGCGGGATTCCCATGGGTCTTACAGTTTCTCGTGGCAATTATATATCCGGGGATAAAAACTCCAATGAGACCATTATTGGTATTACCAAAGAAGGCGTCCTTGTAGTAGGTAAATATACGTACAATGAGTTAATACAGCTCGGTATTTCTGATGCAGTAAGTTTTTATCCCCAATTGGTTAAAGATGGGAAACCATATTTAAAGGCAAAAGATGATACATGGGGTGTAGGCCCACGTACAGCCATTGGACAACGGGAAGATGGTGCTATTTTATTAATGGTTTTATCAGGTCGAGGAAATGGTGGCATCGGCGCATCCCTAATGGATGTAGAAAAGGAAATGTTGAGTCATGGAGCCTATGTTGCTGCGAATTTAGATGGAGGATATAGCTCCGAAATGGTTTATAATAATCAATTTCTTGTAACTCCATCAAACCCCTTAGGCGAGAGGCATGTAGCAACCAGCTTTGTTATAGATGGGGTGAAATAAGATGAAAAAAAGAAAAAACAAATGGCTATTAACCCTACTTATTTTTAGCATTTTACAATTTGGCGGATTATTTGCCCTTGACCGTTTTTTAAAACAACCAGAAATGACAGATGTGGCTTCAGAAATTGTAGAAAGACCGAAAATTACATCTGCCCCAGCTGAAGCAGTAAAATATTTAATTAGTGAAGATGGTTCTGAAATTGCGTATACGACAGCTAATAATGAACTGGTGATCGCTGATGCAGAGAAAAAGGAATTATTTAGGGAAGTTGTGGGGAATGTCTCCTATCTTCATTGGTTAAGCAAATCCAATGCGTTATTGTATGTGGTGGATAAGCAGTATTCTCAACAGCTCTATTTGTTACAAACCATTAATTTGCAAATGGCCATGGTGGAGGATGCTAATGCAACGAATAATAATGCATATAAATTGTTAAAACATTGGAACGGTAACAAAAGAACTATAGAAAATGTATATTTTTCTCCTTATGTAGAATTTTTTAATATTCATGTTAAAAACGGTACGAAAGATGAATTATATAAATATAAAGCGGGCTCAGGGCTTTATCAAATACCCATTTATTTCAAAATTCAAAGCATCGAATATGATGACCGTAATGATATTATGACCATAACTACTGTTGATGGGGATAAACATCGTATTGAAGATTTACATGATGTTCCTGTAAAGAAATCACAAAACAATTCGACACAATATAATAATCAGCAGAATAATCAAAACAACAACCAGAACAATAACCAGAACAATAACCCAAATACGAATCAAAACAATTATCCTGGCCAAAACAATAATCAAAACAACTATCCAATTATTATTGGAAAATAATTTTAAGTAAAAGCTGTCCTTTTTGACCATACTAAAGCGTAGAAAAATCTACGAAGAGGGTGTGGTGAAAATGAAGGAAATTAGAAAATCTAATTTGATAACCGGTCTTGTAATCGCTTTGTTGATCTTAGTTTTGATCTTCATGGCTAACAAGGTCGGTTCTTTTTTTTCCGGTTTATTTATCATGAGCAAAAAAGTGCTAACCCCCTTTTTAGTTGGATTAGTATTTGCTTACTTATTGAATCCAATTGTCAATTTCCTGAATCGCCATCATATCCCTCGCCTGCTTTCTATTTTGACAATCTATTTTTTCTTTTTTGGATTGCTTACGGTTCTATTCATTAAAGGGGGTCCCGTATTATTACAGGAATTCCGAGAGTTGTCCAACAAGATTCCTGAATTATTAGTGACCATTCGAATGTGGGCACAACGAATGGACATTCAACAATCAATGCTCCCCTTTTCTATACAGGGAGGCCTTACCCATGGAATGAATACCTTTGGGCAAACGGTGAATGGATATTTTACCGGTTTAGTTGCAAATGTGGATGATTTATTGGAGAAGATATTTGTTTATTTATTGATTCCCTTCATTGTTTTTTATTTGCTTAAAGATATGAAATCCATGCATAGGGGTGTATTATTGTTGATTCCTGGGGCCTATCGGGGAAGAGTGAGCAGAATCCTTCATGATATCGATACCGCTCTTGGACAATATATACGGGGACAATTAACCGTTTGTGCTATTCTTGGTGTCTTGACTTATATTGGTTATAAAATCATTGGCTTGCCTTATGCAGGTGTTCTTGCTGTATTTGCTGGCATTACAGATGTTATACCTTACATTGGCCCATTTATTGGTGCTGCGCCGGCAATCATTATTGCTCTTACTGTGTCCTGGAAGGTGGCTGTTTTTGCGATTGCTATTAATCTATTGATTCAATTTCTTGAAGGGAATGTGGTATCTCCGTTGGTTGTGGGGAAAACCCTCCATTTACACCCTTTACTTATTATTTTTGCTGTGACAATTGGGGGAGAAGTAGCTGGAATTACAGGGTTAATTTTTGCTGTACCTTTAGTTGCTGTAGGAAAAGTCATTTTTCAACATACCTATCATCATTTAGTGCGCAGGCCAGATCTCCCCGAATAAATGTGTCCAATGTAGATAAATTGACATGTCCACTTTAATCTTTGTATAATATATTGGATTGTATTTGAAATGATCGTACCATTCATCCGCTTCATGATGATAGGGGAAATATCGCGATATGAAAGCTCTCGTCCTTGGGAGAAAGAAAGGGATTGAGGGTTTTTTGATGTATAGAAAGTAAAAGGGATCTGGAGGGAATAAGTAATGAAAAAGATGACTTCAGCAGAGGTTCGGCAAATGTTCCTTGATTTTTTTCAAAGCAAAGGACACAATATTGAACCCAGTGCTTCTTTGATACCAGTTGATGATCCATCTTTATTATGGATTAATAGTGGGGTGGCCACCTTAAAAAAATACTTCGATGGCAGTGTAATCCCTGAAAACCCCCGTATTACTAACTCACAAAAATCTATTCGTACAAATGATATAGAAAACGTGGGTAAAACGGCTCGTCATCATACTTTTTTTGAGATGCTAGGCAATTTTTCCGTTGGGGATTATTTCAAACGTGAAGCCATTCATTGGGCATGGGAATTTCTAACAGGACCAGAGTGGATTCATTTTGACAAAGAACTCTTATCTGTCACCATTCATCCCGAAGATGATGAAGCATTTGAAATTTGGAATAAGGAAATTGGAGTTCCAGAAGAACGGATTGTTCGTTTAGAAGGGAACTTCTGGGATATTGGTGAAGGTCCATGTGGACCGAACAGTGAGATTTTTTATGACCGGGGCGAGAAATTTGGCAATGACCCAACAGATCCTGAATTGTATCCAGGCGGAGAAAATGAACGTTATTTAGAAATTTGGAATTTAGTATTCTCTCAATATAATCATAACCCAGATGGTTCTTATACCCCCCTTCCTAAAAAGAACATTGATACAGGGATGGGCCTTGAGCGCATGGTATCCATTATTCAGGATGTAGATAATAACTTTGAAACTGATTTGTTATTCCCTATGATTGAAGCTACTTGCCAATTAGCAGGGGTTAAATATGGAGAAAACCAAGATATTGATGTTGCTCTGAAGGTAATTGCAGACCATTCAAGAACCGTTGTATTTGCTATTGGTGATGGAGCACTCCCATCTAATAATGGCCGGGGATATGTCATTCGCCGACTTCTTCGTCGGGCTGTACGTTATGGAAAAGTATTAGGAATCCATAAACCATTCTTGTACACTTTAACAGCTGTGGTTGGGGAAATTATGCATTCCTACTATCCAGAAGTTGAAGAGAAAAGGGAATTTATTGAACGGGTTATTAAAAATGAAGAAGAACGCTTCCACGAAACCCTTAATGAAGGACTGCAGATTCTCTCCAATATTGTAGAAGCAGCGAAAAAAGAAGGACGTAACCAAATTATTGGGGTTGAAGCCTTTAAACTGTATGACACCTATGGATTCCCCTTTGATTTAACCGAGGATTTTGCCATTGAACAAGGCATGACTGTTGACCGCGAAGGGTATGACAGGGCCATGGAAGAGCAAAGGGAAAGAGCACAAGCCGCCCATCAAGACGAAAACAGTATGCATGTCCAGGGTGGAATTCTTGGAGAATTAAAAGTAAAAAGTGAATTTGTCGGTTATACTGAACTTATGGCTAATGTGAAGGTGATCGCCATCGTTTATAATAACGAGTCTGTTGATATGGTAGGAGAAGGGAAAGAGTGTCAGGTGATTCTTGATTCCACTCCATTCTATGCTGAATCTGGTGGGCAAGTAGCAGACCGTGGTTACCTATTAGCTGGGAATATGAAAGGGAAAGTCACTGATACACAAAAAGCGCCAAATGGCCAACATGTAATGACTGTACTCATTGAAGCAGGTACGTTAAAAGTGGGTGAGACTGTTGAAGCGAGTGTGGACCGGGCTTCCCGCGCTGACATTAATAAAAACCATACTGCTACACACTTATTGCATAGAGCATTAAAAGATGTATTAGGGGAACATGTAAATCAGGCAGGTTCTTTGGTATCTTCTGAAAGATTGCGGTTTGACTTCTCTCATTTTGGAAGCATGTCTGCAGAGGAAATAGAACAAGTTGAAAACATTGTAAACCAACAAATTTGGGATTCATTACAAGTGCACATTTCCCATAAATCCATCGAAGAAGCCAAGGCGATGGGAGCAATGGCTTTATTCGGTGAAAAGTATGGCAGTGAAGTTCGCGTTGTAAAAGTTGGGGACTATAGCTTAGAATTATGCGGGGGATGCCATGTAAACAATTCCTCTGAAATTGGCTTATTCAAAGTCATCAGCGAATCTGGTATTGGTGCAGGTACTCGTAGGATTGAGGCTGTGACTGGCCGCATGGCTTATGGGTACTTAAATCAACAGTTACAGGTCCTTAAATCGGCAGCTGAGGAATTGAAAACAAACATTGGCAATGTACCTCAACGCATTGAATCTTTAAAAGGTGAAATGAAAGAATTACAACGTGAAAATGAATCTCTGCGTGATAAATTAAGCCATATGGAAGCGTCAGGTTTAACAAATCAAATTAAAGACATAGAGGGAGTTAAAGTCCTTTCTTCTGTGGTTAATAATGCGGAAATGGACAACCTACGCACCATGGTTGATGACCTGAAAAATAAGCTGGGCAGTGCAGTAATTGTTTTAGGATCAGTTAACGATGAAAAGGTAAACATTGTAGCTGGTATTACGAAAGATTTATTGGGCAAAGGCCTTCATGCAGGAAAACTTGTGAAAGAAGTGGCTACCCTTTGCGGAGGTGGTGGAGGTGGCCGTCCTGATATGGCTCAGGCCGGTGGAAAAGACCCGCAGAAGCTACCTTCAGCATTGGAAACTGTTTATGAATGGGTTCAAAAACAATTATAACTTTCCTATTTGTGAAAAAAGGAATCGGAGATAGTTAGGCGAATTTAATTAAGGATAAGATCCTTTGTTTGAAAAGAGGTGCAAGGCCTGTGAGTTCCATTGATCATACAATGAAATTCAATATTAAACAGGATGATGTTGAGGTAAAACCTAAGGATGTCCTGTTGCAAGTATACGCCGCACTTGAAGAAAAAGGGTATAATCCCACGAATCAAATTGTTGGGTATTTATTGTCGGGGGATCCTGCTTATATTCCACGCCATAATAATGCCAGAACATTGATTCGCAAATTGGAGCGGGATGAATTAATTGAAGAACTCGTACGCTCCTATCTCCGAAACAATGAGGATTAGTACAATTATTAGGAGTTAAACCATGAGAAAAATGGGCCTTGATGTCGGAGATAAGACAATTGGTGTAGCAATTAGTGATGAATTAGGTTGGACAGCACAGGGGATTGAGACAATCCGCAGAGAGGGAAAAAAGAAAGACTTTGCCCGACTTGAAGAACTTATAAAAAAGTTCGAAATTGGAGAAATTATAGTAGGGCTTCCCAAAAACATGGATGGAACCATTGGTTCTCGTGGGCAATTGTGTCAATCTTTTGCGGAGGAGATTCAAAATCGGTATCAGATTCCTGTAAAACTATGGGATGAACGTTTAACCACTGTATCTGCCGAGCGAGTCCTTCTAAGTGCCGACGTAAGTCGCAAAAAAAGAAAACAGGTAATTGATAAGGTTGCCGCCGTTTTTATTCTCCAAAATTATTTAGATGCCCGGAAATAGGAGGACACAACATGGAATTTGAAGAGAACATGAATGAACTTGGTATTGATGTCGGTGAAGTGATTTCCATTCAAGAAGAAGGGACAGAAGAAGATCGGGATTTTCGTATTATGTATATTTTTGATATTGAAGACCGTACTTATCTCTGCCTTGTTCCAGTTGACCAGGAAGATGAAGAAGAATATGAAATTCATTTCCTTCGTTTTGATGGTTCCGATACCCTAACCCCAATTGAAAGTGATGAGGAATGGGAAAATGTGGAGGCTACATTTGATGCGATACTCGCAGAAAATGAGGAGGATTAAGTTTGGAAATTAACCATCTTAGAAATAAGGTTGGTAATGAAGTGAACTGGTTTAATCATGGATTAAGCATGGATGAAACCTATGATGTGTTAACGGAATTTGAAGTGGGTGGAAATCCTTATGCAGTGGTCCATCCTAGAGGAACAGAAGATGGTCCCTTTATATTTAAGTATTCCTTCCCAGAAGATGGGACGCATCAGTTATCTCCTATTGATGACGATGATGAATGGGAACAAGCTGCGGAAGCTTTTGATCATTGGTTATATGAATACCATCGCAATCCAAAGGTATAAAATAAAGAAAAAGGTCCCATCAGGGACCTTTTTTTTAGTCGATAAGAAATTTATAAATTTCTTATCGACTAAAAAAAAGG
>CALNBV010000095.1 GCA_937874515.1 uncultured Paenibacillaceae bacterium | reverse complement strand
TAGCCTTGTTGGTATCGTTGATTTAATTGGGTTACTGGCATGACAATGATTTTCGGGACAAGAAGTTCTCGCTTTTTCTGTAATCGTTTTTTTCCCTGAACATGTAAAACGGATAACAGGAAGCGAAGATAGATACAGGTAAAAAAAGAAAATACTCCTTTAGGCAATGATACAACATGAAATCCCAATTGTTCGGTCCCACGATAGATCATCGTAATTCCATAGAGAGCTTTTACTTCCTGACCCGTTTTTTCTTTCATCATCATTGCAATCTTAGGCAATAATTCTTCAACTCCGCGGACAATCTTAATAGCTAATTGGATATCTGAACGGGAGTTGGCGGCCATTTCCAGTAATTGCTCGTTGTTTAAATGCAATTCGACGATTAAATCATCTTTAGAAATTACGCTTCCATTGGAAAACGTCAGGTTTGCCCCCCGATACTTTCGTATGCGATATTGCAAAAATGGCTTCTCTTGATCAAAGGGGCGGATTTTTAAGATCCGTAGTATTAATTTTTCCCATTTCATCCATAACGAGATAAACAGTCTTTTGTTCCAACGGAATCGAATTCTGGGTTCCCCCTTTCTGGCACCATACGTACTAATTCATCAACCCGCACACATTCATACCCTTTTTCATGTACTTCATGAAGGACATCTTCAAGAGCAGAGATCATATTTGTAGGTGCATCTTCATCAGCACCGAAGGTTTCACCGCTATCATGCAAGACAATAATCGCTCCATCATGAAGAGAGTGGAGCAATCTATTTTTTAGTTTTTCCCTGCCAACTTTTCTTCGCCAATCCCCCACCATAATTGACCACATGACAATTTGAAATTTCTCTTTTTCAAATAAATCACTGAAATTAGGCAATCCCCAGGGTGGACGATAATAATAAGGCCTGTAACCAGTAATTTGTTGGACAATATCCGCTGATTGGTTGAATTGTTTTTTCACCTGTCCTGGTGTCAAAAAACAATTGGCATAATGAACATAGTTGTGTATGCCAATTAAATGTCCTTCCTCGTGAATGCGTAAGGTTAGGTCAGAATTCTTCTCCGCTTTAGAACCAAGGATAAAAAAGGTGGCCTTTACATTATATTTTTTCAATACATCTAACAATATGGGAGTGTATAGGGGGTCAGGACCATCATCAAAAGTAAGTGCAATTTTCTGTTTTAGTTCTCCCTTTTGAAAAATTGCTATGCGCGTAAAGCGAATAAGAAATTTCGGAAAAAAAGCATAAATAATAAAGACAATGATCGGTGACCATACCAGTAATTTACTTATACTCATAGGCCTCTCTCCCCGGTTGTAATATACGTACCCCGCTTGCCGATCACACGATGAAAAGGTAACAGGAGGTAAAACAAGGCAATTCCTCCAAGTAAAATTGCACTTAGCCATACTGTTACGTTTTCACCATACAAGCTCCCAATCCCCCCTCCAACAATAGGTCCAATCATGATGCCGATTCCTTCAACACTTGAAAAAATCCCCCACCCTAACCCTTCCTGTCCTTCAGGTACTTGATAAGATAGGATGGCATTCCAAGCAGGCAAGACAGCTGAATAAGACACTCCTAACAGGATGGCTATGGCAATAGAACTATATAAATTAGTACTAAAGGTTAAAGAGGCCAGACAAATGGCGAATAAGGCAAAGCCTATAACGAGAAACCACTTTTTACCCCCTCGATCGGAGAACTTCCCCATAGGGATTAGTCCTAAAACTGCACTGGTTCCTCCTAAAATCAAAATTAGTGAGTATTGGGTATAGGTTAATCCAAGGGTTTTAGTCGCGAAACTTGGCAAGATCGGAACTAACATCCCCGCGGCTGTTGTTTGTAAAATCATCCCTGGGAGTAATACCTTCATCTCTTTCAACCGCTCCACAAGGCTATTCCATTGTTTTTTTAACGGGGGTTTCACCAATTTGGATCGTTTCTTTGAGTAAAGTAAAAAGAAATTAATAACAACCGGACCTGCTCCTAAACCGATCAACCACATGGTATAAATGGTGCCCATTTGGGTGGCCCGCTCTGCCCCTTTTACTTTACTCAAAGAAACGATCCAAATTGGTGAAACACCAATGCCAAATAGGGCGGAAGAAACAATAATAATCCATGGTTGTGTTCCAAAAAAGGTGAATAATAAGCCAGCAAAGGAAATGACTAAACCGACAAAAGTGATTAACCTGGGAGAAAATCGATCTAATAAATACCCGAGATAGGTTTTAATAGACGTATCCGTAATATAATGGGCCGTTACTGCTGTTCCAGCTACAGTCAAGGTTAACCCTAACCCTTCCATGGTATAAACAGGCAAAAAGGAGGCTAAGTAAGCTCCCCGAACGAATTCTACAAGAAATAAAATAAAGGTTACCATCGCTTAACCATTGCCATTTCTTCTAAAATATCTTTGACAATCCTTTCCCCGGATTTGCTTTTGTGTAGTAAACCGATGTTGGCTTTCATTTTTAATAAAGATTTCTCTTCTTTTAATAAAGGCATGATGTTTTCCACAAAATCATGGAAGTCATTGAAAATCACAGCTGCTCCTTTATTCTTTAAATATTCTGCGTTGTCTTTTTCTTGCCCGGGAACGGGGTGATACAAGAAGGCCGGAACCCCTGCAGCAATGGCTTCGGATAAGGTAATCCCACCAGGTTTAGTAATGATACATTCCGAGATTCTTAACAACTCAGGAATATTTTCTATGAAACCATAAACTTTAACCCCTGAATTCTGCTTAAAATGTTCGTTCATTTTATCTAATAAATATTCATTTTTGCCACAGGCTAATACAATTTGATAATTTTTCAATTGGTCAAGACACTCTACAATTTCTGTAATTTTATTTACAACACCATAGGCACCTGCCATCACCAAAATTGTTTTCTTAAAGGGATCTAATCTTAACCGGTGAACTACTTGTTCCTTATCATACATCTGGTAAAAGGAATCCCTTATGGGTATTCCACTTACATAAATCTTATTCAAAGGAATTTCCCGTTTATTCATTTCCAATTTTAAATCTTCGGTTGCAACATAATACTTATCAATTTCCGGATGGAGCCATCGTTGATGGAGGGAAAAATCCGTAATCACCGTATAATTGGGAATATGCATTGGATCCTTTAATCGCAACACCGGCATCACATAAATAGGAAAAGTATTAATTACCACATCAGGCCTCCGTTGCTGTACACGCTCTTTCAATTTTTGGGTTCCCAGGGAATGGAGAAACTTCCCAAGTAAGCGGTCATGCTTCATCTCTTTGCTTTTGTAATATACCCATCCATATAAAGAGGGAGCCAGTGTAAAACTTTTAAGATACACATACTTTACAAATTCATTTATATAAGGATAAGCTTCTGCAAAAAGGTCTACAATTTCCACATTATTTACTCCGTTTTGTGCAAATTGTTCTTTTAATACTTTTGAAACCTGCAAATGTCCTTCACCATAACTTGCTGCGAGAATGAGTACGTAAGGGTTTTTCAGCACTACAATTGCCTCCCTTCAAACTACCTCTTCCCTTTCAACATATAACTTCTGGCAACAAATAATGCCCGTTTTATTAACGCATACTATCTTCGAATAGTCTGAAGGGTGGTTAAGAAATGGATATAATTAATAAATACAAAGTTGAACATGTAGATGGTGAATGTACTATTATTCTCTATGTAAATTCCGGTTCATTCCGTGAAGAATTCTCCTCTGAAGTAAACAAAAAGGAAGTCAACGAAGAAATAAGTGAATTTATTAAAAAGAAGTTTGCTTTTATTGGCAAGAAAACAGTGAAAATTATGATGGGGACCACCCTCCTTGCCTCCTTTACCCTGGCGGCAGCAACTCCTTCTCTTGCCGAGGAAACAGAAGGAACTATTCCAACAGCCACAGAAACCACGGAAACCGTAACACCTGCCCCTGTGGAGGATACAGATACAACAACTCCTGCACCTGTAGAAGAAGCAGAAGGGACTACCCCTGTTGAAGAAACAGATACTGTGGAAGCCACAGAAGCCCCCTCCCTTGTCCCAGGAGACTTTTTTTACTTCGTGAAAACCATGGTTGAAAAAGTTCAATTATCCCTTACCTTTAATGATGCAGAAAAAGCCCAAAAACTGGCAAACTTCGCCAGTGAACGTATTGCAGAAGCAAGGGTTCTTATTGAAAATGGCGACTCTGAAGGTGCAGCTGACCTTTTAAACAAGGCTTTAGAAACTCAAGAACTAGCCCTGTCCTACACAGAAGAAGCGGGTATCACTCCAACCACAGAAGGAGAACCTGCTGTAACAGAGGAACAAACGAATTTATCAGAAACTAGGGATGCCATCAAAGTAAAAATCGGAAATAACACCCTGGCTTTATTGGGTGCTTTATCCCATGTGAAAAATCCACAGGCCCAGGCCTCATTAATGAAAAACATTCAAAAAAGTTTTGACAAAATGGAAAAACGTTTAGGGAAAATTGAGCAAATACAAAATAAAAAGGCCGGAACCCAATTACAAGAAGAAATTAATAATGTAATGACTGAAACCGAAGAAGATACAGAAGATGTTAATAACGCCATTGATGAAGCAACAAAGCATGAAAATACGGGAGCAGGAGCAGGAATTGTAGTACCTCCTAAGGTCAAAAAGAACGCAGAGAAAAAACAAGTTAAAGAGGAAAAAAAGTCAGAAGCAAAAGCCAATAAGGGACAAGCGAATAAATAAAATAAAAATAACAAGCAAGAAAAAAGAAACCCCTGAGCTAATCAGCGGTTTCTTCTTTTTTCTTTTATTTTCATTAACATTCATCAGAGACTTTTACCGGTTGCTTTTGTAACACTTTGATTTGAAAATCAACCACTAATTTTTCTTCTAATTTTGTAAAAGTCCCTTCTTCAAAGGGAAGAATCGATTTACCTTTACAAACCCCCCGGCTAAAAGATCCCTGTGTACGATTTATTGCTTCATCAAATTCAACAAAGGATGCCCAGATTAGTTCGCAAAAAGGCAATTCATTGAGATACTCTTTGTGCACCTGAGAAAATTGGGAAAGGCTGCCGGCGATTAAATGGTCACTGGCAGGAAAATCAACGGACAAATCTGTAGAACTGGCATACTCAATTTCATCCCGATAGCTAAAATGGGTGTTGAGTGGTTTTTTGATGAATTTACCTTTTAAATCCTCAACATGGGTAAAGGGAAGATCTACAGTTAATGATTGCAGGGATGAATGTACCGTGGTTGGCGTACCGAAGACAGGGGAAGCATATTGAATATTTTTCCTTACGAAACCTTTGATAAACAATTTATTACCTGGCAATAACAATTTACACTGGGTAATTTTTAAACGCTTTTTAATGTCCTTGATTTCTAAAACAGGAGTAGGGAATGTAATGGTTGTATCAATATGAACTTGTATTTTAGGTTCCGCTAAAATGACAGGCACTTTTATGGTTGTATCTTTGCAATCACAACAGTGGCATTTATCTTCTTTATTTGAATTAGACATGTTGTCGCTCCTCTCAATTGTCTCAGAAGTAAAATTTACACTATCATCATATGCACGTTTATCACAAAATTTTGGGCAGAACCTATAATTTGATTGAAATGCCTATATTTTTAGGCGGCACAAATAACTAGCGGCATTCACCTATATATAGGTGAATGTCCTATATCTTTTATTTTTTCTTTTCATATATTGGTAGTGATACAGGATACTAATGGAGGAAAAGAAAATGAATCAAGATGATTCTTACGGTAGATTAGAACAGCAAATCAAAAAATTAAATGATAAAATTTTTTATCTGCAAGACCAACTCTCATTATTGAAAACAGGAAAGAATGCCCATTCTTCAAAACAAATAAAAGTACCCGTCCTACTGGCAAAAATCGATGTGCAAATTGATTTGGACAAGGAAGTCATTATTCCTTATCCCGTCCGCTCCCTTTCACACGTGGATTGGGAATTGAAGGGGTTAACCTGCCACTCCCCCTCCTTAACCAATAAAGCCTTTGTAGATGGAATTTTAAAGGTTCAAATTTACTTTGATACTGTATTTCCACCCTATCCCATTCTTTCAGTTACAGAAGAAATTGCCTTTAAAAAAAGGAAGGACTTTCATTATTATTATCCTCCCCTTCCACCCCAGGCATTGAACAAGAAGGAATATTCCTTTATCACCGATCATTCTTCTGATCATGTGATTACCCATCAGGAAAACAATATGGGTGTAAATAACCAGATTATATGTGATTTAAGTCATCAACAAATATTATCTTCAGAATCCATGGAAATAAGGAACAATAAAACCTATATCGATTTGCAAGCATCCGTCACTTTTTTATTTAATCTCCTACAACAACAATTGATTCCACTCCTCTAACTTCACAAAACGGTATCCCATTTTTTTCAACTGAGGAACAGCCATCATTACACCTTCCCCTGTCTCACTTCCAGGTTGATTCATATGTAGAAGAACAATGGAACCAGGCGTTGACTGAAGAAGAGCCTGTTTCACCTGTTCTTTAGAATAGGTGGCTCCTGCATCCCCTAACACGTTATAATTGACTGCTTTACCCCCTAGGTCCTCTACAATTTGAACGGTAATCTCATCATAAAAGGCCGTGCCTGAACGGAAAAATTTAGGTTTCTTTCCTGTTATCTCAGCAATTTTATTTTGATTCAAAAGAACCTCGTTAATTGCTTCCTCAATAGATAAGGTACCTTCTATGCCATAGGCGTCATTGCCTGTTACAGATAAAGGCTGATGTAATGTTCCATGATTTTCGATTTCGAATAAGGGATTTATAGCCAATTGGCGAAAAATAGTTTCATTAGCATCAATCCAACGGCCATTGATAAATAACGTAGCTGGAACCTGTTCTTCCTGTAAGAAATCCATTAATTGATCATCATACCCTATTCCATTTGGTCCCCCGCAAGCATCGAAAGTTAAAGCGATAATTTTTTCATTTGTATTAATATACGTCTTTACCCCCTGAACCTTTTCTCCCCATTCCAAAGGAATCATTCCGCCGTACTTATTCATTAATTCCTGCCGAATCTCCTCAATTGTAGATTCCTTCTTAACCACAGGGTGTTCATCTGTCACCTTGTTTGCTTCCAATGGTTCTGAATAACAACCAGAGAGAATCAATGATAAAGCGATGAATAAAAAAATAGGCCACATGTTTTTGTACATTATCTTTCTTTCCTCTCTCCTATCACTTTGTTTTCATTATAACAAAGACCATTTGAGAATACGGAAAAATAGGCGTTCCTCATTGTTTCCAATTACATATCAATGGGTAATGAAGGGTTTTTATATAAAGGGGAAAAATTCACATGAAATTAGTGGACCGTTTACGATCCTATGAAAAACTTCTTATCCCTGTCACACTACTATTAAGCAATGGAAAAGAGTTAAATGGAATCATTGCAAAAGTTCAACAAGACTTTCTCACTTTTTCTACCCAACCCTATGGCGCCATTGATATTAAATTAGATTTCATTATTGCAGTAGGCCCGTTGCCCCCTGAACAAGAAAACCCTCAACCTCAAGTATCTGCTGTACCCAAAGGAAAACCCTCCAGAGGTCGGCGCAAAGGCAAAAAAAGAAAAAAATAAGAGTGGTGCTGCCACTCCACTAAAATACTTGAACTATTTGATTTAAGGGGATGACACGAATTGTACTTCCAACTGCAATTCCGACTGCATGATCATTTACGAAAGCTACCGTACCTGTTAATGTTGTGCCTGTAGTTAGGACAATCGTTGCTGTTATTAACACCCTGGATCGATTCTCTAGAAGCTCTTTAATAAATTCCATCCTCTCTCCCCCCTTCTTTCTATCTCCTTTATTAGTATGAAAGAGAAAGAGGACATGGTTAGGTTAATCACACGATATTCTCACCTATTTTTCACCCATTTTTCATTCCATTACAAAACAAACAGGCAAAACAAGACAAACATCATATACTGATTATTGTCAGGAGGTGTTGTATGTGAACCATCGTAAAAAATATTCTTTATGTAATAAGCATCTGAATAAATATGTTACTATTTCACTGACCAATGGGGTGGAATATGAAGGGTACATTGTAGACGTAAACCCGGAATACTTTACTCTGGCGGTTCCCTCGAGTGAGCACCAGGACGGAAGAAATCTTGATGAACGGTCTCCTCTGGCCATCATTACCCTCCCTCTGTTTTTCCTTGCCGGATTGGCAGTAGGCCGTCGCCCCCGTCCCCCTTATCCATATCCTTATCCTTATCCTTATCCACCCTATTATCCACCCTATCCTGCACCATATCCACCCTATCCTCCCCCTTATCCACCCTATCCATATAAACAATAAACTTCCTTCTCCTCTTCTATTTCCTCCTTTGGGAAAGAAGAGGAGTTCTTTTTCCTTTTAATTTGGTAAAATAAAAAGGAAGGGAGCGTTTATATGTTAAAAAAACACTGGGGAAAAATTACCGCATTGCTTCTGCTTGTATTCGGAAAATTAAAATGGGTCCTTGCCCTTTTTAAACTTGGAAAATTTGCTACCTTAGCAACAATGTTTGTTTCCGTTTGGGTCTATGCCCTCTTTTATGGTTGGAAATTCGCTGTTGCCCTTGTATATTTGCTTTTTGTCCATGAAATGGGCCATTTGATGGCAGCTAAGAAAAAAGGAATCAAAACAAGTCCTGCTATTTTCATCCCTTTTCTCGGCGCATTAATTGGGATGAAAGAAAAACCAAAGGACGCCCAAACAGAAGCATTTGTTGCATACGGAGGACCCCTTTTCGGTTTCCTCTCCATCTT
>CALNBV010000094.1 GCA_937874515.1 uncultured Paenibacillaceae bacterium | reverse complement strand
AAGGTCGCTGCCGGCGTTCTTGATTTACCTAAGGACATCACCATGGAAATGCCCCGGATTACAATGATTGGCCAATATCAAATGTATATAGAGAATCACCGCGGAGTCCTTCATTTCAGTGATAAGGAACTCCGCTTACTTTTAACTAAAGGACAATTAATGATTAAAGGAAGCAACCTTGTTATCCGGGCAATTTTGCCTGAAGAAGTACTTGTAGAGGGTATTATTCATCAGGTGATTTTTGTTGATAAATGAATTAAGAAGGAGGCCGCCCACGCCCATGAATCTGAACAGAGTAAATTGGATCCAGGGGTATCTTGAACTGCAAATCAGAGGAAAATATGTAGAACGATTATTAAATCGCATGGTAGGACAAGGAATGCAAGTTTGGAATATACGCAGGAAAGGGACAGAGGCCTATTTTTGTATTTCGGTAAAAGATTTTTACCGGCTGAAACCTTTGCTTAAGGAAACATATTGTCGCTTTCATGTGGTAAAGCGAATAGGTTTTCCTTTTTTCTTGCACAAATTAAGGACACGCTCCCTTTTCCTAATTGGAGTTCTCTTGTTTTTTATTGGTATTTATACTCTTTCTTTTGTTGTATGGAGAGTAGAAGTAGTAGGAAATGAAAAAACCCCTGATCTTGAAATTAGACAAGCCGCTGAACAAGTGGGCATTAAACAGGGGGTTTTTGTATTTCGATTGCCTCCAATGGAAAAAATTCAAAGAGAACTATTAAAGAAAGTGCCCAATGCCTCCTGGGTTGGATTTGAAATGAAGGGAACCACGGCATTGATTAAGGTGGCGGAAAAAGTGACGCCCGAGGAAAAACGGCCTAACCTTGGCCGTAACCATTTAATTGCGACGAAAAAAGCCGTGGTATATTATATCTTCACGGAAAGAGGCAAGGAACTTGTCAAAGTCAATGATGTTGTAAAACCAGGGCAAATTCTTATATCAGGAATCCTCGGTAACGAAGAATACTCTATGGTAGATACGGCGCGAGGAATTGTTGAAGGGGAAGTATGGTATGAATCAGAAATTGAAGTTCCTTTAAAACAGAATCGCCCCATATTAACAGGGGATAATTATAAGGAGAAATATTTGACCATAGGCAACTGGAATCTTAAGATTAGTGGTTATTTCCAAAAGCCCTTTAACCATGCCATTAAAACAGAAGAAAATGCTACAGTTCCCTGGATTAAAAAATATTTTAACGTGGGATTGAAAACCATAACCTTTCAGGAAGATACCATCCATGAATCTTTAATTAATGAAGGAGAGGCAAGTGCTCTTGGCAAACGATTTGCCAGGGAAAATCTTTTGAAGGAACTGGATGCCAGTGCCAGAATCAAGGATGAAAAGGTTTTGCACCAACGACTTGAGAATGGTAAAGTTTATATAAAGATTCATTATATTGTTATAGAAAATATTGCTAAGGAACTACCTTTTGATGCAAATCAGATTAAAGATAAAAAAGGAGAATGAGGTCTTTTGCAGGCAGATGAGACAAGCAAAACCATACACCTGGAAAGTGTGGAAGAGGCCAGTCAATTAATTGGCCCGCAGGATTGTTTTTTACAGGAAATCGAAAAATCAACCACTGCCCATATTCTTGTGCGAAGTGAAGAAATTATGATTAAGGGTGAGGAAAAAGAAGTAACTCGTCTTGCTTTTCTTTTCCAAACCCTTGCCGCTTTATTACGCAAGGGGGTAAAACTGTCTACCCAGGATATCCAATATGCCATCCAAATGTCCAAAAAAGATACCCTGGAGGAATTGTTGGAGTTATACCAACAACCCATTGCTACATCTGTAAAGGGTAAGTTAATCCGGGTTAAAACCCTTGGACAACGACATTATGTGACGTCCATTAAAAAAAATGACGTTGTATTTGGCGTTGGGCCTGCAGGGACGGGGAAAACCTATCTGGCTGTTATTATGGCTGTCACCGCATTAAAGGCAAATAAAGTGAAGCGTATTATTCTTACACGTCCTGCGGTGGAAGCGGGGGAAAGCCTTGGGTTTCTACCTGGGGATCTGCAGGAAAAAGTGGATCCTTATTTACGGCCTCTTTATGATGCCTTACAGGATGTGTTAACCGCTGAAAATATGGCCAAATATATGGAACGGGGGGTTATTGAAGTCGCTCCTCTTGCTTATATGCGGGGCCGTACCTTAGACGATTCCTTTATTATCTTAGACGAGGCCCAGAACACCACCCCTGAACAAATGAAGATGTTTTTAACCCGTCTAGGCTTTGGTTCAAAAATGGTGATCACAGGGGATATAACCCAAATGGATTTACCCCGGGGGAAAAAGTCTGGATTGCGGGAATCTATTCGCCTCCTTGAAGGAATCGAGGATATTTCTTTTGTGTTTCTAACTGAAAGCGATATTGTACGCCATCCACTTGTTCAAAAGATTATTAATGCCTATGAAAAAGATACCGGTGTCAAAGGGGAATCATAATGAGTGTAGATATTGAGTTTGTTCAGGAATTAGAAAATCCTGTTGGGGAAGACCTTCTTGAGCTAATGGAGCAAGTTCTTATGACTGCTGCCCAAATGGAAGAGGTTACTGGGGAAGTAGTCGTGACCCTTGTGGATAATGAACGAATCCAGGAATTGAATCGGGATTATCGGGGAATTGACCGTGCCACAGACGTGTTATCTTTTGCTATGAATGAAAGTGGTGAGGATGAACCAGAGATTATTTTCGAGGACATGGAAGCCCCCAATATGTTAGGGGATATTATTATTTCGGTGCCAAGAGCCATGGAACAAGCCAGTGAGTACGGGCATACCCTGGAAAGGGAGATGGGTTTTCTCTCCATCCATGGTTTTTTGCATTTGTTAGGTTATGATCATCAAGACGAAGAAGAAGAAAAAGAAATGTTCGGCAGACAGGAAGAAATTTTGGCTCATGTGCAATTAACCCGGGAATAATAGGTGCCAAATATGAAAGAGTTGGAAAGATTAAGAAAAAGTTTTGGATTTGCGATTGAGGGGATTTTATATACAGTAAAAACTCAGCGAAACATGAAGATCCATGTTGGGACGGCAATTATTGTTTTGCTTTTTGGGCTGTGGTTAGGAATCTCAAGGTTGGAAGTCTTATTAGTGTTTTTTTCAATTCTTTTAGTTTTTATCATGGAAACCTTAAATACGGCCATTGAAAAAACGGTGGACCTGGCGGCGGGAGAAGAAAGTCATCCCCTTGCAAAAATAGCGAAGGATGTAGCAGCTGGGGCTGTCTTATTCTCCGTTATGTTAGCTGTTTTTACAGGGATGTTTGTTTTTGCTGAACCCCTATCCCATTGGATTGCAACGGGAAGCCGTAAAATGGTTGATTTATCTACTCGTGGGGGAGTGACCTTTCCTATTGTATTTTCCTTTTTCCTTGTTTTTTTATTGTTTGTCCTATTTCGGAAAATACAATTTATTTTTACGACCTTTTACACGTTAATATTCCTTTTTCTTTTTCTTTCACCACAATTGTATCTGTCAGGAATTATTCTAATTGCTTCTGTGATTATATTCCTGAATTTTTTATCCCATTCAGAAAAACCAATAAACCTATTTCTGCAATTAATAATTAGTTTACTTTTGTCCTGGTTCATCTGGCAATTTGCTTTCGTGGTGTAAGGAGGAGAAACGCTTGGAAGATGAATTATTATTGCAAGAAGCAAAGAAAGCCCGGGAAAAGGCCTATTGCCCTTATTCTAATTTTCCCGTAGGGGCAGCTGCATTTGGAGAAAACGGTAAAATATATTATGGTTGTAATATCGAGAATGCGGCTTATCCTGATGGCATGTGTGCGGAGAGAACCGCTTTGTTTTCTGCCTATGCAGATGGATGTCGCTTAATCTTAAAACTTGCTGTTATTGCAGATTCTACTGGCCCCATTTCTCCCTGTGGTTCTTGCAGACAGGTCATGGTAGAATTATGTTCACCCCAAACGAAAGTGGTCTTGGGGAATTTATCAGGGTTAATGAAAACCCTTACCGTTGGAGATTTACTGCCCGGTGCATTTACTCAGGAGGATTTACATGGAAAATAAGAACTATAAATCAGGATTTGTTGCTATTATCGGACGGCCAAACGTCGGCAAATCCACATTAATGAATCAAATCGTAGGCCAGAAAGTAGCCATCATGTCTGATAAACCTCAGACAACCCGCAATAAAATTCGGGCTGTATATACCTCTGAAGAGGGACAAATCATTTTCTTAGATACCCCTGGGGTACATAAGCCTAAATCTAAACTGGGGGATATGATGAATCGCATGGTGGAAAGTGCCCTGCGAGAGGTAGATGTGATTCTATTTCTTGTGGATGCCTCGGAAAAAAGAGGGCCTGGCGATGAATTTATCATTGAGAAATTAAAAGAGGTCCGTACTCCGGTTTACCTGGTTATTAATAAAATTGATAAAGTAACGCCTGAACAATTATTGCCTTTTATTGATGAATATCAAACTTTATATCCCTTTGCACAAATTGTGCCTGTATCCGCTTTAGAAGGGAATAATGTCAATCGCTTAATGGAACAAATTATGCGGGAATTGCCACAAGGACCCATGTACTATCCTTCTGATATGGTGACAGATCACCCTGAGCGGTTTGTTGTGGCTGAATTAATTCGGGAAAAAGTCCTGCAGTTGACCAGGGAGGAAGTGCCTCACTCGATTGCTGTCGTAATTGATCAAATGAAAGAGCGCGAAAACAATCCTCAAATGGTGGATATTTATGCTACAATTTATACAGAGCGTCAAACACAAAAAGGAATCCTGATCGGCCATAAAGGAAGCTTAATGAAGGAAATAGGGAAACGGGCAAGGGAAGATATTGAACGGTTATTAGGCACGAAGGTTTATTTGAATTTATGGATTAAGGTGAAAAAGGACTGGCGCAATCAAGATAATTTTATACGCAATTTCGGATTTTACGATGAGAATGAGTAGAGAGCTACATAAATATTCCAGAGGATAACCCTCCCTATAACAGGTCATGATAAAAGTAAACTGATGTCTCTTTGAAATGTCTTTTTTCGAAAGGATGGATACGATGAAAGAGTTCTCCTGGGTTTATTTTTCAAAAACCGGAAATATTGATGCGTATCTGCTTTATAAAGATTATGAGTACTTTCAAGAGGATGGGCAAAGGGATGTGGATGGGACGCAGTTTGGTGAATCATTCTATAAACCGTAAACCCGAAATAAGAAGGGAAGCGGTAATTAATGATTGGGAAAGCGGAAGGAATTGTACTCCGCGCCACAGACTATGGAGAATCCAACAAGATTTTAACCGTTTTCACGCGAAATTCGGGTAAAGTCAGCATGATGGCCCGTGGGGCAAAAAAAAGCAAGAGTCGCTTTACAGCTGTATCTCAACTTTTTTCCCATGGGTATTTTCTATATCATGGCGGATCTGGAATGGTTACTTTACAACAAGGGGATTTAATTCGTTCCTTTCGTGGAATTCGTGAGGATCTTATTAAAACTGCCTATGCAGTTTATCTCGTTGAATTTCTCGATAAAATGATGAGTGATGAAGACATCAGTTCATATTTGTTTGATACATTATTAACAGCATTAAACTGGATGGATCAAGACAAAGATGTGGAAATGGTCACCAGGTTATTCGAATTGAAGTTATTGCAAATCCATGGTTACCGCCCTCGGTTCGAGGGGTGTGTTCATTGTGGGAAAAATGATCCTCCTTTTTTTATGAGTATTATGGAGGGTGGTTTTGTCTGCCAGTCCTGTGCCAGCTATCGACAGGATTCAAGCTTCATTGCCGTAGGTCCGGGAGCTGTTAAGATTCTTCGGTTATTTCAGGAGATTCACATGAATCAGGTTGGGAATATCCAGGTGAAACCAGAAACGAAAGAACAACTGAGAAAAGTGATGTTTTCTTTTATTGATGAGTACACCCATGTTACATTGAAGTCTCGCCGTTTCCTTGAGCAACTGGATTTACTAAATGGTTGACAAACCCTCCTCCTTCATTTATTATTCTATTCAAATTGAACAATTACTTATACGTTGATGGAAGTGGCGCTCCGGAGTATTTTTTAAAAATGAAAAGTGGATTAGTTTATCATTGCTAATCAAATAGGGTGGAACCGCGGGTATGTTAATTAACCCGTCCCTATGGTGTAAATTAAGACTTTACATCATAGGGACGGGTTTTATATTTGTATACAAAGAAAGTGAGGGTATTCGATGAATTTTCAGGATATTATTTTGAAATTGCAAAATTTCTGGGCGAAACAAAAATGTATCATTGTTCAGCCTTATGATGTAGAAAAAGGTGCAGGAACAATGAATCCTATGACTTTTTTACGATCTATTGGACCTGAACCGTGGAATGTTGCCTATGTAGAACCTTCTCGCCGTCCTGCTGATGGTCGCTACGGGGAGAATCCAAACCGTTTATATCAACATCACCAATTTCAGGTGATTATGAAACCTTCTCCAAATAATATTCAAGAGTTATATCTTGAAAGTTTAAAAGAATTAGGAATTGATCCCTTAGTGCATGATATCCGTTTTGTTGAGGATAACTGGGAATCGCCTACGTTAGGAGCCTGGGGTCTTGGCTGGGAAGTTTGGTTGGATGGGATGGAAGTTACCCAGTTCACCTATTTCCAACAGGTGGGGGGCATTGATTGTAATCCTGTAGCTGTTGAAATTACCTATGGATTAGAACGGTTAGCTTCTTATATTCAAGATAAAGAAAATGTGTTTGATTTGGAATGGGTGGAAGGTGTTACCTATGGGGATGTATTCCATCAGGCAGAATACGAACATTCAAAATATACCTTTGAAGTTTCCGATAGTAAAATGTTATTCAGTCTTTTTAGTACATATGAAGCTGAAGCAAAACGTTGTATGGAACAAAATTTAGTTCTCCCTGCTTATGATTATGTATTGAAATGTTCCCATGCTTTTAACCTGTTAGATGCCCGAGGTGCCATTAGTGTCACAGAGAGAACGGGTTATATTGGACGAGTGCGTAATTTAGCAAGGGAAGTCGCTCATACCTATTATCAGGTTCGTGAACAATTAGGATTCCCTATGTTGAAGGATAAGGAGGTTTAATCGATGAGTGAAACAAAAACCCTTCTCATAGAAATTGGTACAGAAGAAATGCCAGCCCGTTTTGTAACAGGTGCTGCACAACAATTAAAAGAAAAGGTAATTGGATGGCTAGATTTCCAGCGCATCCCTTTTCAAGAAGTGAAGGTTTATGAATCTCCCCGTCGTTTTGCGGTTATGGTTGGGGGAGTAGGAACACAACAAAATGATATTGATGAAGAATTAAAAGGGCCAGGGAAAAAAATCGCCTTAGATGACCAGGGCCAGTGGACAAAAGCAGCTCAGGCGATTTTTTTCCCTGGCCCTTT
>CALNBV010000093.1 GCA_937874515.1 uncultured Paenibacillaceae bacterium | reverse complement strand
TGGCATTCCGCCCATACTTGGCATTCCCATGCCTGGCATCATTTGGTCATAACCTGGATAGTGCATGCCAGGTGACTGGAAATCATCATCTTCCATGAACATTCTCTGACAATAGATTTCATCCATACGTGGAATATGAACAATATCACCTTTGTTTAGGGATGGGGTTTGCTGTAAATGGGGGTTCATCTCCAATAAAATGGGGTGTGGTACATTATATTGTCTACAAAGGTGACGGATGGAATCTCCTTCAACACATTTATGTTCCATGGTTAAAGATTGATCTCTTTCATCATCCCGGTGAAAAGGCCTGCGACGACGGGCAAAGGGGAAGAAAAAGAAGAAGGGGAAGAATCTGGGGCGGAAGAAAGGGAATGGCTGAAAAAATGGAAAGGGTTGGTGAAATGGAGTGTGCATAAAAGGTTGGAAAAATTGACGATCCATATTGGTTACCTCCTAAAGGTTTTGTTGACCATGTATTTATATGGGTAATTTGCCCAAGGGGTTCCAAAAAAAGAAAAAGAAAAAACCGGATGAACATCCTCCGATTTTTATGGACTTTCATAAAGAATGGTTCCTGTTTCTTTTAAATCATATCCTCCGATTGTTTTTAGTTCTTTTTGGAAGGAATGTGAGCGAAGAGTAGATAAAAGATTTTCTATTAATTTTTCATTTTCTAGTTTATTAATTATAACGATGTCATAGCGTTCATTAGTCATTGGGATAAAATCCACATCAATCATTGTGGAAATTCTTTCAATTCCTATTCCAGCATCTGCTTCTCCATTTGCAATCATAGCAGCTACCACAAGATGATTCGTTTCCTCTTTTTCGTAACCTCTCACTTTTTTTCTGGAAAACCCATTGAGCTGTAATTGTTCATCAAGTAACACTCTAGCCCCTGAGCCCTTTTCTCGATTCACAATTAAAATATCTTCCCGAATTAAATCCTTCCAGGACTGAATTTTTTTTGGGTTTCCCTTTTTAACATAAATCCCAGTCGTCCGATACAACAGATTAACCAAAAGAATGGGAAATCCAGTAAGGATTTTTTTTATATAAGGAATGTTATATTCACCTGTTTCACCATCAAACAAATGAATAGCTACGAGGTCTGTTTCCTCCCGAAACATGGCCATTAATCCAGATAAACCACCTATATATGAACGCAATGGACGATAATTCTCGGTGGTTTTCTCTAAGTGTAGGGAAAGGATGTCCAATGCAGTATCTTGTCCACTAATAATAAGAGGACGAAAGGGTATTGCTTTAGGGATCGATAAAGAAGGTGCGTTTATATCGGTTTTTTTAAATCCTATTTTTGTGTTATTTTTATAGTTTTCTAAATCAGATGCTTCTACCCTCATTTGCCGTCCAACTCGAAAAGCGGGTAATTCCCCTTTTTTTATTAAATCATATACTGTTAACTTTGATACTTTTAACAGCTTAGATAGTTCATCAATTGTATAGGATATCTGATTACTCAATAAAGAAACCTCTCTTTCTTTGACAAATCTCTGTTTTCTCTATGTCCTTAAGTTTAAGGGTTTGTCGTTCATCATAATTATTTTTGTAAGATTATCTGTCTGTATTTGTTACAGTATTATATTTACTATTTATAATTTGTCATAATTAATTATAACTAAATATAACTAATAATAATTAATTAAAAGAAACTATAGTTTTATTGAGTTAAATACTATGAAATAAGTTGGGGGACTTACAATGAAAAAAATTGGTCTGCTTTTCTTATCTGTAATTATGCTTCTTTTTTTTTCCGGATGCACCACAAGTCAAAGTTCAACGATTGAAAAGAAGGAACTTGTTATTTCTGCAGCGGCAAGTATGACAGATGCATTAAATGAAGTTAAAGAGGAGTTTAAAAAGGAGCATCCTGGAATCCTTCTTACATATAATTTAGGAAGTTCCGGGAAACTTGTACAGCAAATTGAGTCAGGGGCACCAACAGATGTATTTATCTCTGCAGGGAAAAGTTATGTTGATAAACTGGAACAGAAAGATTTAATTATCAAAACTAGCCGATTTAATATGGCGAAAAATGAGTTGGTTTTGGTTGGTAACAAGGAACAAAGGATTAAAATAAGTTCATTTCAAGAGTTAGCACAATTAAAAGATAAAAAAATAGCGATAGGAAATCCTGAAAGTGTTCCAGCGGGTAAATATACCGAAGAAGTATTTAAGCATTTTAATATTTTAAATAAAGTCACAGATCAACTGGTTATGGGCAGTGATGTTCGCCAGGTGTTAGCTTATGTTGAATCAGGAAATGCTGAGGTTGGGGTTGTATATGCAAGCGATGCCTTAATATCAGAAAAAGTACAAGTGTTAGCAACTTCAGATGCTGCCTGGCATTCTCCCATTGTTTATCCTTGTGCGATTGTGAAAACTTCTACAAAACAAAGTGAAGCTGAATTGTTCTTAACCTATTTAAAAGGAGAAAAAAGCCAAGAAATTTTAAAGAAATACGGTTTTAAGTAGGAGGAAGAAGGATGGCAACCATTGATTTTCATCCTTTGTACTTATCATTAAAAATAGCTGTTATTGCATCTGTGGTTGTGTTTATTCTCGGTGTATTTTTAGGGAGAGTATTTGCTAGAAGGGAATTTTTTGGAAAGAGTGTACTTGAAGCCTTTTTCTTACTCCCCCTAGTGCTTCCTCCAACAGTTGTTGGTTTTGGCTTATTAATTATATTCGGTAAAAACGGTTGGATCGGTCGATGGTTGTTAGAATGGTTTCATTATCAGGTGGTATTCACCTGGATTGGGGCAGTGATTGCATCTATTGTTGTTGCCTTTCCTTTAATGTATCAAAGTGCTTTAGGTGCCTTTCGGCAATATGATTATCGCCTCGAAAATGCTGCAAGAACCATGGGGGCCAGTGAGTGGAGAGTGTTCTGGACTATTTCTTTCCCTTTAGCCTGGCCCTCCCTACTCTCGGGATTGGTATTAACCTTTGCAAGAGCTCTTGGGGAATTTGGTGCAACCCTTATGTTAGCAGGGTATCTTCCTGGGAAAACGGATACCATTCCATTGGCTATCTATTTCGCAGTAGAATCTGGACATTCTGAAAAAGTAACCTTTTGGGTACTGGTCATTGTGGCCATTGGGTTTAGTGGTATTCTCTGGTTAAATCAATGGAACCGTCGCAAAAACAAGCAATTCCAATCTGATTCCCTGGAGGGGTAGAAATGTTGAAGGTAGCAATCAAAAAAAGGCTTAAACAATTTACCCTTGATGTGACCTTCAAAATGGATGATGAAATAGTTGTTCTCTTTGGACCATCGGGTTCAGGAAAAACAACCATTTTAAATGCACTCGCAGGTTTAGTTCGTCCTGATGAAGGAGAAATTGTCAGGGATCAAGAAGTGCTTTTTCAAAATAAAAAAGTGTTTCTGCCCACGAAAAAAAGAAATGTGGGTTATTTATTTCAAGATTATGCACTTTTCCCCCATATGACAGTTGAAAAAAATATCACCTATGGGGTTCCTAAGAGAACAATGCCGGAGTTCCTCCAACAATGGATACAGATAACAGGAATTCAACATTTAATGAAAAAATATCCTAACCAGATTTCAGGAGGTGAGAAGCAGAGAGCGGCCCTGGTCAGGGCTCTTGCACCCCAACCTCGGCTCCTCTTGTTAGATGAACCTTTTTCTGCATTGGATTCTACCAATCGTTTACGATGCCAGGATGAATTGCAATTTATTCATCGGAAATGGAGGGTTCCAATCATCCTTGTTACCCATGATGAAGGGGAAGCTATAAAACTAGCTGATCGTATTCTATACATTGAAAAAGGAAAAATAATAAAAAATAAAGTGAAACCGAAAATGAAATCCCAGGGGCTATAAAATCCCCGGGGATTTTTGTTTTTAACCCAAGTTTTCTTTAGGAAATGATGTAAACTTTCCTGTACATATAAGTATAATTGTCGCTGAATTACCAATTAAATAAAGGAATTCTAAAACGGTGTAAGGTTATCTGACAAAAATATGGTAATTACCTCAGGGAGAGGATAAACTTAAAACCAAGAAAGATGTTACATAAGGTGACATCGAATGAAAGGGGGGAATAAGAAGAGCAACTGAAAAGGGGTGATGAAGTACTTCTAAAAAGAAACTTGGCACAACGCCAGGTATATTTTTAGCATCCATATGTGAAAATTTTCACCAAACAATATAAACATGGTGTTAATAGTGTTAAATGGTATGGATGATCGAGACGATTGAAAGGAGGAGCCCATGGCTACACAAAAGAAAGCGGGATGTTCTGCTGGCGGCGGATGTTCATCAAAGGTTGGAAATGATTTGGAACCCCACATTCAGGAAAAAGTCGCTAAGCATCCATGTTATAGCGAGGATGCCCATCACCACTTTGCGCGCATGCACGTAGCTGTCGCGCCCGGATGTAACATCCAATGTAATTATTGTAATCGAAAATATGATTGTGCCAATGAAAGCAGACCGGGTGTCGTAAGTGAAGTGTTAAAACCCGAAGAAGCGGTGAAAAAAGTCCTTGTTGTTGCTGGGAAAATTCCGCAAATGTCTGTTGTAGGGATCGCAGGACCAGGGGATCCTTTGGCCAATCCGGAAAAAACCTTCGCTACCTTTAAGGGCATTTATGAACAAGCACCAGATATTAAATTGTGTCTAAGCACTAATGGATTACGGTTAATTGATTATGTGGAACAAATTAAGACTCTAAACATTGATCATGTAACCATCACCATCAATGCCGTTGATCCAGAAGTGGGCCAACACGTTTATTCCTGGATCTACTTTGAAGGGAAGCGTTATGAAGGTTACGATGCAGCAAAAATTTTAATCCAACGACAACTTCAAGGATTAGATGCTTTAAAGGAGCACGGTATTCTCTGTAAGGTTAATTCAGTTTTGATTCCGGGAGTAAATGATAAGCATTTAAAAGAAGTTTCCCGGGTAGTCAAAGAAAAAGGTGCTTTCCTTCATAATATTATGCCCCTTATCGTAGCCCCAGGGACGGTATTTGAAAAGCAAGGCATTCAAGAGCCGAAACCAGGTGACTTACACAATCTACAGGATGAGTGTTCTGATGGGAACATGCGAATGATGCGTCACTGCAGACAATGTCGGGCTGATGCAGTAGGGTTGCTAGGGGAAGACCGCAGTGATGAATTTACGAAGGAGGCATTCTTAGCTGAAGAAATCAACTATAATCCTGAATATCGTAAACAAATCCATGCCGAACTTGAAAAGAAAATAGAACTGAAAAAGGAAAAAAGGATGCAAAGAGAACAACGCAAAAAGTTAGCCTCTGCATCCACGGTCCGAGTGGCAGTGGCTTCCCGCGGCAACGGGAAAATCAATTTACACTTTGGACACGCAAAAGAATTTATGATTTACGAAGTCCAGGGAAATAATCTTCGCTTTGTCGGGATTCGTAAAGTTCAAGCCTATTGTAATGGAACAGCTTCTTGTGGTGATGACAAAGACACCACATTGGTAGATACCATAAAAGGCATTACAGATTGCCAAATGCTCATCTGTAGCGGGATCGGTGAAGGTCCTAAACAAGAGTTAATGGCATCTGGGGTAGTACCTATTGTACAAAAAGGTGAAATCGAAGAAGTCATTCTTGATTCCATGAAATATTTAATACGGTTTAATTTTATCGCGGATGATGAAAAGGTGTCAAGCAAATAAAAAACATGGGGAAAGGTGTGGATTTTAATGCGTCAAATCGCTTTTTATGGTAAGGGTGGTATTGGTAAATCAACAACTTCTCAAAATACGTTAGCTCAACTTTCTACTAAATTCGGGCAGGATGTAATGATTGTAGGTTGTGACCCGAAAGCGGATTCTACTCGCTTAATCTTAAATACCAAAGTACAAGATACAGTACTTCACTTAGCAGCTGCGAAAGGTACTGTTGAAGATTTGGAATTAGAAGACGTTCTTCGTACTGGTTATGGGGATATCAAATGCGTAGAATCCGGTGGTCCAGAACCTGGCGTAGGTTGCGCTGGCCGTGGGATTATTACTTCCATTAACTTCCTAGAAGAGCAAGGTGCATACGAAGGACGGGATTTCGTTTCTTATGATGTATTGGGTGACGTTGTTTGCGGTGGTTTCGCAATGCCGATCCGTGAAAATAAAGCGCAAGAAATTTACATTGTATGTTCCGGTGAAATGATGGCCATGTACGCAGCGAACAACATTGCTCGTGGGGTTTTAAAATATGCCAATACTGGCGGTGTTCGCCTCGGTGGATTAATTTGTAACAGCCGTAACACAGACCGTGAAGACGAATTAATTATGGAACTTGCCCGCCGTTTAAATACACAAATGATTCATTTTGTACCAAGGGACAATATTGTACAACATGCTGAATTACGGAAAATGACTGTTGCTCAATATGCTCCTGATCATCCTCAAGCAAAGGAATATGAAATTCTGGCTGAAAAAATCTTGCACAACGATAAGTTGACTATTCCGACCCCAATCGAAATGGAAGAGTTAGAAGAACTCCTCTTAGATTTCGGTATTATCGAAGATGATGAAACAAAAATCAAAAAATTAGAAGAAGCTGAAGCATCTAAAAAATAAGGAACAACCAGGTAAAAAGGGGGGATTAGTCACTGTGAGTACCACGAAAGAAACCCAAGAAAAAATGATTGAAGAATTGCTACAAGCCTATCCCGAAAAAACCCGAAAATTTCGGGAAAAACACTTCGAAGTGAATGATGAAGAAAACATCAGCGGCAGCAAGTGCTCCATTAAGTCCAACATAAAAACTCGCCCAGGGGTTATGACCGTTCGTGGTTGTACCTATGCAGGATCCAAAGGAGTAGTATGGGGACCGATTAAAGATATGGTGCACATCAGCCATGGTCCTGTTGGATGTGGTCAGTATAGCTGGGGGACTCGCCGTAACTACAGCAATGGAGAACTTGGAATCAATTCATTTGTTGCCATGCAGGTGACCAGTGACTTCCAAGAAAAAAATATCGTATTCGGTGGCGATAAAAAGCTGGAACAACTCTGCCGGGAAATCAAGGAAATGTTCCCGCTAGCCAAAGGAATTTCCATTCAATCTGAATGTCCAATTGGGTTAATTGGTGACGATATTGAAGCGGTTGCCAAGAAAATGTCCAAAGAATTGGAAATGCCAATTGTACCTGTTCGTTGTGAAGGATTCCGTGGTGTTAGCCAATCCTTAGGTCACCATATTGCCAATGATGCCATCAGGGATCATGTTATGGGCAAAGGGGAATTAGAAGAGACAGGTCCTTACGATGTCGCAATTATTGGGGATTACAATATTGGTGGTGATGCATGGGCATCCCGAATTCTTTTAGAAGAAATGGGATTACGGGTTATTGCCCAATGGTCAGGGGATGGTACCATCAATGAATTGTCCATTACCCATAAAGCGAAGTTGAACCTAATCCATTGCTATCGTTCCATGAACTACATTTGTAAAACCATGGAACAAAAATACGGAATTCCCTGGATGGAGTATAACTTCTTCGGTCCTACCAAAACCATTGAAAGTTTACGAAAAATTGCATCTTTCTTTGATGAAACCATTCAGGCTAATGCGGAAAAAGTGATTGCTAAGTATCAAAAAGAAATGGATGAAGTTATCGCTAAATTCCGTCCTCGTCTGGGAGGTAAGAAAGTTATGCTCCTCGTTGGCGGTCTCCGTCCTCGCCATACCATTGGTGCTTATGAAGACCTGGGCATGGAAATTGTGGCTACCGGATATGAATTTGCCCACAAAGATGACTATCAACGTACTTACAGCGAAGTGAAGGAAGGCACCGTTATTTATGATGACCCATCTGCCTACGATCTCGAATACATTGCACAGGCAATGAACGTTGATTTAGTCGGTTCTGGTGTAAAAGAGAAATATGTATTCCATAAAATGGGGATTCCTTTCCGTCAAATGCACTCCTGGGATTATAGTGGCCCTTACCATGGTTTTGATGGTTTCAAAATTTTTGCTCGTGATATGGATATTGCAATTAACAATCCAACATGGAACTTGATGAAAGACCCATTCTAAGAGAGGTGACAGAGACCATGACAAAAAAAGTGGAGATTAAGGATCATAACACTTTATTCCAATCTGAAAAGTATCAACAACAGGTTGAGAATAAAAGAGAATTTGAAAATCCCTGCACCTTGCAAGAGGTCGAAGAGGTAAAAGAATATACGAAAACAGAAGAATACAAAGACAAGAACTTTGCTCGTGAAGGATTAACAATTAATCCTGCAAAAGCCTGCCAGCCCTTAGGGGCTGTGCTGGCAGGCCTTGGATTTGAAGGTACCTTACCTTTTGTTCACGGGTCCCAGGGTTGCGTTGCCTATTTCCGTAGCCACTTTTCTCGACATTTCAAAGAGCCAGTTCCAGCGTCTTCTTCTTCCATGACAGAAGATAGTGCAGTGTTTGGAGGAATGAGAAACCTTGTAGAAGGTCTCGGAAATAGCGCATCGTTATATAAACCAAAAATGATCGCCATGAGTACTACATGTATGGCAGAAGTAATCGGTGATGACTTGCAAGCTTTTATTGAAACTGCACGTCAGGAGGGCAATATTTCTGAAGACTTCCCTGTACCCTTTGCCAATACTCCAAGTTTTGTCGGTTCCCATATTACTGGCTATGATAGCATGATGAAATCTATTCTTAGCTACCTTTTTGAAAAAGAACCTGGTGAAATTGACAAAACAGAAAAAATCAACCTAATCCCGGGCTTTGAAACCTATACTGGGAACATTGTTGAACTTAAAAAAATCTTATCCCTAATGGGAGTAGAGTACACCGTTCTTGGTGACCATAGTGACAATTTGGATTCACCAGCTAATGGAGAATATGAACTCTACTATGGCGGAACAAAATTAGAGGATGTTCCTAAAGCAGCAGGGGCTAAAGCTACCTTCAACTTACAAAAATATCCTTTGAAGAAAACAGCAAAATACATCGAAGAAAAATGGGAACAGCCTGTAATCAATGGACCATACCCAATAGGTATCGAAAAAACCGATGCATTCATTAAGAAGGTTGCAGAAATTACAGGGAAAGAGATTCCCCAAGCATTAAAAGATGAACGGGGCAGAGTCATCGATGCTTTCACTGACTCCCATGCTTACCTTCACGGAAAACGAGTGGCGATTGCCGGTGATCCGGACATCGTTCTTGGATTGATTTCCTTCTGTTTAGAAGTGGGGATCGAGCCGGTACATATTGTATGTACCAATGGGGATAAAGAGTTCGAAGTAGAAGCATACGCACTATTAAAAGCAAGCCCCTATGGAATTGATGGCAAAGTTTATACAGGAAAAGACCTCTGGCACCTCCGTTCCTTGCTCTTAACGGATCCTGTAGATTTTGCCATCGGCAGTACGTTTATGAAATTCAATGCAAAAGATGCAGATATTCCATTAGTTCGGGTAGGATTCCCAATCTTTGACCGCCACCACTTACATCGCTATCCAATTATTGGGTATCAAGGTGCATTAAATCTATTAACCTCCATGGTTAATACCATTCTAGAAGAACTAGATAAGGATGCTCCCGGACATAGCTTTGATGTTGTTCGTTAAGGAAAAATAAAAGGGGAGATGGACCTTGAAGCGACAGGTGATGGAAGCCTTTATTGAGCCCGCTTGTGAACATAACCAGCCTAACCATAAAGGATGTGCAATGCCAAAGCCGGGTGAAGCTGCCGGTGGTTGTTCCTTCGATGGGGCCCAGATCACTCTTCTTCCCATCGCTGATGTAGCCCATCTTGTTCACGGGCCCCTGGCTTGCACCGGGAATAGTTGGGAAAGTAGGGGGAGCCTGTCTTCAGGCCCCCGTCTTTTCCAATATGGATTTACAACTGATTTAAGTGAACACGATATCATTTTTGGCGGAGAGCGAAAATTACGGCAAGCCATTTATGAGATTATCCAACGATTTCATCCTCCAGCCATTTTTGTATACTCAACATGTGTTACGGCTTTAATTGGGGAAGATTTAGATGCCATTTGCCATGATGAAACAAAAAAATGGGGAACTCCAGTAATCCCAATCAATAGCCCAGGATTCGTAGGAAGTAAAAATCTTGGGAACCGATTAGCAGGGGAGGCACTCCTCCAATATGTAATAGGTACAGCAGAACCTCCAGAAACTACGCCCTTTGATCTCAATTTAATAGGGGAGTATAACATTGCAGGGGAAATGTGGGACTTAGAACCTTTATTTAATAAAGTAGGCATTCGCGTTTTATCCCATTTAACCGGGGATGGCCGATTTGAAGAAATTCGTTATGCCCATCGTGCAAAAGCAAATATGGTTGTTTGTAGCCGCGCTCTCATTAATATGGCACGAAAAATGGAAGAGAAATACGGCATTCCTTATTTTGAAGGTTCCTTTTATGGAGCAAGGGAAACAAGCGCTTCACTAAGGCAAATGGGCCGCCTATTTAACAATCCAGAACTTAACAAACAAATTGAAAACGTGATTAAAGAAGAAGAGGAAAAGTTAAGCCAGGATCTCGTCTATGAAAGGCAAATTTTACGAGGGTTAAAAGTTGTTCTTTATACGGGCGGCGTAAAAAGTTGGTCTGTCATTACGGCGCTACAAGAACTAGGGATGAAGGTGGTTGCTGTAGGGACCAATAAAAGCACAAAAGATGATGTTGCCCGAATCAAAGAAAGAGCAGGGCACGATGTTGAGCTTATTGAATCCGATGGTGCAGCCCGGATCTTAAAAGCCGTCAAAACCAAAAAAGCCGACATTATTATTGCAGGAGGACGTAATATGTATTTGGCTTTGAAGGAACAAATTCCTTTTCTAGATATTAATCAAGAAAGGCATACAGCCTATGCAGGATATGTAGGTTTAAAAAGATTAGCCCAACACCTTGTTCATTCCATTCAACATCCCATATGGGAACTGGTTCGTTATAAAACCAGTTGGCAGGAGGAATTATCTAATGACAGTTAAGGTGTTGAAAAAAAATATTTCCATAAACCCTATAAAAATTAGCCAACCTTTGGGTGGGGCGTTGGCTTTACAAGGTTTCTTTAAAGCAATGCCTATCATTCATGGTTCTCAAGGGTGTGCGGCTTTTGCTAAATCTTTAATGACCCGGCATTTTCGTGAACCCATTGCGATGCAAACCACTGCATTACAGGAAATGAATGTGATTTTTGGTGCCGAAAAATCCCTTTATCAAGCCCTGAATAATGTTATTGACAAGCATAACCCTGAATTTATTGGGGTATTAAGTACAGCGTTAACAGAAGTAGCTGGCGACGATCTTCAGGGAAACATCAAAGAGTATGTGAAAAAGAATCCATCAGATCACCGTGTTATTTTTGGTGTTTCACTTCCTGATTTTAAAGGGTCCCTGGAAACAGGTTATAGTAAAACCGTGGAAAATCTCGTAGATACCGTAATAAAAAAAGGGAATCTGCCAACGAAAACCGTTCGTAATCGAGTGAATCTACTTCCTGCTGCCCATTTGACCCCAGGGGATATGATGGAAATCAAAGAAATCCTCTATCAATTTGGTTGTGAAGTGATTACGATCCCCGATTTATCAGCTTCCCTATCTGGCCATCTATTAACAGGTTTTTCAGCTTTAAGCCGAGGGGGAGTTCCTATTGAATCTTTGCAACAGATGCTTACAGCTGAGATGACACTTGTCATCGGTTCTAGTATGGAACCTGTTGGAAAACTTATTGAAAAAGCGGGGGGAGT
>CALNBV010000092.1 GCA_937874515.1 uncultured Paenibacillaceae bacterium | reverse complement strand
ACCTGGAACATCGGCAGGGCTAGCCTGGGTTTGATTACAGGATATAAGTATAGTAATAGAAAGAACCATGAGTGCGAAGATGTAAAGCGTTTTCATAGGTTTTATCATTCCTTTCGGTTCCCTTTTAATTAGACTTTGTTAATGAGAACTTGGTTCTAACTATTTTTATTTCCTATTTATATATTTCAATTTTTTGTTATAATTCCCTGTTGTTATCTTTCTTAAAAATTCTTAAGAAATTGTAAAATTTACTGCCCAACTGTTGTAGCTGTATGTAACTGATTAAAAGGGATAAAGGGTCGATGCTAATAATCAATCCGTGCCAGTTGCTCGCCGACAAGGAAGTTAAATAGACGGACACCTTCACTCCGGGCGCGCCTTCAAAACATCTGGGTAACTCAGGAAGTGAGACTGTTGAAGGCTTTTATCGCCCTCCAATCAGATGTCCTTCGTATCGGCTTCGCAAAAAGGCACTCATTTGATTTATTAGCATCTCTATGAATGAGACCTTCGGTCAATCTTTAGTAATTATTAGTTGACTACTGAAGCAAGGAGAAAAGGCCGATGCTAATAATCAACCCGTGCCAGTTGTTCGCTGACATGGAAGTTAAATAGATGGATTCAATAAATAGACCTTACGGTCATCTTTAGTAACTAGTAGACACTGAGCGAAGGGGATAAAGGTGATAAGGAGTGCAAAAGGGGGAGAATCGGCCACATCCCTTTCCAGCTCTCACGAGCTGAAACTGAGCCACGGGGATAAAGGTGATAAGGAGTGCAAAAGGGGATCATCACCCACACCCTTTTCCAGCTCTCACGAGCTGTAACTGAGCGAAGGGGATAAAGGTGATAAGGAGTGCAAAAGGGGCCCACACCCCCAATCTCCATAATTTTTCCTGAAGTGCTGTACAATTTGTGATAATATATTGTTGTGTTGTCAAAAAAGTAAAGGTAGGTATCATCTTCTATAGAGGTGGATATGTTGAATTTGTTGCTGGCGATTTTAAATTTTTTGGTTTTATTACTTGGAGTGTATTGGTCATTTAGGAAAAAATCCTTTTCCTTTCTTTTTTATTTAGCCTTAACTGTGATTTATGGTATACCTGGGCTGGTGGATGCTTTTGCCTATAATAGTTACCGGGATTATACACAGGCTTTTTTATTTTCCATTGGATTTACTCTATGTGTAGTGATAGCCCATATCCTTTCTGGACGTTTATTACATAATAAGATGAAGTTCCTGAATAAATTTAACAATCCGGACAAACCTTTTCTGGGAACCCGTGAAGCGACGCAGATTTCTTTTGCCTTATTGTTGGCGGGAACCTTCTTTCTATTCCTGGACGTCTATGTAGGTACAGGCCTTCTTCCTTATGAGGTGTTTGCTGCGGATTGGCACGTGGTAGGTTTTAGCAATCGTACTTTCCTTCATTCTATTGGAGTTATCTTATTTACTGTGGGTAGTTCGGCGTTTATTATGGCCATTATTTTTAAGCGCTGGGTGATTGTCCTTTTATCCTTTTTGATTTGTGTGTATGTGACCATGGGGCTTGGCATTCGCTTTTTTACCGCGCCCATGTTTGCGCCGGTTCTTCTTTACTATTTAGCCCTTGGCAATGTTAAACCAAAGAAAATGCTGGCAGGGCTCTTAATTGGGGTGTTGTTTACTTTTGGCGTTTTCATGGTGCAGACTATGCGTTGGGAGAAAGACCGTACCATTAATGCGTTGTTAGATCCCCTGATGTATATTAAGACCTATAATCGGATTGTAGCCATGGATTCTGGTGAATTCAGTTTGCGGTATGTGTATTATTATTTAGTCAATGAAATCCCTGAAACCCATGAACCAGGGGATGGCAGCACCTATTTGCGGTTATTCCTTATGCCTATTCCCAGCAGTGTGATTCCGGATATTAAACCTACGGATTTTACACAGACTATGTATGATTATTTTTATGACTGGGATCGGGGCAGGGGAGGAACGGCCCATCCATTATTATTCGGGGATGCCTGGGCGAATTTCATGTGGTTAGGTGTGTTCGTTGGCCTGTTTTGGGGAATGCTATTTGGACTATTAGACCGAATTTTAAATGGGATACAGGCCTCCATTCGGTATATGTTTATGGCTCCCATCACAACCTTTATGTTTTTCCTGGCCCGGGGGGCGGTCTATAGTTCTGTAACCTTCATCTATTATGGATTCATCTTAATTACCATGACACTGTTCGCCTATTATGTATTTAAACGCTTGTTTAATAAAGGATTACACTCAAATTTTGCCAATAGATAAAGATAAATCGAACCTGGGGGATCATCATGAGAGTTGCAATTATTCACCGGGAGGGCGGAGCAGACCCTCGCTGTGTAAAAATCATCAATACATTACGAAGTGCGGGACATGAAGTGATGTTCATCGGTTGGGACCCGGATCCGGATAAAGAGAAAGTAAAAGCCATTACCCCTGATGTGGAACGAACTCTTTCTTTGCAAAGTCAATTAGGTGGGGCAGGTACGTTAAAACAATTTCCTGCCTTTTTAATGCATATTCTTCGTTCCTTAAAGGAATTTAAGCCAGATGCTGTCCATTGTGTAAACGAGGAGATTTCCTTGCTTGTTTTGCCTTTTAAACATTTTCTGTTTAAATACATGGTGACAGACATTTTTGATTCTTTGGCTTATCGGGTGCGCACGGATAACAAGTTGTTGAAAAAAGTGTTAAAAACCCTGTCTAACCTTACCTACAGATTTTCGGAATTGATTATTGTCACGGATCAGCGCCGTTTTCAATTGATTGATCCTAAATACCGCCAGAAAACCATTGTGATGGAGAACACCCCTGATGTGGATTGTTCCATATTCCCAGAGAAGATTCTGGAGGGCCCTTTGAAGGTTTGTACCACAGGCTTATTGAGCAAAAGCCGGGGACTGGCCCGGGTGTTGGCTGCTGCGGATAAAATGGACAACATTGAAATTGTAGCCCTGGGGGTTTTAGGTGATGAGTATGCGCAAAATGAATTTGTGAATCATCCTAAAGTAAACTATTTGGGCAAATTTAAACCCATTGACGCTTTGAAGGTGGAGGCAGATTGTGATGCCATTCTTTCCTTCTACCGTCCGGATTCATTAAATAACATTTATGCCAGCCCCAACAAAGTTTTTGATGCCATGTCTGTGGGTCGCCCCGTCATTATTAATTCAGAAACCATCGTGTCTCAGTGGGTAGTGGAGAAAGAAATTGGCTATGCTGTTCCTTATGAAGATGCAGATGCCCTGGTAGAGGTTTTGGAGAAAGTGCGGGAACGTAAAGACACCCTTGAATTTTCCTCCCGTGTGAAAAATATGTATAAAGCAGAATATTCTTGGAATGTTATGGGAGATAGAATGTTAAGCTTTTATAATAAATTGTAATAAAAATCCTCTTTTCTCCTGTACAAAATGTGCTAAAATGAACTACGTTATTATTGTGCAACCTACATGCAAGGAATAAAGCCCGGATCGGTTTCCTCCGGTCCGGTAAACTATTTGTTAATAGAGGTTTTTCCCAAGTTAGTACAATGGATATTAGTTTTGGAAAGGGCTCTATATATTAAATGAGGAGTGAAAACTTTTGTCCTACGCAATGCGAATGGTATTACTTGCAGTGTTCGATGCGGTCATCGTCAGTATCAGTTTTCTGATAGCAAATTACTTACGATTTGAAGGGGATATTCCTTACCAATATACAAAAGAAATTCCGTTTGTTCTTCCATTGACCATTGGCATTCATTTCATTAGCTTATATTTCTTTAAGCTGTATCGGAAAGTTTGGCTGTATGCCAGTGTGGGAGAGCTCATATCCATTATTAAAGCCCTTGTAATTGGTTCTGTTGCTTTCTATGTGGTCAATGTGTTGGTTGTTCATTTGGACGTGCCTCGCTCCATCTATTTGATTTCCATGATGGTTTCCATTTTGTTAATCGGCGGTTCACGGTTTGTTTGGCGCTTGTATAACGATAATTATATGAAAAAACAACCCCATCAACGTCGTGCCCTTATTATTGGTGCTGGCGGGTCTGGGTCTTTTGTGGTTAAACAGCTAAAACACCAGCGGGACGCGGAATTTTATCCCATCGGTTTTATTGATGATGATCCGAAAAAGCAACGATTAGAAGTGCTTGGTGTGCCTGTGTTAGGGACAAGAAAGGAAATTGCCCAGGTTATTCGGAATTACGAAATTGATGATATCGTCCTGGCCATTCCTTCAGCCCCTAAATCAGAGGTAGCCAAAATTATTGATATTTGTAAAAAAACCGGTGCCCGCTTACGTATCCTTCCTCGGGTACAGGATTTAATCGATGGTAAAATTTCCATTCAACGGATTCGGGATGTGGATGTAGAAGATTTATTAGGCCGTGAACCCATTAAAGTGGATTTAGAGGGAATTGCCAATTATGTAGAAGATAAAGTGGTGCTGGTGACTGGTGCGGGGGGTTCCATTGGGTCTGAATTATGCCGCCAGGTGGCACGTTTTAAACCTCGCCAAATCTTATTGCTAGGTCATGGGGAAAACAGCATTTATAACATTGAATTAGAATTGAAGAAAAACTTCCCCGATTTAGCCATTGAACCGCTCATTGCGGAAATTCAAGACCGGGATCGCATTGATGATGTGTTTAATCAATATCGGCCCAATGTGGTATTCCATGCAGCTGCCCATAAACATGTGCCTTTAATGGAGAGAAATCCATCTGAAGCCGTGAAGAACAACATTTTTGGCACGAAAAACGTGGCAGAATGTGCCCATAAATACGAAGCGGATCGTTTTGTCCTGATTTCTACAGATAAAGCTGTGAATCCCACCAGTGTCATGGGAACCACCAAACGTGTAGCCGAAATGATCATTCAAAGCATGGATAAAGTGAGCAAGACTAAGTTTGTTGCTGTTCGCTTTGGGAACGTACTGGGGAGCCGGGGCAGCGTAATCCCTGTGTTTAAGCGACAAATTGCCAATGGCGGTCCTGTGACTGTAACCCATCCGGAAATGGTGCGTTTCTTCATGACCATCCCTGAAGCGGTGCAGCTGGTGATTCAAGCCGGCGCCCTTGCCAATGGGGGGGAAGTGTTTATCCTGGATATGGGTGAACCGGTGAAAATCGTTGATTTGGCCCGGGATTTAATCCGCCTATCGGGATTTGAACCAGATATGGATATTAAAATTGAGTTTACTGGCATTCGACCTGGTGAAAAATTATATGAGGAAATCCTTACGAATGAGGAAGGAATTACTGCCACCCACCATGATAGAATTTTTGTGGCGAAACCTTTAAATATTAACCGGGAAGATTTAGAATTTGAAATAAAGAAATTGCGTAAAGTGATTGGTGCGGAACCTGCACAAATTAAAGAAGCGTTGCAATACATCGTTCCCACTTTTCAAAATGTATCTTAGAGAGGATATGAAGTTAAGATGATTCAGTTTGCCATTGTTGGATGCGGCCATATCGCAAAAAAACATGTCGAGGCCATTCAAAAGGCACCAGGGGCTGAACTGGTGGCTGTATGTGATACGAATCCCCAGCGTTTACAGGAATATGTAACGGAATATGGGATTAAAGGGTACACAGATTTGGCTGAAATGTTGCAGGATGATTCCATTGACGTTGTCAATATTTGTACTCCCAGCGGTTATCACGCACCTTTGGCCGTACAAGCAGCGGATGCTGGCAAACACATCATTGTGGAAAAGCCTATTGCTTTAACTTTAGAGGATGCGGATGCCATCATTGAGGCATGCCAGCGCAATGGGGTGAAATTATCTGTTGTCCATCCCAACCGTTTCCGCCCGGCCATCCAGGTATTAAAAGGGGCTATGGAAGAGGGGAGTTTTGGCAAGTTAAGCCATGCCAATGCCACTGTTCGCTGGAATCGCAATCAGGAATACTTTGACAAAGATCCCTGGAGAGGAACCAAAGCCCTTGATGGGGGGGTTCTCATGAACCAGGCTATTCATAATTTGGATTTAATGATTTGGATGATGGGGGAACCTGAAGAAGTGTCTAGCTTTAGTGCTACCCGCCTGCGCAATATTGAAGCGGAAGATGTCTCTGTTGGCGTTGTTCGTTTCAAAAATGGTGCTCTCGGTGTGGTTGAAGCAGCGGTCACCATTTATCCTCGCAATTTAGAAGAAACGTTGAGTATTTTTGGGGAAAGTGGTACTGTGAAAATTGGCGGTCCCACAGCCAACCGTATTGAAACCTGGAAAATGGAAAGCTATTCCGATGACAAAATAGCAGACCTTATCGCTACCATTGATCAAGATCCTATGGGCAAACCTGGGCATCAATGTATTGTAGAAGATATGGTTGTTTCCATAAAAGAGAATCGGGAACCGGTGGTAACGGGGGAAGATGGCAAAAAGGCATTGCGTTTGATTTTAGCCCTATACCAATCTGCTGAAGAAAACCATCCTGTTAGAGTGTAAGAGTATTAAACTTTTTTTACTACCTGGTGAAGAAATCAAATAGAAGTATGAATTTGAGAATTTTGGTTGAGACGTATTTGATTTAAAACGTCTACTACGGAGGGAAACGTAATGTCAGTCCTTGAAACAGAAGCAAAAATTGAGCAGTTGGCACAAAGTCTCTTAAATAAAATCAATACGAAAGAAGCCATGGTTGGGGTTGTTGGCCTTGGTTATGTGGGGCTTCCTCTTGCTGTAGAAAAAGCCAAAGCAGGGTACCGTGTCATCGGTTTTGATGTGCAAGAAAAACGGGTAGGCATGGTAAACGAAGGAATCAACTATATTGGTGATGTGGTTGATGATGATTTGAAAAGCATGGTAGAAAGTGGACAATTCCAGGCCACTACGGATTACTCTAAAATTACTGAACTGGATGCTGTGGCCGTTTGCGTGCCTACGCCATTAGACCTTTATCAACAACCTGATACTTCCTATGTAGAAGCTTCTGCAAAAGAAATTGCCAAATATCTGCATAAAGGGATGCTTATTGTGCTTGAGAGCACAACCTATCCAGGAACTACTGAAGAAATCTTAAAACCCATTCTAGAAGATACAGGGTTGGTTTGTGGAGAGGACTTCTTCCTGGCCTATTCTCCTGAACGGGTAGACCCAGGCAACAAACACTATAATACGAAAAACACCCCTAAAGTGGTGGGTGGGATGACAAAATCCTGCACATCTGTGGCTGCAGCTCTCTATCGGAATGTTCTCGAAGGAGATATTCATGAAGTAAGCAGCCCTGCTGTAGCAGAAATGGAAAAAATCCTGGAAAATACCTTCCGTAACATTAACATTGCCCTGGTCAATGAAATGGCCATTCTTTGCAACAAAATGGGAATTGATGTATGGGAAGTGATTGATGCGGCAGCAACCAAACCTTATGGGTTCATGCCCTTCTATCCAGGACCAGGCCTAGGCGGCCATTGCATTCCCATCGACCCTTTTTATTTGACATGGAAAGCCAGAGAATACAACTATCATACACGTTTGATTGAAATTGCCGGGGAAATAAATAATGAAATGCCTGAATTTGTTGTTGAACGTTGTATGAAAATCCTGAATAAAGAAAAGAAATCCCTCAATGGATCTAAAGTCCTTCTTCTTGGGGTTGCTTATAAAAAAGATATTGAAGATATGCGGGAATCTCCCGTTCTTCCTATCCTTGAAAAATTGGAAGCCGAGGGTGCTGATTGGGTAGTTACCGATCCCCATGTTACAGAATTTAAATTAATGGGCAAGATAGTGCAAACAGTGGAACTGACCCCTGAGTTAGTGGCCTCAGCGGACCTTGTTTTATTTACTACAAACCATACGGCTTTTGATTATGAAATGATTGGGAAAGAATCCAAGGTGATTTTTGATACGAGAAATGCCATGAAAGACATTCCAGTCAGCGGAAAATATTATAAATTATAAGCAGGG
>CALNBV010000091.1 GCA_937874515.1 uncultured Paenibacillaceae bacterium | reverse complement strand
CCGACCGAGGCTATTGTCATGACCCGGAATTTCGAGCTTGCGACCTACAGCCGTGATAATTTATTGAAAGATAAAGAATGGTTATCACAGAATGACACCAATGTACGGGGAGGGAAAGAAGCATGAGCGGACAATATATTGCATTCTTCATCCTCTCTCTCTTAACCATTAGTGGAGCAATCTTTATGATTAGCTTTAACCGTGTCATTCACATGGTTGTCGCTCTGGCCTTTACGTTCTTAAGCATCGCCGGGCTCTTCATCCTCTTAGAGGCAGAATTCGTAGGGTTGACCCAGATCATGGTTTATTCCGGTGGGGTTTCCGTACTTATGCTCTTCGGAATCATGTTAACGCAACACTCTAAAGTAGAGCGTTCTGAACAAAAACCAGCCCTCCGTATTTTTACCTTTGCCGGGATTTTAGCGTTCTTCGTAGCTGTATTCTATGGCATCCAGAAAACGCCCTGGTCTCAGGAAGCTGTGGATTATTCCACGCAGAACAACGTGAAAGAAATTGGGGTTCAACTTTATAACAATTACGTAATTCCTTTTGAACTGGTTTCCGTCCTTCTTTTAGTAGCATTAATCGGCGGGATCATCATGGCCAAAAAGGAGGCGGATGACGAATGATTCCAGCAAGTTCTTATTTGCTTGTGGCATTAATTCTTTTCTGCGTAGGATTGTATGGCGCCCTAACAAAACGCCATGCCATTATCGTGTTATTGTCTATTGAGTTAATGTTTAATGCAGTAAATATCAATTTGGTCGCTTTTGCGAAGTATGGGTTATTTGCGAACATGACCGGACAGATTTTCTCCCTCTTCTCAATTACCGTGGCAGCGGCTGAGGCGGCCGTAGGGCTTGCCATCCTCATTTCGCTGTATCGCAACCGCAGTACAGTTCATGTGGATGAAATGGATTTGATGAAGCGATAGATAAGGAAAAGGACTGGTGACAGAATGGAAATTTTAGCGAATGCCTGGCTAATCCCACTCTTTCCGCTCTTAGCTTTCGTGATCATACTTGCCTTCGGACGCCGCTTAAAGGAATCTGCCGCTATTGTGGGGATTCTTGCCAACGCCGCATCGTTAGTGATTGCATTGCTGGTCTTTTTTGAGCGGTTTGCTAAGGGAGCTGGGGATTACCTTAATTCTAGTTTCGAATGGTTAACCATTGCAGGCCATTCTATTACAATGGGCTTTGAAGTTAACCAATTAAATGCTGTAATGCTCGTCGTCGTTACCCTTGTAAGTACCATGGTGAACATTTACTCCAAAGGATATATGCACGGGGACAATCGTTTACACGTGTTCTATCAATATTTGGCCTTGTTCACATTCTCTATGTTAGGTGTTGTTCTTTCTCCCAACCTTCTCCAATTGTACATATTCTGGGAGTTGGTAGGGGTTTGCTCCTTCTTGCTAATCGGTTTCTACTTCTACAAACCAGAGGCAAGAGCAGCAGCGAAAAAAGCCTTCATCGTTACCCGCATTGGGGATGTTGGTTTGTTCATCGCCATTGCCCTCCTTTACTGGTGGGTAGGCAGCTTCAATTACAGTGATATCTTTGCTGCAGTGAATTCTGGCACATTGTTATCCTGGCAAATTACCCTTGTGGGCATCCTGGTCTTTGTTGCTGCTGTGGGTAAATCCGGTCAATTCCCTCTCCATACCTGGTTGCCAGATGCGATGGAAGGCCCAACGCCGGTATCTGCTTTAATCCACGCCGCAACCATGGTTGCAGCAGGTGTATATTTAGTAGCGCGCATGTTTGAGTTGTACCTTGGTTCTGACATTGCTACGAACGTAGTGGCTTATGTAGGTGGATTCACCGCCATTTTCGCCGCATCCATTGGTTTAACCCAGCGGGATATCAAACGTGTCCTTGCTTACTCTACAGTAAGCCAATTAGGGTACATGATGTTAGCCCTTGGTGCTGCCAGTGCTGCAGGTTATATTTCCGGTACATTCCATTTAATGACACACGCATTTTTCAAAGCACTCTTGTTCCTTGCTGCAGGTAGCGTGATCCACGCAGCCCATACTCAGGACATTTTCGAAATGGGTGGCCTTGGCAAGAAAATGAAAACAACCATGATTGTGTTCTTAATTGGTTGTTTGGCCATTTCAGGAATCTTCCCCTTCGCCGGTTACTGGTCTAAAGAGGAAATTTTAGTTGCAACCCTTGCATCTGGCCGAATTGATTTATTCATTGCAGCGGTGGTAGCAGCATTCTTTACCGCTTTCTATATGTTCCGTTTATTCTTCTTGACCTTTACTGGTCCAGAAAAAGTGCCACAGGGTGTTCAAGTTCATGAGTCACCAAAAGTAATGACCTATCCAATGATTGTATTGGCTATACTTGCAGTGGTTGCCGGGTTTATTAATACCCCATGGAAACCAGCGCTTGGGGACTGGATGACTCAAGGTATGTCCTTTGCCCATGGCGGACATGAAAGTGCGCCATTCTGGGTAACCATTTTGGCTGTAGGAATTTCCCTCCTGGGTATTTTCCTTTCTTGGCTCATGTATGGAAAACGTTCCATCTCTAACGGGAATACCGCTCGTGCTTTTGGACCGTTGTACACGTTGTCTTACCGTAAATACTTTATTGATGAAATTTACCATGCCATTGTGGTTGTGCCTCTTCGTGCACTCGGTAAAGTGGCAGATTTATTCGACCGTTACATCATTGACGGTTTGGTACGCCTCGTTGCTTCCTTCACCTATGGGGTTGGCGCAGCGGGATCCCGCGTGCAAAATGGTCAGGTTCAAGGTTACGGCGCTATGATGCTTGTCGGCCTCGTGATTCTCCTGATCACCGCACTGGTAGCAGGGGGGTTATTCGTATCATGACATCCGTATTAGCCGTATTAACCTTTGTTCCGTTGCTTGGGGTTTTATTCTTGCTCTTAATGCCAAAATCCCAGCAAAATATGATTCGCACCATTGGGATTTTGACCACAATCATTCCCCTTGGCCTCGCGCTTATGCTTTATGCAGGGTTTGATTCAGCTTCTGGTGACATGCAATTCGTGCAACAACTAAAATGGATTACCATTCCAGTTGGGCAAATGGCTATGGCCATTAATTTTGAGTTTGGTATTGACGGCTTGTCCATGCCACTGGTTGTATTAACCTCCGTGGTTGTCGCCATGGCTTCCCTTGTGGGAATGAAAATTAAGGATCGTTTGAAAGAGTTTTATGCACTCTTGCTAGTGATGGAAATGGGGATGTTAGGGGTATTTACATCTCTTAACCTATTCCAATTCTTCGTTTTCTTCGAATTCACCATTATTCCAATGTTCTTCTTCATGGGCATCTGGGGTTATGTGAATCGGGAAAAAGCGGCCCTGAAGTTTTTAATCTACAACGGGGTTGGTTCTGCCATTCTTTTAATCGTGTTTGCGGTCATCTTCGTAAACATTTGGACATTAAACTTCAAGGAAATCACCATGGCGTTTACTGATCCTAATTCACCATTTAATATCCCCAATACCATGGGATATTTAAGTGAAAACTTCCGCTTAGGCTTATTTATCGCTTTACTGTTAGCCTTTGCGATTAAAATTCCAATTGCACCTTTCCATACCTGGATGTTAGCTGCATATAAAGAATCTAATGCTGCAGCCATCATGATTTCTTCCGGTGTTCTTATTAAAATTGGGGGTTATGGCCTCATTCGTATGAATGCAGCCTTCTTCCCAGAGTGGATGGACAAACTGGGTACAGCCATTGCCATCTTAGGTGTAATTAACATTCTGTACGGTGCTGTACTGGCTCTTGCCCAAAACGAATTAAAATTAATGCTGGCTTATTCCAGTGTAAGCCATATGGGGATTGTCCTCCTTGGCCTTGCTGCTATGAATGCAGAAGGGTTCCAGGGCGCCATTTTCCAAATGGTTTCCCACGGGTTAATCGCCGCATTGCTCTTCTATATTATTGAGTTAATCAATGAACGCACAGGAACCACAGATATCCGTGAACTTGGCGGATTGGCGAAATCCATGCCTGTTCTGTCCGGTGTGCTTCTGACTGTAACCATGGCTGCCATTGGTTTGCCTGGAACATCTGGATTTGTCAGCGAATTTATGTCATACCTTGGGTTATTTAACGCACACCCAATCATTGCTGCAGTTGGTGCCCTGGGGATTATTCTTACAGCGGTTTACCTCCTTCGGTCCATTCTTGGGGCCACATTTGGCCCAATCCGGGAAACTCATGAATCACTGATTGACGCTCGTTCCTATGAACTGGTACCAATGGTGGTTATCCTGGGACTGGTGATCATTATTGGGGTATATCCAGCTTTATTGAGTGGTCCAATGCAAGAGACGTTGATTAATATCGTGCCAAGGATAGGAGGGTAAACGATGAATGGTGATAGTAAATGGGGGGTACTTGGACAGTATGACTGGTCTATTATGGCCCCAGAATTAACCATACTTGTTTTTGCCACACTCCTTTCTATAATTGATTTGTTATTGCCGAAAAAGACAGATCGTAGAATTATTGGGGTTTTAGGGTTAATCGGGGTTATCATCTCCCTGATTTTCACCTTATCAAACACAGGCACTCAGCCAGCATCCATCCTGGCTGATATGTACCGTTTAGATTCTTTTGCCGTAGCATTTAAAGCAATCTTCCTGACCGGTGTGGCCTTCGCCTTCCTTATGTCCTTAGGGACTTTGGACAAAAAAGATGTCCACTATCAGGGTGAATTCTATTACTTGCTTTTAACGGCTTTACTGGGTGCCATGTTTATGGCTTCCTCTGCAGATTTAATTACCTTGTTCATTGGCCTTGAACTGCTCTCCCTTTCCTCTTTCATTCTTGTAGGGATTCGGAAAAAGCACATTCAATCCAACGAATCTGCATTTAAATATGTGGTAATTGGCAGTATTTCTGCAGCAGTAACCCTTTATGGTATGTCCTTCATTTATGGTTTAACGGGGACAACGAACCTGTATCTGATTGCTGAACGACTTGGCAACGTATATCAAGGGGGATTCAGCTACATTGTATATCTGGCCTTCTTCTTAATGTTTGTAGGCCTTAGCTTCAAAATTTCCGCTGTGCCGAACCAAACCTGGGCACCGGACGTATACCAGGGCGCACCAACTCCTGTGACTGCTTTCTTATCAGTGGTTTCCAAAGCAGCTGGTTTCGCCATTATCTTACGGATCTTTATTATTATGCTCAGCAACGTGATAGATATCGATCCCACCACAGGGGAAATGAAATCCCTGTTGGTAGATAACCTTGGCCTCTATATTGGCATCGTTGCAGCAGCTTCCATGATTATTGGGAACACCATGGCCCTGCGCCAGGTAAACATGAAACGGATGATGGCTTACTCTGGGATCGCTCAGGCAGGTTACTTGCTCGTACCATTTGCAACATTTACTGTTCTCTTATTCGAGCAAACCTTGTTCTATCTCATTGCATACTTATTTGCCAACATGGGGATCTTCGCCATTATGGCCCTTGTTTCCAAAGACCAGGGACACGACGAAATTCGTGGCTTCGCAGGCCTTTTCCAACGGGCGCCATTATTGGCCATTTCCATGACCATCTTCCTTCTTTCCTTAGCCGGTATTCCGGTAACTGCAGGCTTCTTCGGGAAGTTCTACATCTTCCTTAGCTCTGTGGCTCGCCAAAACTACTGGTTAGCAGGAATCATGATGGCCACCAGCGTAGTATCTTATGTATACTACTTCGGTGTTATGAAACAAATGTTCATGCGCACCAACCCAAATGGGGTTAACAAAATTAAAGTACCACCATGCATCGGTATAGCATTGGTTGTTGCCGTAGTTGTAACCCTTTTTGCTGGTATTTTCCCAAGCCAAGTTATTGATTATCTTCACAATAACTTCCTCTTTGAAAATATGATGCAAGTCGCAGAACAAGTGGTAATGAAGTAAATAAGAGGAGAAGCGTAAGCTTCTTTAGGTAAGTAAGGCTGTCGAGGTTTTGATCTCGGCAGCCTTTTTTTGTTCGTGGGTAGATGGGGAATGGGGATTGGTTGGGGCTTGGGGTAGTAGATTAGGTGACTTATCACCTTTATCCCCTTAGCTCAGTAGTTTACTAGTTAGTAAAAGATAAGACCGCAAGGTCTATTCATAGCATCGACCTTATCACCTTTATCCCTTTAAATCAGTTATTCGAAAAAAAAAAATACGGATAAAAATGTAGGTTTTTGTAGGATTCTGTAGTTTGTGGTGGATAATTCAAATAGAATTACGATAACTTTTTTTGGTGGTTGATATTAATTGTTTGATATTGGTGCTTTTATTTCTCAGCTGCTTTTTATAGGCATAATTTTTTTAATGATATATATTTTTGTTTTAATCATTCGAAAGCTTAAAAAGAAATAAGGCCAAATGCCGAAGTATACCAATAAATACGCAAAGGTGGGAGAAGCATTTATGACTCAATTTTACTATCTTTCTTCAAAATGTCCTTTAGACACTGGAACATTTGGTGAAAAAAGGGTACTTTCTAAAAAAGGAAATTATATATTTGAAACATCTTTAGATGAAGCATCTATTACAATTAAAAAAATAGAAAATGCTATGATTACAAACTTATCTTATCCTTATCAATATGAGGTCACCACCCATTTAGGTGATTTCGGAGTAAACAAGACTAAACTAAATGAAATGGACCGAAAATGTTTACATACTTTACTGGATTATTTGAAAGAGTCTATTCATAAGAGTTTTGTAATAGAATTTTATACAGCATGGGCCGAGGAAGAACGGTTAGAACTTAAAAATAGAAAAGAAATAGTAATAGATGAGCTTAATGATCCAGAGCAATTAAAGATTAACAATCTAGAAAAGGTCATACTATATTGTCAAAAAAAACTTTGGGAATAATTGTAGGATTCTGTAGGTTTTTGTAGTTTAGGGTTGATAATATACAGATACTGAAGGATTTATTCCAGGAGGTGTCACGTTGTTTGATGTTGTGTCCTTTTTTTCCCAATTGTTAATGATAGGTTTAATCGTTTTTATGATATATTTCTTTTTACTAATGCTGAAAAAATTGAAAAGGAATAAATAACATGTGAAAAGCCCAACTGTTCCGATGATACAGTTGGGCTTTTCACGTTGAAACAAAAGAGTCCAGAAAACCGTCTGAAAATTTGTGGACCATCTGTATAGGTAATAAATTGGATATATTTACATAGGTAAAAATTAGTGAAGGGAGGTGATTAGATGCACTTTCGCCACTTTCTTATATCAGGTCTTATGGTTGGGGCCACCATGTTTTTAGGGAATATTGCTTTTGCACAGAAGAATGAAGAAAGTAAGAAGCAGATTCCTCCCCAAGCCATAGAAAAGGTGAATGGAACTGTTCCTGCCCATGAAAAAGCTCAGCTGCCAGAACAAGTTGGGAAGAATCAAGGTAAAGCCAAACAACAACCTGTTGAAGGAAAGCCATCTGTTCCAGGAAAAAGTTTACCGGAGCAAGCCAAAGGAAAGGGTAACGGACTGTCTACTGCTCAGGAAAATAATAATGGGATAGGAAATAAGAAGCCGAACCCTATCATAGAGTCTGGAACTTCTGACATAGACTCTAAACCGAATATTAAAACCCATGGGAAACACCAGGGTCAATCAGTAAAGTTTACTCCTAAAAGGAAAGACCATTATAATCCCATCTTATATCCTGTGAAGGATCAGCAAAAGGATAGGGATAACCCTAACCCATCCGATGAGGAAGAAATTCCAAAAGGACAGATGCCCAACCAAACACAGCGGACAAGCGGTCATGGGGGAAAAACCAATGATCGGATTCACCCTGCATTAAATGGGATGAATTTTTTAGATGACGGGTACTTATGGAATTTTTCTTATGATATTCAACTGCTAGTAAAATTCTATTATTCTCAGAAAATATGGATGAGTAATCAATGGATGAATGCCCCACCATCACAACCGCCACAAGTCGCTCCTTTGTTAGAAACCGTGTCTAGTAATTAACATCTAATAAAGGGAGCGAATTTAAAAATGAAACATTACCTTAACACTAAAACTATTATTAAATATGTTGTACTTTCTGGAGCTTTAACCTTTGGTATTTTTGCTGGAGGCCAATTCACCCAGGCTGCTGGCCCTGATGAAGCTCAAAAAAACAAACCAGCCCATGCTCAAAAAGCGAAAAATAATAATAAAGCAAACAATTCACAGGCCAGTGTACATGCTAGTGAAAATGCGAAAAAGCATGCTGCTCCAAACTCCGCTGTTAATAATAAAGGTCAAGGTAAACCTGCACCAGTGGTATCAGAAGGAGTTAATGTTGGGGAAGTTGCCGAAGAAGCTACTGAAGATACAGCAAATCTGGACAACAACCCAACTACAGAAGTAGAAGTTCCTGACACAGATTCTGATTCAAAAGAAGTAACGGTTCCTGTTATTGATGAGGATGCAAAATCTGAAGATCTGCCAGTTACCAATGAAGATGGTAATCAAGATGATGAAGGCAGCAACGATGATGGAGATTCTGTTGTAAAAGATGAAGATGAAGATGAAAACTCTGATTCTGCACAACCTGTTTCTGAAGAACCTATTACTGAGACTGATGCAGTAGTTACTAACCCAAACACCAATAATAACGAAGATGATGACTCTGACGAAGATGATGACTCTGATGAAGATGAGGATTCTGACGAAGAAGAAGCAGCTGACGAAGAAGTTACAAAAGTTAATCCTTCTGCAGCGAACAAAATAAATTCTCAAGCATTTGAACATGCAAGTGATAATGCAAAAGAACATGCAGCACCAAACTCTGCTGTACATGCTGATGGAGAAGCAACTGAAGACGTAGTAGCAGATGAAGATGCAACCGAAGACGTAGTGGCAGATGAAGATGCAACTGAAGACGTAGTAGCGGATGAAGATGCAACCGAAGACGTAGTAGCAGATGAAGATGCAACTGAAGAAGTAGTAGCAGATGAAGATGCAACTGAAGACGTAGTAGCGGATGAAGATGCAACCGAAGACG
>CALNBV010000090.1 GCA_937874515.1 uncultured Paenibacillaceae bacterium | reverse complement strand
TAAAGGGCTCTAAAGATAAGAAAGTGCTTGACTACGGATTACAGGATTGCCCAGCATATGGTTTTTATAATGAGCTGACAATGGAGAAAATTTCATACCGTGTAGATTGGATGATACAAAAAGATTATCTTCGGATTGATTATAATGGAAGGTTGCCAATGTTAATATTTTCAGAAAAAGGATGGGAAATAGAGCGGGAAACCTTTGCAGAAGAATTGTTTCAGCGATTTTGTCAGGATGTTGAAGGGAAAAAAGCCATTGTTGTATTTGAGATGAAGGACGTTAATAGGCAGGTAGTGTTTGATGTGTTGGAAAAGATTAGGAGTACTGGCGATGTGGATTTTATTCCGTTGTTAGAAGCGTGGAAGGCAATGGAAGTGCACAAAGTCAGCGAACGGATTGGTGATGTTATAAAAACATTAAAGATGTATTGAAGCATCAGACCCGATAGTTTTCTCTAGTGGTTATAGATAGTTTCGCGTAGGTGGGTGAATTGGTTTGAGGATAGTTTCCATTCGTAATCCCCACAGCAGAAGTAAATATTCTGGACTGTGGGGATTATCCGAATGCCTAGGCTTTAACAGGAGATATGAGGATATTTTTGCTTAAACCGTCGTTTTGATTTTTCATATACCTTCGTTAATTCTTCAGCATCCTCATTAATTTCCAGGAAAACAATTTCCACGCATTCTTCTGGAGAGAAAAGATGGAAAGGTACATTTAGCTCCTTCATCGTATCAAGTAGTTCCGCCTTAAGTTCATCCTCTGATATGCCGAGTTCCTCTTGACATTTGAGAATGGCCTTTAATATGCCAGGGGCAGTAGTAGCAATTGAGTCTTTGTATGGAAAATAGCTTTTGGCATAAATGTTGAGATATTCTAGGTTGAAATTGTTATCCAGACCGCTCAAATCGTAGAAAATGACTTCCGATAGCATAGTAAGAGCTTCCCTATATCGCTTTTCCTCCTGTAAAAACACGGACATATTATACCTGCAGTTTCGATAAAGGCCGTAATTTCGGGCGCTGATATGTTCCATGCTGCGTTGATTGAGGTATCCCCATATTTTATCACGAAATGGCATGAATGGCTGGTTGTGTACAAGCCTGTTCAGTGACCATATATCAAGCCCCTCCAAAGGATGACGGTGGATATACGGAACATAGGCTTCCTCTTCAAGTGCATTTTTCCCAAGCTCTGTTAATTGATAAGTTCTTTTTGTAAACCGGGAGTTCAGTTCATCCTCAGTAACTTCGCTTAACAGCCTGTCTACTAATTCAATTTTTTTACCACTCACCTTTAATCCATGCTTTTTGAGCTCTTCCTTTAACACAGTTCCTGTTTCATTTTCAATGGCGCTTTTCAAGCCGCCGACCTGCAAGAAGCCCCTTTCCATAAGAGAGGATAATAGGAAATCCACATTTTTTACACCATATTCATACCACCAGAATCTTTGATAGTGGTTGCCTTCCATATAATATGAATGAGCATAATCCAGTGCAAGTATTTCATGGGGATACAATCCCTGTGAGCTTGGAATGGCATCTTTTATCCGTTTTTCAACAGGAATAACATCCTCAGGTTGTGAAGATATAACTTGGGACGTTACTTTAAAGGAATATGCTTCAGGATTTTTTACTTTCTGACTGGAAGTTGGGTCCAATTGTTTCTGAAGAGAAGGTGCTTTTACCGATTTGGGAATGTCTGAATTTTTGCCCCATAGTGTATTCGTCTGGTATTTGTCCAGCTGCCGGATTAATTCGCTACCAATATCCTGTCTGGATAATTCTATTAGTTCATTCATCCCTGTATTACTTTTGAAAGATAGATCGGAATACATTAAAACAGGGAGCTGGCGGTTATCTTTGAATCTTTTGTCCGGACCACCGGATTTATTGACATAACGCCAGGTGTGGTCAATAATCGTTCCGTCTTTTGGCACATGACCATCTTCAATGAATCTTTGTCCCCTTTGTGTAATGGATAGATTCGCATAGGAAAGGCCACCGACTTTCTTTTTTTCATAAACTAATATCCTGTCAGGAAAGAAATAAAGAATTTGTTTCCCGGTAGGAATGGATGGTACCTTTACATTGGTTTTTATGTATGGGGGTGTTTTATATTGGATTTGGATTTTTGTTCGTTTGACAATTGAACTTGCTCCTGCATGGTATTTTCGGTCACGTACATCGGCTTGTGCGGTAATGTGCCATGCAAAGTGACAATTCATTAATTGATCAAAGGCACTGTAAAATTGTTGTATTTCCTGCTCTGACTGCTCATCAATGTCGTAAAAGATGACAGTGGTTTTTCTCTTTCTGTCAATCAAGCTATAAATCAAGAGGGCAGCAGTACCTGCCAGGAATATACCTCCGGTAGGAACGAGCAGAAAAAGAATGGCAAATGGCCAGAAGAAGATTTTCTTACGCTTGTGATTAATTTCATCTACAATTTCCTGAGAGCTTGAATCAACGATGAATGAAATGTCACCGCTCTCTATTTCTTGAAATAACAAACCGTCATCCGATCGCTTTACTCCTTCGGGTGGAGCAATTTGGACGCTTTGTGAGCGACTTTTCTTTCTGCCAAGTGCAGCGCGATAGTAAATACCATTTCGTCCCATATGAATATAGTTTCCGCGCGGTCCTGTTCCAACACGAAAGCCTTTCACGCCAACGGATGCTCCAATGCCGGATTTGGAAAAATTAAACCTAACTCCGCCGAAGCTAACTGATTTTTTCAAATAAAAACCCATTTATGTTACCCTCCTGTTCAATTGATTATTCTAATTCCCCATCCTACTTAGATTAATGGTACAAACGAAATGAAAGAAAATCTATTGTAAAATATTATAAGCCAATTTACATAATTTTGCTATATAATATTGAATTCGACTCTCAATTTAAGGAAACTGCTAGAAAAGATCACGGTGTTTAAGGATAAGGTAGTGATCGAGTTCAAATCGGGCATGGTGGTAGAACCGTGAAAATTCAAAGCTATTTTGATCGAGCAGGGAAAATCACAAGGAGAACGGTTGAAGCTATTAAACGAATTGGCGATTAGGCGTTGAAAACCATTGAGCAAATTAATACGGATACCGTCAAAAAGCTGGAAGGAAAATAACTGAACGAACTTAGTTCTATCATCAAGATACCCTTACGCCAAATAATATGATGGAAATGTTTTGTTGAAACATGTATAATAAAGGAAAAGTGTATAAGGGGAATGAATATGAGCTCTGAAATTATAATGTACCAAACAGAAGATGG
>CALNBV010000089.1 GCA_937874515.1 uncultured Paenibacillaceae bacterium | reverse complement strand
GTAACCGTGGTCGGTATTCCACGGCCAGGAACATAAACATCCGAAAAAGAAAGCATTAAGTTTCCATTGGCTGTATGAACATTTCCCGCATAAGTCCAAAAATCCTCCGTCCCCAATGGATTGACAACATAGTTAATCGTTAATTTGGGGAGTAAAGTAGGATCTGTATTATAATTACAAGAATAAAACAGTCTTCGTTGAGCTGTTTCATCAGATAACCGCAGGGACACTCCATAATTATTTACATTACCTGTATACCAATCTTGAACAAGTTGATATATATCAAAATTATACCAACCAATATTACTTTGAGTTAACGATGACTCTGGTAGACTACTAACCGTAGGCTGAATATTCCAAAAAGGCAAAAAATTCCAATCAGAGGTAACTCGATGCACTTGAATAGTAGCAGGTGTACTCAATGTATCATACTGATACAAACTTAAAGTCCCACCATTTATCCATGAACCACTAGGTAAAGCAGGTAAATCAAATTTCAGATAAGATCTTGTTTTTCCTAATACACTATCATTTCCGACTGATAAAAATGTGTTGCTAAAATAACCCTTATATGGATTGCTTGATGATACAAATGTATCTAGACCTTCCGTTTCATCCGGTTGCAAAGTAATGGTAGGATCAATTCGGCAAGGGTAAGCCCTATCCGGATCCTTCAACCATTCATCATTAGGCTTTATATCAATAAATAGATTATTACCTTCAGTACGAACCGTCATCGTTACAGCATCGCTGTATCCATCCTTACTGTCGGTCATATAAGGTCGGTTAATAAACCATTGTTTCTTGCCATTTTTATCATAAAAACCAATGGTTCCGTCCCCTTCTTCTTTATAGGTTACATTGGCCAATTTCAGTTGAAAAGTGATTTTATCAATTTTTTGATATGTATCCAAGACAATATATTCTTTGACACCATCGTATCCAATAAAATACTCAAGGTTAGCTTGTAATCCATTCCCCGTGTTTTCCATAATATCTTTTGCATATGTAACCTTGTTCTTTTCAACCTTAACCAACAGGCATCATTTCAAGAGAAAGATCTCCTTTCTTAAAACGAAGAAATCGATTCCCTTTTGTGGTATCCGAAAAGGAAGCTTCAAAACGGTTCGCCTTGTTTTTGTATTTAAAATTAGGGTCATCCGAAGGGACAAGCGTATTGTCAATATCTACCCACTTTTTTCCTTCTTTATAATGGATATTACCCAGATATATTTCTTCCATCATGGTCCCGTCCGGTTTGAGAAAACGTTTTGAGTTAGACGTACGGAAGTCTTGCAATTCCACCCGTTCACTCCTTGAAGGATTAGGATTTCCTATCACATCCTTCATCTCTGGACGCGGTTCTTAGAAAGCGCTTACAATTTCATAACCAAATAAATTAAAAACCAGCAAAAATGATAGGATAACGGATAAGTAACGAGACAATAGCTTGAACCTGGGACTCATGCATGTACTTCCTCCTCGTGTTGAATGAGATTAACCTGAGAAGAATATACAACGAAAAGGATTTGGAAAATAGAATGTATTTTGGTCATTTATGAATTTTTTTTGTCAAAAAAAGAACGAATTATTTAGATAACTATCAAAAATAAAATCTATGATTTCAAAATACCAATCCTCCTATAAATAGACAGACTCATACGAGATTTTATTCCGGTTGGAGTCATTAACGATGTCAGGGGTTGTAAGCATACTATATCGCCTATAAATAAACTTCATGATAAGGTATGACTCTTTTTAAGAGTAAAAAATTTATTCGTTAAATTGGTTCCCCATTTGAGATAATTGCTGGAAAATAGTTGTCTATTTATTAATTGCTAATTTGATCTTTATAAAAAAGATTGATAAAAACTTTTGATTAAAAATTGATACGAAAGGACTTTTGTTAATATCAAGCCAACATTTTGATTAAACTTTTTTTAAAAAATTGCAGCTTTATTTCAAATCTACAACAAGAATAATTCATCAATATCCTATGACAGTGGTATTAACTTCATTGATAATCTCATTAGATATTGTGCTTATAGGTAACAAATAGACTTTATTTAAACGAGGATTAAATATCCCTAAATTCTCAATTTGTTTGAATTCGGAATGAATAGAATGAACACCCATTAAATAATATATGAGTAACTGTAATGTATGCTTGTTAGTTGGTGCCAATTTTGAAACTTTAAAATCCCATAACGTATTTTCTGTTAAAAAATCGTAAGCGTCATTTATAGCCAATACGTTCCTTTAAGACATCTTTAAAAGGTTTATTTTTTTTCCATTCTTCATTTCCCTGTTTAAATGAATTAACCTGCCACCGGTCTCCTTCTGCATCAAGAACCGTGAGAACTTCAATGCTTTTCCCTTCATGTTCTAAGGTAAAATCCATTGTTTTATGTCCATTTGGACTTTGATTAAAGTTACCATTTACGATTTCCATGTTAATTCAGCTCCTTCACTCATTATAACTAGAATTAATTATAAAATAGATAAATGGCATATTATGCTGTTGTGAAACAAAAGACCCTTTCCACAGTGGATTGGGTCTTTTCTATTCTAAAAAATCAATATACTAGAGAAGATACATTACCTATTTCCTCATCTATAACTTGCATTGAAGAAAAACTTTTCCAGATTTTTTTATCACCCACAACATAGATCCGGTATTTGGCCCTTGAAAGAGCCACATTCATAATATTCGGGGTCTGGGTTGCCCAGGAAGCAGCACCTATATTTCTGTCATCCACTCCAAGGCAGAGAATCACCATGTCCGCTTCTTTCCCCTGGAAAGTGTGCACCGTTCCCACATTTTTTTTAATCCATTCATCAAAAGTTTTTCGGGGAATCCATTCCTCTGTCATCTGGCGATAATTTTGTTTAAGTATTTGAATTACTCCTGACTTCACTGAGGTAAAAGGTGAAATAATATATAGGCTAGGCAATTGACCTTTCCTCATTGCAAATGCCTGCTTTGTGAGCTTAACAACCTCTTCCCCCTGCTCTTTTACATAATGTTTGGTGATTGCCTTTCCTGCTACATGAATCCATTTGTTCAAGCCAATCCCCTCATAAGCTTTCTTTTTCATATCTTCAGGTAAAACCATTTTTCCTTCATAGGCGATTTTATTGCAAACGGAAAACATGGG
>CALNBV010000088.1 GCA_937874515.1 uncultured Paenibacillaceae bacterium | reverse complement strand
GCTAGCGCCGGCCATGATTGGAACGGCCATGATAAAGGTGAAGTCAGCTGCAGCCCGGTGGCTCATTCCCAGTAAAACGCCACCGGAAATGGTGGATCCGGAACGGGAAAATCCTGGCCAGAGGGATAAGCATTGAACCAGTCCCACAATGAGGGCTTGTTTATATGAAATCTGGTCAACGGTCTGAACCGGTGGGTTTTTCTTTCTAAATAGGTCGGCTAGAATCATGAAGATTGCCCCCAGGACTAAACCGATTAAAACGGTATAGGTTGAAAACAAGTACTCATCAATATAATCCTCAAATAAAACCCCGAAAATGCCTGCAGGCACTAAACCGATAATTACATGTCTTAATTTCAGGTGGTTTCCTTCGTAGTGTTCCACAGGTTGGTTGCGGAGGCGGGCGAAGAGGGTCTTTAACCCTAGCAATTCTATGAATCGGTCTTTAAATACCACAACCACCGCTAATATGGAGCCAAGTTGGATCACAACTTTAAAGGTATTGGCTGCATACTTTGATAGAAATTCTTGCGATTGCAACCACATGTCGTCAACAATAATCATGTGGCCTGTTGAGGATACAGGAGCGAATTCCGTTAATCCTTCAACCATTCCTAGAATAATTGCTTTTAAAATTGTCAAAAAATCCATTGCCTGATTTACTCCTTCTCTCTCATTGTTCCCATATAGTCATCCAATTGGTCATGTAGATTATACATGGTTTGGGCGTAATTGTCCTCTGTTATCTATGGGGAAATGAAAAACTAAAATTGAAACTTATCCTAAACTATTTTCGTAAAGTAATATCGTATAGATAGAAAAAGAGAAGTCCCGTAAATTTTTGTTAACCCGATCAAAGGTGATATTACGATATAATATACGATATAATAATAGTAGAAACTAAAATTATTTCTATTTTGGGGAGGAAAGTATATATGAAGAAATTAGGCGCACTTCTGTTAGCCTTAACTTTTATGTTTTCATTAAATGTTGGCTTGATTGGTGGCATTGATGAAGCCAGCGCAAAAAGAGGGGGCGGTTTTGGTGGTGGTGGCATCAAATCTAGCACACCATCTAAACCTGCTGTTAACCCGGTAAAAAAACCAGACACTTCTACAAATAATCAAATGAAAAGCAGCACCACCAAAAGCTCCAGTAAAGGCGGCTTTATGAAAGGGTTGTTATTTGGCGGTTTAGCTGGATTGTTGCTTGGTGGATTGTTTGGCGATGGTATTTTTGGGGCGATTTTAGGTTTGCTAATTAATGTTTTGGCAATTGGAGCGATCATCTTCCTGGCTGTGAAGATCTTCCAAATCATTAAGAGAAAACGGGCGAAAAATTCTTTTGTAAATCGATATTAACAATATCTTTACCATTTATTTGGTGAAATATATAGTAATTTGTAGTAAAATAAACTATGAATTTAAATTAATAAAAAGCTTAGGTTGCCTGATTTGGCAGCCTTTTTTTATTTAGCGTGTTGAAATATATAGGTAAAGTTAACAAAGGTTCATACTTTATTCAATTGTTTCTGAAACTTCGACAAGATATACTAAGTATTGGGGACGAAACCCCTAGTATCGACAACGGGGTACGATAAGTCCAATTCTTCTATAGGGGTGAAAACAATGAAAAAAGTTATTATTGCTGGTATGACCGTGTTAACATTAGCTGCTACAACTTCAGTTTTTGCCGCAGCTGCTACACCTGCACTTCCACTTCCTGGTGTAACTGATGTTGTTGGTAAAGCTGCTGCAGTGAAAGATCTTGCTACTACTGTAGCTATGGGTGAAGTAGGCAATGCTTTAGCTGTTAAAGATGCTGCTGTTGGACATGCAGTTGCAGTTAAAGATGTTGCTCTTGGTGAAGTAGGCGCATTACAAGGCGTTGCTTTAAAACAAGTTAACGATGTAGTTGGTTTAGCAGGAACTTACAATGGTGTTGTTAACGGAATCGCTAGCAATCCATTAGGAACTGTTGGCGCTCTTACAACTGACCCAGCTGGCACTGTAACAGGTCTTGTTGGTGGCCAAGTAGGCGCTGTACAAGGTGTTGTAACTGGTAAAGTTGGCGAAGTTCAAGGCGTTGTAACTGGCGAAGCTGCTAAAGTTAAAGGCATTGCTGAAGGCGAAGTAGGCGTAGTTAAAGGAATCGTTACTGATCAAGTTGGCAAAAAAGTTGAACTTGTTAAAGCTCTTCCTGGCATTGCAACTGGACTTTTAAAATAATAGACCTTTACTGAACTTTTCATATTATCATAAAAAATAGAGCCTCCAATTTGGGAGGCTCTATTTTTTTATTCTGCTATTTTTGAAATTTTCTTGACAGTCAACATTCGACAATATTAGATAAAAATATGTCGATATAATAGAATTGGAACATGTTCCAATAATAGTAAAGGGGGCTTGTCAATGAAGGAAATGAAGACGGATGACGCTATTCTCAGGTTCGTGCGGGAGGGGCATTATTTTATTCCCGGAACGGAAAACGGGGTAGGGGAAGTGACCTACCTTTGTGCAGGTGAGGAAATATGTTATGTCCAATGTACGACGGAAACCTTTCTAAAAAAAGTGGCGGATAAGTTGTGTATGGATCTTCGTCGCTTGCGGGAATTCTCCAGTGAGGTGACTGGACAGAAAAAGTTAGTTCCACTGATCTTATCCAAAGAAGTTGTTCTTCTTCCTTTTATTCATCTTCTCACCAAGAATCGCCATCATCGCCAGGGTTATCTTCGTTTATCTTCTATTGAAAGTTGTGGTCCTGCACTTTTACCGAATACCTGTAATATTAAACTCCACAGATCCCACAATATGATTTCACTTCGTCTCTCTGTCCGTCGTCTTGTTGAGCATATGAGTAAGGCTCGCTTCATTCGTGATTATTACGCAGATCTATTTCGCCCATCAATTCCTACACAAATTGAAAATAATCATGACCAATTAGATTCCTAACTTTGTTTTAGCCCTTATTTCGATACATAGTTTCCCTTTTTGCTTTCCTATGTGAACGATGGCTTTCTGCAGAAACCCAGAGAATGTCCTATTCTGTAAGTGCGCGTAAACCAGAATAGAACCGGTTCTGTGGAAAGGAACCAAAATGGAAAGGCTAAATGCCCAGGAAGTGCTGTTGTTGTTGGAACCATCGATTTTAAAATGGACGGCTCATTTTCAGGACAAGGAGTTGCGAGAGGAAGCCAGACAGGTTGCCAGAGTGGCTTGTTGGAGACGGTTGGCTTATTTTGATGATACCCGGGGAAAATCCATGGCTTCTTACTTTTTTATGGTGGTTCGCTCTGCCCTGATTAATTGGTATAAAAAAGAGAGGCGTTACCAGCAGGTGCATCTCTTGCCTTCTGAGCTGATGGGTGAGGAAGGTGAAGAAGGTACCTGGGAAGAGAGGGTGGCCGATCCGACACCTGTTCTTTATGGTGAGGATTTGCTATGGGATGCCTGGATGGAACCTCTAAAAGAATGGGAGCGCACCTGTTTAACCCTGCATTTGCGGGAAGGGTATTCTTTAATAGAAGTGGCAGACCTGTGCCAGGTGCCTTATGAACGGGTGAAGAAGTGGAAACAGCGTGGCCTGGCTCGATTGAAAAAGGATGTAGTCGAATAGGGACCTTCTTTAAAAATAACAAATCCCGCTTCTGCCATATGGAAGCGGGATTTTCATGAGTACTTTTTTTATTATTATTCAAAGAGCGGTTTTTTCGTATCATTATCCATGAAAATCACATTGGCTGGGACTTTCGTTTTTGCAACAATATAAGGTGTGGTTATTACCTGTGCATACATCTTTCCAGGAGTAGGATAGGTTAATTTCACATAAACTATGGTTTGTTCCCCGTCGGTTTGTTCTCCAACGATTTTAATGCCATAGCCTGGATTGGGGCAAGTGCCTCGTGAAATTACATAAAGGTCACCCTGGGTGTGTACACCTTTTTCCATTTTAGCTTTTCGCACAAATCCCTGTTGTTCTTGTGGCAATGTGGATTCAGAAACCTGTAAGAAATTCGTATTCACTGTTTTTTCACCCCGGTCAAGAGTCCAATTGTTCTCTATAGTATATGATGGGGTTTCTATAATTGAACTATTCATTTTAAAAGCAGCGGCAACGGGAACGGTAAACAAAAGGGTCAGTCCGATGAAAAGGAAAATCATCTTTTTATTCATATGTGTCAACCTCCCAAAGGATATCGTACCTTTATTATAAATCATTTACAATAGTAATTATTTCATACATTCCCATTTCCAATTCCCTTGACATAGCTTCATTGAATAAGATAAAATCTGTTAGAATGATCCGTAGTGGGTTGATAAGGAGGTACGCATATGACGTTGAAAAAAGGACGTCGTCTTTTCACATCAGAATCAGTAACGGAAGGTCATCCAGATAAAATCTGTGACCAGATTTCCGATTCGATTTTAGACGCCATTTTAGAAAAGGATGCCAATGCCCGTGTTGCAGCAGAAACGTCTGTAACGACAGGGATGGTGCTTGTAGCTGGTGAAATTACAACAAGTTGTTATGTGGATATTCCGAAAGTTGTTCGTGAAACCATTCGCGAAATTGGATATACCCGTGCTAAATACGGTTTCGATGCAGATACATGTGCTGTATTAACATCCATTGACGAACAATCACCTGACATTGCTGCTGGCGTAGACAGAGCACTTGAGTCCCGTGAAGGACAAATGACAGATGAAGAAATCGAAGCAATTGGAGCAGGGGACCAGGGCTTAATGTTCGGGTATGCTTGCAACGAAACTCCTGAGTTAATGCCACTTCCAATTGGCATGGCTCACCGTTTGTCTCGTCGCCTTTCTGAAGTCCGGAAAGATGGCACCATGAAATACCTTCGCCCTGATGGAAAAACCCAGGTTACTGTTGAATATGATGGAGACAAACCAGTACGTATCGATACCATTGTCGTTTCTACCCAGCATGATCCTTCTGTAACTTTAAAGAAAATCAAAGAAGATATGATGGAAAACGTAATTAAACCAGTGGTTCCAGCTGAATTCCTGGATGAAAATACAAAGTATTTCATTAATCCTACTGGCCGTTTTGTAATTGGCGGACCTCAAGGGGATGCTGGGTTAACTGGCCGCAAAATCATCGTTGATACTTACGGCGGTTATGCTCGCCATGGCGGCGGCGCTTTCTCAGGCAAAGATCCAACGAAAGTTGACCGTTCAGGGGCATATGCTGCTCGTTATGTAGCGAAGAATATTGTTGCTGCAGGCCTTGCTGATAAATGTGAGGTTCAAGTGGCTTATGCTATTGGGGTTGCCCAACCTGTTTCCATTGCAGTGGATACCTTTGGCACAGGAAAAGTGGATGAAGACGTATTGGTACAATTAGTGCGCAAACACTTCGACCTTCGTCCTGCTGGCATCATTAAACAATTAGACCTTCGTCGTCCAATTTATCGCCAAACAGCTGCCTATGGCCATTTCGGACGTACCGATGTGGATCTTCCATGGGAACGTACAGACAAAGCAGACCTTCTGAAACAAGAAGCTGCCAATTTATAGGTTAAATAATAGGAACCCTTACGTCTTTACTGGCGTAGGGGTTCTTTCTTTTTGGTTCGCCTTTTCTTAATAGCGCTAATCCCCATCAATAAAAAGGG
>CALNBV010000087.1 GCA_937874515.1 uncultured Paenibacillaceae bacterium | reverse complement strand
GGTGATCCCTACAGCTCCCCCTGCACAACCTAGCCCCCAGATGGGAGTCCGTTTAATATGTGGGTCCATATTTAACCCATTGATGATTAAGGCATCCATACTAGGTGTTGAAATCCCAGTAGTAGAAACAAAAAATAAATGATCAAGATCAGTGACTTCTACATTGGCACGGGTCAGGCAATCTCGAATGGCTTCCATCCCTAAGCGATAGGCCCAATCCCGATATAGTGTGTTTTTTTCGGAAAAATGATGGTGTTCTCCATACCAGTTTAAAGGCATGCAAAGATGCCTGGTTTTCACCTGGCCATTTTCAAAGATGGGGAGTAAGCGGTCTATATCTTTAAAGGTGTCTTGAAAAACGTGGCGAACAAATTCTTGGATTTCACTCTGGGTTAATCGATTGGGAGGCACAGCCGTACCTACTGATACAATCCGTGGCATTTACATATCACTCCTACACAAACAGGATTTTCCTATAGTTTTCCCAACTTTTAGGGAAAAAATCTCCTGTTTTCAATTAAATTTACCGTGTAGGTATAACCTCCCTCCTCATCGCTAACCCTGAACTATGAGGTGGTGCATATGTACTTAAAAATTCTTATTTACCTTTTACCATTGGTTTTTCCTGTTATTATGCTATGGTCCATTACATGGTTCAGGGGCCTAGAAACCCTGTATAATTTCCTGGCTTTTGTAAGCCTTTATCTTTTTTCTGTCACAGTAGCCCTCTATGTAATGGATACCATTTTGGAAGGAAAGATTTATAATACAACCATTCATGGGATTCTATTAAATCCCTTTTTCTTAATCCCCGGGGGGTATTTTGGCATGTATTCCTTATACCAACTCCTTCGCCTAACCTTTAAGAGTCGGAGTTCCACTTAGTCTAAATAAATCATCTTACGGGTCATTCCCCCATCCACAACCAGGTTTGCCCCACTAATAAAATCATTTCCAGGTGACGTTAAAAAGAAGCAGGCTCTCCCGATATCTTCCGGTTTCCCTACTCTCCCTGCAGGATGTTGTTGATGGTCTTCATTACTTAGAAGAGCATAATCTCCCGTTTCAATCCACCCAGGGCTAATGGCATTTATTCTAATTTTATCAGGACCTAAAGAAACAGCCAGTGCATGGGTTAAAGAAAGAATCCCGCCCTTTGAAGCGGCATAGGCTTCCCAGTTGGGTTCAGACATCATAGCACGGGTGGAAGCAATGTTTACGATGGCTCCCCCACCATTCTCCTTCATCACCCTTGCTGCCTCCCTGGCACACAAAAAGACACCCCGCAAATTTAAATTAAGAATGTCGTCCCATTCTTCAACGGATAATTCATAGGGAGATTTCCTACGGGAAACACCTGCGTTATTGATCAAGATATCAATTCTTCCAAGTTTCCATTTCGTCTCAGCCATTAATGCAGCCACATCTGTTGGCCTGCGTACATCTGTTTGAATGACAATCGCCTTTCCACCCTCTTGTTCAATTAAAAGACGGGTTTCTTCTGCAGCTGTTCCATTTACATCAGCGATTACAACACTGGCTCCTGCAGCTGCATACATTTTAGCAACTCCGCGACCAATTCCATGGCCTCCACCAGTGACGATGACTACTTTTTCCGAGAATTCTTTTGTTTTCAACATAATCCTTTCCTCCTTATACTCTTGAGGTCTAATCCAAAGATTCATCACATAGCTTTGTAATAAAATCCGGGGTGTTATGGAGGGAAACCCATGTCAGGCAATCTCACACAACGATCAGTGGATGAAATCCGTTATTGGAGCCGAAATTTAAAAGAACATGCTGTCATCCTTCGATCTGGTTTTACAATAGATCAACCACAGGCCATTCAAGAAACGGAAAATTTTTATACCATTTTTGATGAGTTTGAGAAAAATGCTGGAGAAACAAATCCAAAGGAGTTTTACCAATCTGTCTCCCATTTTTGGGGATTTAAACGCAAACTTCTTGAATTGATTCTAGACTCAAAGTTGATTACCAACCATTATCCCCTACACATTGATCTTCTTAGTCGGGAAGCCTTATATGTAATGAATATTCTTCACCGCATTCATGTAGGTCACAGGGAAATGGTCCCCGACGAAATCATGCAGGAGATTATCTTTTATCACAGAATGATGGTTGACCAAACGAAAATCCTTTGCCAAATGCTTGATCCCACAGAAAGAGAATTACAGGCTGAATTTATGGAATTTAGTTTTCAATTTGAACAACTCCTATTGCATGCTGTTGAATTAGACACCATGCGTCCCCAGGGAAAATTCATTCCCCAGATGGAAAGGTTTATCCGCTTAAGCATTGATAATGTCCGTTCCCTTTGTGAATTTAAAAAACAAATCCATCAATTCGTCATCAAAGGGAAAGCAAAAAGCCGCATTCATCCTTTACTCGCGGGCCACATCTGCCATGAAGCGGACCGCTTCCATCATTTACTAGGCCTCTATTCCCGCAATGATTCCTTAACAAATAATCAAGCAAAAGACAAGGCGGAATTTTCTGATTCCCCTGAGTCTTCAGACTAAATAACCTGCATTTCTCTTAATTTCGAAATCTCTTCTTCTTTTATTCCCAGGTCTTTCAAAATGTTTTCTGTATCCTGTCCTTTTGCTGGTGGCAACGACTGGTTGCAATGATCCCCTTCCTGTGTAGCTAAAGGATTTCTCACTGTCATAAGAGACTGGTTTTCTGTAAACCGTTGAAAAACCCTTCGCGCTTTAATATGGGGATCTTCCATGGATTCCTGTATGGATAAAACCGGTGTCAAACAAACATCCTCCTGGGAAAATAAAGCGGAAATTTCTTCTTCTGTTCGAGAAGAGAAAAAGGCCTGGATTTCATTTTTTAATTCATCTTGCTTATGTAAGGCCCATTGGTTTTCTATAAGGTGGGTTAAACCAGCTACCTCACAGAAGCGGCTAAAGAATTTCTCCTCAAGGGATCCTAAGGCAAACCACCGCTGATCCTTACTTTGATACACAAAATAACAGGCAAGGGAACCTGTAATGGGGTTAAAGCCCCCCTGTTCCTGATTGGACTGTGCCGCCAGATGATAACCAAAGGGAGGCAACATGAAAGGAAAAACCCCATCTGTCATGGAGACATCAATAAATTCTCCTTTTCCCTTTTTCTCACGGCCAATCAAAGCTTGCAAAATACCCATAACGGCATGAAAGGTACCTCCCCCAATATCAGCGGTTTGAATCGGCGGCAAAAGGGGGGTTCCTTTACTTCCCTGCAATAAATCAAATAAAAGTCCGGTGAATCCAATAAAGTTTAAATCGTGGCCCGCTTTTTTCGCATAGGGCCCATCTTGACCATAGCCGGAAATAGAACAATAAATAATCCGAGGATTCCAGGCAGATAACGTATCATAATCTAAACCAAGGCGAGTCATTACTCCTGGCCTAAATCCTTCAAGAACCACATCTGCCTGGGCCACCAATTGGCGGAAAATTCCTTTTCCCTCTTCAGTTTGCAGATTTAACGTCATGCTTTTTTTGCCTCTATTCACTAACTGATAAAGGGAACCGATCCCACCAATTTTCGGCTCTAAATCCCGGGCATAATCACCGAGAAAAGGATCTTCAATTTTTATGATATCAGCTCCATAATCAGCTAAATACATAGACGCTAACGGTCCGGGCAATAGACGGGTTAAATCTAATACCTTTATTCCTTCTAATGCTGCCATTGTTCTACCCCCCTCTACAGATCATCTTATATGAGTTTCAACGAATCTTGTAAAAAATCCTTTATTCGAGAACCCAAAGCTCAATAAGTTCGCTGCGATACATATATTCCCCAGAGGATGGTTTTTGTTTAATAACTGTTCCCGACTTTCTAAAGAGAGATAAGAAAAATGATTCCTCATAATAATATTGATAAGACAACCCTTTTTCCTTCAACACTTGATCTGCCTCTTGCATAGAAAGCCATTTAACTTTAGGAACTTCAATTTGAAAAGGCGTGGGAGGTTGTCTATTCAATGATTTAGTTATGTTAGAATATAATGCTGTGCCCCCAATGAGTACTCCCACTAAAAGCAACCCGATCACAATCCAGCGTTTCATCTTTTTCCCGTTGACTTGTTGAACACCGGGTTGTTTTTGTTTTACCAGTTTTGGTTTTACCGGTTTATGTTTAGGTTCATCTTCCTCAATTTCAAATTTCTTATCGCCAGATTTATTCTGGGTATTTTTTATATATTGGTATAACGATGCAAGTTCATGATGAATTTGTTTTAGGAAAACAGGTGTGAGGACCGCTTCCTTTTTTTCTTCTTTATGTAAAATAGCCTTTAATGTCTTGCGAATCACATAGGGATTTCCTTGATAAGAAAGAGAGATTTCTTCAATCAATTGCCTGGACGGAAGTTTCAAATGCACTTTCCCAAAAATCAATTGGTGGAAAAGGCGGAAAAGGGCAGTAATTTCCTCTCCTTGCTCAGCACACTCATCCCAAAAATTAAGAACATGAATTTCGCCTTTTTCTGTTAACCAGAAATTTTCCCCACGAAGGAGAGGCTTACACCGGCCTTCCTCCACAAAAGCAATCATCATGTCTACAATATGTATAATTAATCCTAGAGCTTCACGAATGGTTAATTTATTCTCATCCACTGCCTGGGATAAAGGCAAACCGGGAATATATTCATAAACCACATAATTTTCCTTATCTTTTTTACCTATATCCAAAAGTTGCAACGTCATTCCCAGGGTTTTTGGTGGTGTAATGGACGGCTGGTCTTCGTTTTGTTCCCAAATCAAAAGAAGAACATCCCGTTTTAATATCTGGTCTACCCCACGATAACAACGGACATGGTCAATTGAAGTAAAAGCTTTTTCCGGAACATATCTTTCATACAGGCCATTTTCCAACATGAGCAATCAATCCTACCTTTTTAAACTTTCCGATCCCCTACATAAAAGTATTCGTAAATACGATTAACATTCCCATATACAAGAACTTCATCTCCAGGCAATAGTAGAGTAGAACCCGTTGGATTTTTGATGGATTGGTGATTCCGCTGGATATTCAAAATTTTCACATCCCGGTCCACCAACCGTAATTCTTTTAATGGGATATTGATTATTTTTTGATGGGTTTCTTTTAAGATAAATTGACACATGGCATTATCTCCATCAAGATGGAATACTTCTTCAACAGACTTATGGTGTACTAAATATTTGTCTAAGCGTGACCCTATTTTTCGTGATAGATAAGAATGAACCATTGGACTGCGGATAACGAAAATCGCCACAAAAAGCACAGCGACCCCAATGCCTAAATCAGTCAAATAAATGGTACTATTAACAAAAAAACTAATCACATAAGCAAGAATAATTGCAAAAGATACATTGCCAAAAATGATTAAAAAAGAAGCAATTTTTCTACGGATTGGATGATTAACGATTAAATTTGATTCAGATGTGGTATACCCCGTTCCTGTTAATAAGGAAATGGCTTGAAAACGGGCAACTTCTTTTCTTAACCCTGTTTCTTCTAAAAGAATAGTAGCCACTTCAATAATTAAAATGAGAAGGAAGAAGAATACAGCAAAAAAGATGGCGTTCACATCCAACCACTCCTTTCTTTCCTTTATGGTAGGAAAAGAG
>CALNBV010000086.1 GCA_937874515.1 uncultured Paenibacillaceae bacterium | reverse complement strand
ACGTTGAAGGAACACTCAAAAAATTCACCGACCGCAATCAAATTGCAGACTGGGCCCGTGAAAGCATGGCCATCGCTGTAGAAAAAGGATTAATCTCCGGCATGACCAGCACAACCATGGAACCAGGTGCAAACACCACCCGTGCACAATCAGCAGTAATCATCTACCGTTTCTACAATCTATATAATTAAACGCTTGTTTAAACTTTTTGCGGAGCCTATCTCTCATTGGACTAATGGGGGATAGGCTCTATTTTGTATCCCCCATTGTAGCCCCTTATCACCTTTATCCCCTCGAGTCAGTAGAAAAAATTGACCGTAAGGTCATATTCATAGAGATGCTAATGAATCAAATGAGGTCCTAAAAAATACAAAGACCGCCCTGTTAATCCAGTTATTTACAACAAAACAAATGTTTGTTATACTAAAAATACGAACGTTAGTTCTTAAAATGTGAGGGGGCGCTACCATGTTTGAAGAGAGGCTAAGTTACGAGGAATTCCAGGATCGGTTCAGTACAGAAAAAGATTGTATGGACTATTTGTACCAGGCTAAATGGCCCCATGGGTTCTTCTGCCCCGAGTGTGGCCATTCCCATGCCTATGTCATTACTACCCGCAATCATCCACTATATCAGTGCGCCAGTTGCCATCACCAAACTTCTCTTACAGTTGGCACGATTCTGGAAAGTACCCGTACAGATTTGCGCAAATGGTTCATCGCATTTTACCTCGTTTCCACGCCTAAAAGCATTAGCGCCATGAAACTAATGGACATCATTCGTGTAACCTATAAAACTGCCTGGACCATTCTGCACAAAATCCGCCATGCCATTAGCACTGAAGATGCTTCATGCCCTTTGTCTGGCAGCGTCTTTGTTAACAAAAACATCCATGGCCGCATTCGTGGCATCGATAGCCTTGAAAAGCTGGAGACTTTGTATGTGGGAGCATCATTGGACAAGGAGGGAGAACCAAAGCATCTAAAGATCAAACTACTAAACGACAAAATCGACCCCACTTTAACCATGCCAATTGGAATAACCCGGCTAATTCGCATGAATTTTCTCAAGGAACATGTGGTGCCCCACCCTGCCTACCTGGACTTTGAATATGGTTATAAGGTTTTCCCAAAAGGGGTCTTTAAGTTATTTAGTGAAGCAAAAACCTGGATTTATAAAACCTTCAACGGCTTATGCCATAAACGCATGCAGCCTTATTTAGATGAGGTTTGTTTTCGGATCAATATGAAATTAAACGAAGAACCCATTTTCGCAAACCTGGTAGAACTATGTATGAGAACCAGAATGGCCCCCTTCAAGCATTCAATTTAGTGAATTACTATGCTATTAAAAATTTCCTCTATATTTTTTTCTGCCTTTATCGTCGTAGAATATGCAATTAAAGAATAGAATTTTCCATTGTGTAGGGTAACAATACAATAAAAAGGAGAATTATCGAAGTCTGTTAATAATCCTTTTTGTAATTTGAACTTTTTCCCGTTTATTGTAATATCCGATATTGTGGTTTCTTCAAGATCTCCACCGCCTAAAAAATCATCCAGAGTCATATTGCTTTCATTTTCAGAAACTTGCACATCTATTTTAAAGGATTTGTCTGATACTGTTTGATTGGTCCAATCCGCAGATTGTAATAGATCTGGGCCTTCCAAATTAAGATAGGATGGATACTTAAAGCTCAGTGTTTGATCTGCACTTTCATAAACTTTCAATGTCTCACCTTGTGAAGTGCT
>CALNBV010000085.1 GCA_937874515.1 uncultured Paenibacillaceae bacterium | reverse complement strand
AGTACTTGGAATCGTAGGTGGAATTGGTATCCTGTAATAATTTGTTATTATAAATTTAATATTGATTTAAAAAATCGGTAGCAACCAGGCTACCGATTTTTTAATTTGTTAGTATTGCTTTATTATTTATATAATTAGTCAGGAAAAATGTACCTGCGAAAAATGTCGAAAAAACCGCAACAAAAAAATGAAACCTTCGTCTATAGTTATGTAAACAAGCAAATAGCAAGGTGGTTCTCAGTACATCCCTTCGACCGGGGGAAGTCAACAGGCTGCCTGGCTCAAGGCACACACATCATGGAGGTGAACGCATGTTATTTGGTAGCTTATTAGGAATCGTAACAGGCCTTCTTGGCAAAGTACTTGGGATCGTAGGTGGGATTGGTCTTCTGTAATTAATTTGCTTATTTGAACTTTATATTCTGTACTTTCAAATCGGTAGCTAAAAAGCTGCCGATTTTTTTTGCAGAATTTATAAATTTTATCTTATCCGCATAAGTGCAACTAAGGCTTCTTTATACTTTATTTTTCACACTAAAATAATAAGAATTATAAAATTAAATATTGACACAGTTTAATGGCATATTTATAATAATTCCTATATAAATAGTAAGGTTAATGTGTAAAAGATTTGGAGGATGGAGTTATATGCCAGCAATTACATAAGATATTCAAAAATTAGAATCAATTCGTGAAGAATTATTAAAACATCCCATATATCAGGAGTTAAATACGCCGAAAAAAGTAAAAATCTTTATGAAACACCACGTGTTTGCCGTATGGGATTTTATGAGTTTATTAAAGAGATTACAGGCTTCTGTAACCACGGTGACCGTTCCCTGGTTTCCTTATGAAAATTCTCTTTATTCACGCTTAATTAATGAAATTGTTGTCGCAGAAGAATCAGACATTGATGGCAAGGGTGGGTTTTCCAGTCATTTTCAGCTTTACCTTGAAGCCATGGAAGAAGTGGCAGCAGATAAAGGTCCCATTGATTCCTTTATCCGTTCTTTAAAAGGGGGAAAAAGTCTGGATGAAGCTTTAAATCATCCTGCTATTCCTGCCAGTGCGGCGTCTTTTGTAAAGTTTAATCTGGATCTGGCCCAACAGGGGGATTTGTATGAAGTGGCTGCTGCCTTCTTCTATGGCAGGGAAGGATTAATTCCGGATATGTTTCGTCCCCTATTGATTTCCTTAAAGAATACCGGGGCTTCAAGGGAACGATTATTATTTTATATCAATCGCCATATAGAAGTGGATGAGGAACATCATGGTCCTTTGGCTAAAGAATTACTTCTTCACATGTGCGGTGATGATGGATCAAAAGTATCCAATGCCCTTGAAATTGGACAAAAATGCCTTCAGGCCAGAATCCAATTATGGGATGGAGTATTGAAAGAAATCAAGGAAAAACAAATATAGGTTTAAAATGGGAAAACCACTGGAAGTGATCCAGTGGTTTTCTTTACACATTAAGAATTTATAAAATTCTTAAGTATAAGGGCAATAAATGCTTGGCGCTAGCCAACTTTTCTTAGGAAAAGAAGTTATGTTGTCCTTCTTGATTTCCCCATGGCGCGCATGATGAGACTTACTATGAACGCTAATACAATTGCCCCTAATATGGCAGGTATTATGGCAAAACCACCTATAATTGGTCCCCAGTTTCCAAGGAGAAGCGACCCAAGCCATGCGCCTACAAAACCTGCAATAATATTTCCAATGACTCCGCCAGGAATATCACGGCCAACAATGAGACTGGCTACCCAACCGATTAATCCACCGACTACTAATGACCAGATGAATGCAATCATAATTCCCTCCTAATTATTTGCGCCATGTCTTTAGTATGATTCATTAATGAGGGATTTCTCCATGAAAATGTCCCCAAAATGCCCAATCTTGAATAGGATAATGGATATAAAAATCACAAAAAAATAAGGAGGGAGAAAACTGGATATTTATGTAGTTAACCGGGGGGACTCGTTATTTTCTATTGCACAAAAATATGGGATTTCCCCCGATGAAATAGCCAGGGTAAACCAATGGCCTGATCCAAACCGCTTAGTCATTGGCCAAAGTCTTGTTATTCCTACTCCCATTCGTCGTTATACGGTAAAAGCAGGTGATACGTTATATACTATAGCCCGGCGTTTTAATGTAACACCGGAATCCATCCTCACTTCAAATCCAATTCCCGCACCTTTTATCGTTTATCCAGGGCAGGTCATTCTCATACCTACATTTGCGAAAGCATATGGAAACATTGATGTAAATGCTTATATTGAGCCAAGTACACCTGATCGGGATATTCCCATTGTTGAAAGTGTGGCACCCCATCTTACTTACTTATCTGTATTCAGTTATCGTGTGAATGCGGATGCCACTTTAGTGCCACCCCGTGATGATACAGCAATAATTCGCACGGCAGTGCAAAATAATGTAGCCCCTTTAATGGTTATTACCAATTTTGCGGAAGGAAATTTCAGCCCTGAAAATGCCAGTGCTATTCTAACAAGCAAAGAACTACAGGATACATTGTTCCAAAATGTCTTAAATGTTATGAAAACCAAAGGGTTTCGCGTGTTAAATATTGACTTTGAACGAATTCGGCCTGAACAACGCAATTTATATAATCAATTCTTGCGAAGAATTACAGATTTCATGCATCAAAACAACATTATCGTCTCTACAGCTTTAGCCCCGAAAACATCCGATATTAAAACAGGGGCATGGCATGGTGCCCATGATTATGCAGCACATGGCCGTATTGTTGATTTCGTAATTATTATGACTTATGAGTGGGGATGGTCGGGAGGTCCCCCAAGACCCGTTTCTCCTTTGCCTGAAGTGGAAAAAGTTATTAAATTTGCTGTAACCCAGATCCCTCCACGAAAAATTATGATGGGTGTGAACCTTTACGGATACGATTGGACCCTTCCATATGTAGAAGGAGGAAAGTTCGCCAGGGCCATTAGCCCCCAAACTGCATTAGAGATTGCCCTTAACAACAACGCATCGATTCAATACGACCAGAAAGCTAAGGCGCCTTTCTTTACTTACAAGGATGCTGAAGGAAAAGACCATATTGTATGGTTTGAAGATGGCAGGAGTATTAAAGCACGATTTAACCTTGTCAAAAAATACGGCTTAAAAGGGGTAAGTTACTGGGTATTAGGCCATGAATTCCCACAAAACTGGCTAGTGCTTGAAGACCTCTTTACAGTCAATAAAATTGTATAGTCAAATTAAAACCCAGGTCTTTTTCAGTTGAAAAGACCTGGGTTTATTGCCAAGTTTTCTTTATTTAATGTTTAAAAAGGGAAGAGCGCCACCTGTTGTGGTAGGCATTTTTCCGTCCCATTTTTCAATGGCTTTCATTTGAGCCTCGATTTCCCGCAAACGGATTAGTTCTGGGGTTACTTCTTGTTTTTGTAAGCGAAGGGCTTCAGCAGCAGCTTCTGCCTGAGTGATGGTTTGTTCTTTTTCGATTTTAATCCGTTCTAAATCCAATTTGGATTTAAGGGCTTGTTGTTCAGCAACCTGTTTTTGTTCAATGGCTTTATTATATTCTTCACTAAATTTGAATTCAGTGATGTTAATTTCGTCTAAAATGATATTGTAAACGCTTAACTTCTTTGCAAGAAGTTCTTTGATTTGTTGGCTTACATCAGAACGTTTGGAAATTAATTCGTCGGCAGTATATTTAGCCGTTGTTGCTTTAAGGGATTCACTAATGGCAGGTTCAATAATGCGATGTTGATAATCCATTCCCACATTTTGATATAAACGATGCACAGTAACAGGATCGAGATGGAAGTTAACGGCAACGGTGGTGGTTACATTTTGTAAATCCTTTGATGCTGCTGTGGCAGGGCTTTCTGTTTTTTGTACCCGAACTTCAATAGGGACCACTCTTTCGATAAAAGGAATTTTCACGTGAATGCCTTCATCGAATACTTTTTCACTAACAGCCCCTAATTGTAAAACAACTCCACGATAACCAGCGCTAACAATGGTAAAGGTATTAAGAAGTAGGATTAGAGCAAAAACTCCTAACAGGATAAACTTCATGTTTTTTTTCCAATTTAATTTAGAGACACCATTATTCTTAATTAATTCCAGCATTAAATACCCCCCTTAATGTTCATCTTGTACCATGATTATACGAAAAAAATGGACAAAAGTTTCTAGAAAAATTTACAAAAAAAATAGACATGAGAATCAAATCATTTCATGTCTACAAGGTGGGGAAAAAAGCATTGAAAGGAGTAAAGTTACTACTTAAAGTATACTTGTTTCCCTTTAAATTTGGGTTAATCAATTGTTACAGTTTCCGTAATTTGGAGTATACTTTTTACTTTTATCTCGTTTCTAAGTAGTGAAGCAGTCCTTTTGCATTTAATTCCGTATCTAGTTCAAGGCTTGTAAAATAAGGATGATCATCTGGTACACCCATTGCTTTTAATTCTGTATGGTAATGGTTCCGTAGTTCACTGGCAATGCTTTCCCAGGTCGGATTATTTTTGTAGGCTTTTTCTGCCAACTCAACGTATATAGGAATCATAGTTAGCATTCTGTCCATCACTTTATCAGCATGATCCCAGGCACCAAAATGGGTGAAATAAATATTCTCAATACCCAGGGGTTTCATTCTCTCAATGGTTTGTGCCATGGCTTCAGGATTAAATTGAGTTGGTGATGAGGTTGGCACTACATAATGAATGCCCATTTCTTCAAATAGGGGAAAGGTTATACCAAAGGCATCTCCAGAAAATAATCCTTTGCTTTTAGGGTCATGAATAACAATATGGTGATAAGCATGTCCAGGGCTATTGTAGAAAACCAGGGGACGGTCTTGTCCTATGTCTAAAGACATTCCATCTTCTGCTATAATTACCCGTTCTTCTGAAATGGCTTCAATGGGGGCAAAAAGTCGCTGGAAACTATCTCCATAAACGTGCTGGGCACTGGCAATGAGCTTAGACGGATCAATGAGATGACGGGCACCCTTTGGATGGACAATAATTTTGGCATTGGGCAATGATTGTAACAATAAACCAGCTCCGCCGGAATGGTCCAAATGAATATGGGTTACAATGACATAGCGAATTTCATCATAAGGAATTTGTAATTCATCGAGGGCCTGCAGGATGCGGGGAACAGATACGCTTGCCCCAACTTCTACAATGGTTTTCTCTTCACTGTTAATAAAAAAGCCCGTTGATCTTCCGCTTTCAGCTGCGTCTATGAGTGTAATTTCATAAATATCATTTCCTATATCTTTTACGGATAAATGATTCACAGTGTACCTCCCCATTGCTTTTTTACAAAATTCTAGCATTAATTATTTTAATTTTCAATCAAACTTCCCCAGCATATCCCTTTTTCTATTTTCGTAAATATAGTAGTAATTCTTTAGAAAAGGGGGAACTTTAAATGATTCCGTTTATGAACGAACCATTTACTTCGTTTTCGGTCCCCGAAAATTGCAGGGAAATGGAAAAAGCCATTGAGCAAATTCGCAAAAAATTAGGCAGTGAAACTCCTTTAATACTAGGAGGAAAACGAATAAAAACAGGAAGGTGGATTACTTCAATTAATCCATCTCAAAAAAATGAAGTGATTGGATTAGCTGCTTCAGCAGGTATTGCAGAAGCAGAAGAAGCCATACAGCAAGGTCTTCAGGCATTTACATTTTGGAAAAAAACCAAACCCGAAAGTAGAGCCAGGCTTTTATTTAAAAGCGCACAGCTTTTACGGAGAAGGAAATTTGAATTTAATAC
>CALNBV010000084.1 GCA_937874515.1 uncultured Paenibacillaceae bacterium | reverse complement strand
CCTCTGGAGAAACCCCTTTGCCACGGGCAAAACCAAAAGCAGCTCTTGGTTTTGCCCGTGGCAAAGGGGTTTCTCCAGAGGACCTTTACATGAAAGAAATGGGCGGTATTGAATATGTATTTGCTCGCAAACATGAAAAAGGCCGTCCAACTAGCGAACTTCTTCCTCAATTAAAGGAAACCATTAGTTCTATGTCTTATCCGAAGAATATGCGCTGGGGAAGCTATGATTTAAAATATATTCGTCCCATTCGCTGGATGGTGGCCCTTTTTGGCAATGATATCATTCCTTTTGAAATTACAGGGGTTGAAGCCTCTAATGTGACACGAGGACACCGTTTCTTAGGTCAGGAAGTAAGCATTGTATCCCCTGAAGAGTACGCAGCAAAATTGGCAGAACAGTATGTGATTGTTGACCCTCAGGAGAGAAAAGAGAAGATAGTAGAACAAATTCATTCCCTGGAATCCGAAAAGGGATGGACCATTCCTGTTGATGAAGGACTTCTGGATGAAGTGGTTCACCTTGTGGAATATCCAACGGTATTATTTGGAAATTTCGAAAAAGAATATTTAGAAATCCCTCAAGAAGTGTTGATTACCTCCATGAGGGAACATCAACGGTATTTTCCTGTAGTAGATGAGGATGGACAACTCCTTCCCCATTTTGTTACCGTACGCAATGGGGATGATCGAGGTCTTGAGATTGTAGCAAAAGGAAACGAAAAAGTACTTCGTGCCCGTTTATCCGATGCCCGCTTCTTCTATGAAGAAGATCAAAAGATGGAAATCGGAGCTGCACTTGCTCGTTTAGAAACCGTCGTTTTTCATGAAGACCTTGGTACCATTGGGGATAAAATTCGCCGTTTTGAGAAAATCGGAGCACAAATTGCTGAGGAAATTCAATTAAGTGAACAGGAAAAAAACCAGCTAAATCGAGCTGCTGCCATATGTAAATTTGATTTAGTATCCCATATGGTTTATGAATTCCCTGAACTCCAGGGAATTATGGGGGAACGCTATGCAAAACTTGCCGGGGAAGATGAAGGGGTATCAAAGGCAATTTTTGAACATTATTTGCCCCGTTTTGCCGGTGATCAATTGCCTGGAACCAAAGTGGGTGCTTTATTAAGCATTGCTGACAAATTGGATACCATTGTAGGATGTTTTGCCATCGGCATTATTCCTACTGGGTCTCAGGATCCTTATGCTCTGCGCCGTCAGGCTACAGGGATTGTCCAACTATTACTAGATCAAAAAATTGAGCTTCCTCTTCCTTCTTTATTTGATTTAGCCCTGGGCATTTTAGAGGAAAAAGGCCTCTTGAAACGAAATGCAACAGAAATTAAAAAAGATTTACAAGACTTCTTTACTCTCCGGTTAAAGAATTTGTTACAGGAAAATCAGGTTCGTTATGATGTGATTGATGCCGTATTAACTGCAGATAGCACAAAGGTAATGGATGTTCTTAACCGTGCCGAAGCCTTAATGCAATGGGTGAAACGGGATGAATTTAAAGGAATTGTAGAATCCTTTAACCGTGTAAATAACCTGGCACAAAAGGCAACGACAGATGTTGTAGAGGAGCAATATATCGCTCATGAAGCAGAAGAGCAGTTGTGGAAAGTTTTCCAATCTGTACAAAAAGAAGGGGACGCTCTTCTTGTACAAAAAGAGTATATAAACGCATTAGAAACACTGACTACGTTACAACCAGTAATTGACCATTTCTTTGAACAAGTGATGGTTATGGTTGAAGATCAAAATATCCGAACCAATCGTTTAGCGATTCTTTCTTCCATGGCAAAAGGAATCTTTGCTTTTGCTGATTTCAGTAAAATTGTATTTGCTTAATCAAAAAAAGGATGGGACCCTTAGGCCCCATCCTTTTTATTTTCTTATCTATAAATGTTTTCTTTATTTTCACAATCATATAAATAAGATATAGTATATACTATATATAGGATTAACTCGGAATTAGTATGACCTTAAAGGGTGAATGGAGGTGAGCTGACATCGAACTGACAAAGAGACAGGAAATGATTCTAGACATTGTTAAGAATCATGGACCGATTACAGGAGAGCATATTGCAGAACGTCTTTCATTAAGCCGTGCTACCTTGCGCCCTGATTTGGCAATTCTAACCATGTCAGGCTTTCTCGATGCCCGACCTCGTGTAGGCTATTTTTATTCCGGAAAAGACGGGAATAGGTTAATTAAAGAAGAGATTGAACGGAAATGTGTGAAAGATTATAAAGCTCAGCCCATAATTATCAAGGAGTCAAACTCTGTTTATGACGGAATTTGTACCTTATTCCTTGAAGATGTAGGTACATTATTTGTTGTGAATAATTCAGGGCATTTAGCTGGCGTTGTATCTAGAAAAGATTTATTAAGGGCAGCCCTGGGCAATAAGAATTTAGAAGATATCCCGATTAGTATTATTATGACAAGAATGCCCAACATCGTAACCTGTACCCTGGAAGAAAGTTTATTGGAAGCAGCAAGAAAATTGATTCATAATCAAATTGATTCTCTTCCTGTAGTAAAACCTGTTTCTTTTAATGGGAAAACAGCCTATGAAGTAGTTGGACGAGTAACAAAAACAACGATTACGAAGGGATATGTAGAACTAGGGAACGAGGTTACCGTTTGAAAAGGAGGGTATTATGTGTCCGAATCGTTTTGAGCCATCGGTTTATATAATATCTGATTCAGTAGGAGAAACAGCAGAATTTGTGGTGAAAGCCGCAACAAGCCAGTTCGTGAACCAGAACATGGAAGTTCGCAAATTTCCCTACATTGAAGATACAGATACCTTAGAGGAAGTCATTATAGGTGCCAGAGAAGTAGGTGCCATGATTGTATATACCCTGGTCATTCCATCTTTAAAAGAATATATTCAAAAAAGAACCCAAGAAGAAAATGTAATTGCGGTGGATATTCTCAGTACAATTGTGAATTCCATGAGTCAATATATACGTGAATCTCCTAGCAACAAATCGGGATTGGTTCGTCAAATGGATGATGAATATTTTCGTAAAGTAGAAGCCATTGAGTTTGCAGTTAAATATGATGATGGCCGTGATCCAAGAGGGTTATTACGGGCAGATGTGGTGTTAATAGGCGTCTCCCGTACGTCTAAAACTCCTCTATCAATGTATTTAGCCAATAAACGGTTTAAAGTAGCGAATGTTCCCCTTGTGCCTGAAGTGGATCCACCGGATGAATTATTTTTAGTTCCACGCCAGAAATGTATTGGCCTTACAATTCATCCTGAGCAATTAAATATCATTCGAACAGAGAGATTAAAAGCCCTTGGCCTTACTTCCCAGGCAAATTATGCAAGTATGGAACGTATTCTATCTGAGTTGGACTTTGCAGAAAGAGTAATGAAAAAAGTGGGTTGTCCTGTCATTAACGTCTCTAATAAAGCTGTAGAAGAAACAGCGAACAAAATTATTGAGATTATTCGACGGGGGGAGATTAACGCTCATGGCAAATAAGATGATTTATCTGTTCGACGAAGGAAAAGCCGAATGGAAGGACATCTTGGGTGGGAAGGGTGCGAATCTGGCGGAAATGACTCGCATTGGTCTTCCCGTCCCACCTGGTTTTACAATTACAACGGATGCATGTAACGAATATTACATGAATGGCGAAGTAGTATCGGAAGAGTTAAAAAGCCAAATTCGTGATGCATTAAAAAAGTTAGAAAAGAAAACAGGCAAAATGTTAGGCGATACACAAAGGCCGTTACTTATCTCTGTCCGAAGCGGTGCTGCTTATTCCATGCCAGGTATGATGGATACCATTTTAAATTTAGGGATGAACGATGATACCCTTGCAGGATTAGCAGCATTAACAGGAGATGAGCGATTGGCTTATGATTGTTATCGCCGTTTTATTCAAATGTATGCCAATGTGGTTATGGGGATAGATTGGTATCATTTTGAAACCATTCTTGAGAAAAGAATGAAAGATCAGGATGTAAAAGAAGAAAATCAACTTCATACTTCGGATTGGAAAGTTATTGTCTCTCAATATAAAGAGTTGATAGTAAAACTAACAAAACAACATTTTCCCTCTAATCCCATTGAACAATTGGAGGAAGCCATCAAAGCGGTGTTTCGTTCTTGGAACAATCAGCGGGCGAAAATTTATCGGAAAATTCACAATATTCCCCATGACCTGGGTACTGCAGTGAATATACAAATGATGGTTTTTGGCAATCGTGGTGAAGATTCAGGGACTGGGGTTGCCTTTTCCAGAAATCCATCCACAGGGGAAAGGGAAATTTTTGGGGAGTTTTTATTGGATGCCCAGGGTGAGGATGTTGTCGCAGGGATTAGAACACCCCAGTCGATCTCAATTTTGGGAGAAAAAATGCCTCATGCGTTTCGGGAATTTTGCGATATGTCTCATTTATTAGAAACCCACTATCGGGATATGCAAGACATTGAATTTACGATAGAAAGGGGAACCTTATATCTTTTACAAACCCGCAATGGAAAACGAACAGCCCAGGCCGCTGTGAAAATTGCCGTTGACCTGGTGCAAGAAGGGATTATTTCAAAGGAAGAAGCCCTATTGCGCATTCAACCTGACCAATTAAATAAAATGTTGCATCGCAGTATTGATCAGAATTTGAAAAAGAATGTGATTGGGAAGGGGCTTCCTGCATCTCCGGGAGCTGCCTCAGGGAAAATTATCTTTGACGCGGACCGTGCAGAGCAATTTTCTTCTCTTGGCGAGAAGGTTTTGCTAATCCGCCCAGAAACAACCCCAGAAGATATCCATGGCATTTTAGCATCTCAAGGGATTATTACCAGCCGTGGAGGGATGACCAGCCATGCTGCGGTGGTTGCCCGGGGATTAGGAAAAGCTTGTATTTGCGGATGTGAAGAGATGAAGATTGATTTGAAGAAAAAAACCATGGAATTAAAGGGAATTACATTCAATGAAGGGGATTTTCTTTCCATGGATGGGGGTAGCGGGGAAATTATGATGGGGGAAGTGAAGTTGAAAGAGCCGGAACTCTCCCAGGAATTTCTCTTATTGTTACAATGGGCTGATGGGGTACGGAAAATGGGTGTAAGGGCCAATGCAGATACTCCAAAAGATGCAGTGAAAGCTAGAGAATTAGGGGCAGAGGGGATTGGGTTATGCCGTACAGAGCATATGTTTTTAGATGCCGAAAGGGTGCCCATTGTTCGAGAAATGATTCTTGCCGATACCCGGGAAGATCGCCTAGTGGCGTTACAACGGTTACTGCCTTATCAAGAAGATGATTTTATGGAAATATTTAAAGCGATGGAAGGCCTTCCTGTCACCATTCGCCTCCTTGACCCCCCTCTACATGAGTTTTTGCCTGATTTAGAAGACCTCCTGGTGGAAGTGACGAAATTGCAGGGTGCCCCAGATTGTGATAAAAGGGAACGGTATGAAAAAGAGCAGTTATTACGAAAGGTTCGCCGTTTAAAAGAACATAACCCTATGTTAGGTTTAAGAGGCTGCAGGTTGGGGATTCTTTATCCAGAAATATATGATATGCAAATTGAAGCCATCATGGGGGCTGTAAAAAAATTAGAGAAAATGGGTAGAGCCATTTATCCAGAAATTATGATTCCATTAGTGGGCCATGACACAGAGTTAGAAGTGATTAAAAAGAGAGTGCTACACATTGCTGCTGAATATGAAGTGCAGATTCCAGTTGGCACGATGATTGAAGTTCCCAGAGCAGCGCTAACTGCTGATCAAATTGCAAAAGAGGCCAATTTCTTTTCTTTTGGCACCAATGACCTGACACAAACCACGTTGGGCTTTAGCCGGGATGATGCAGAAACCAAATTTATGCATGGGTATTTGGAACAAAAAATTATTCAAGAAAACCCCTTTGTAACCCTGGATGTAGATGGTGTTGGTAAATTGATTAAAATGGCGGTTGCCCTTGGAAAATCATCCAATCCCCAATTGAAAATTGGAATCTGTGGAGAACATGGTGGGGATAAAAAATCCATCCTCTTTTGTTCTGGGGCGGAAATTGATTATCTTTCCTGTTCACCATACCGTATCCCTTTAGCTCGATTAGCAGCAGCCCAGGCACAATTAGAAGAACCAAAATAGACAACCAGAAATATAATAGTATATCTAATGAAATCCTGTGAGGGAATGGGGGCGAGGGCGATTAATCTAGGAGGTTTTAAAGATATTCAACCACCTCCTGCATGCAGTCAGGCGATTTCCTCTTTTATTGCAGAGAATCCTGGAGTTCCTATTGATGTTCTTTGTATTACTCCACCAGCAGACACAACACTGCCAATCTTTTCCCAACCTTGCCGTTCTAACGTTTTATGCTGTATTGAAATTAGTCGTGAGCCATTCCTTCGTCCAGACGGAATTCTGGCTCTTCGCATAACGTTTGTTGTGAATGTTCCTTTGCATTTAGTCGTTTCAGGAAATGGAACGGTGATTTGTGAATTTGATACGTTTATTAAATTATTTGAACAAGACATCATTTGTCCTCAAAATGAAACGAATTTTCAATGCCGTATTACACAAATCCTATGCCATGCTGTTTTTATGAATGAAACACAGATTGTAGTTGATGTTTCCATATGTAAAGAAATAGTAATCATTTCCCCGGAGGCTTGCCCACCTGTTGGTCAATTTCCTCCCCAATGTCGCACTATTTTTCCCCCTATGACCTAAATAGGGGGTTTTTTGCATTTTTCAGATAAAAAACTTCATTTCGACAACCTTTGTAATTGACAAACCTATTTTTTAGTGCAGGAAAAAAAGGACGGGGTGTAGAATATATGTTTCATAACGAGAATATACCGAAAAAAGCAATAGGACGACGATATTCGACAAAAAAAATTCAAAAATAAGAAGGATTTTATTTAATTTTGCCGAATAATAATAATCCGGTGCAGAAAAATATTCGGTATAAATGGAATAATAGGAAGTACAGGTGGTAAAAATGGCTGGGCGAATTCCGGAAGAGGTGATTCAACAGGTTCAGGAGAAAACTGACATTCTGGATTTGATTGGGCAATACGTACACCTGAAGAAGACGGGGCGAAACTATTTTGGATTATGTCCCTTCCATTCGGAAAAATCCCCTTCTTTTGCTGTTCACCCTGAAAAACGGTTATTTCATTGTTATGGTTGTGGCGAATCTGGTAATGTTTTTACCTTTTTGATGAAATTAGAGGGATTTGAGTTTCCCGAAGCCGTTCGGTTGTTAGCCGGAAAAGTAGGTATAGACATTCCCCAGGAGGAAACAACCAGAGAAATACCGCAATTTGCACAGAAAAAAGAAAAAATGGTACAGGCCCATGAGTTAGCAGCTAAACTCTATCATCATGTTCTATTGCATACAGACGCTAGCTTGGATGCACAACACTATCTGGAAAGTCGGCAGATTGAGCCTAAAACCATTGAAACCTTTGGACTAGGGTATAGTCCTGATCGATGGGATTTTCTTGCTAGTTTTTTGGAAAAACGGGGTTTTGCACTTTCTTTCCTAGAGGAGGCTGGTTTATTAAGTTGTAATGAATCTAAGGGAAGATATTATGATAAATTTCGCGGGAGAATCATGTTCCCCATACATGATTCTCAGGGGAATATTGTTGCTTTTGGTGGACGGGTTTTAGGAGAAGGGAATCCTAAATATTTAAATAGCTCCGAATCCCCAATATTTAGTAAAAGTAGATTGTTATTTAATCTGCATCGTGCGCGTACCCATATTAGGAAGGCAAGAGAAGTTGTTTTGTTTGAAGGGTATGTTGACGTTATTTCTGCATGGCAAGTAGGCATTGTAAATGGGATTGCATCTCTTGGAACTGCCCTCACAGAAGAGCAGGCAAAAATTATTCGCAGAAATGCTGAATCCGTTATCCTTTGTTATGATTCTGATCATGCTGGAATGGAAGCTGCCTTTAAAGGAGCTAAGATTCTTTCAGATGCTGGTTGTATGGTGAAAGTGGCACAGATGCCTGGAGGTATGGATCCTGATGAATACATTCGCCGTTATGGCGGCGAGCTGTTTAAGAAGGATATCCTGTTAGCAGCCAGTTCAATGACAGCCTTTCGACTTCAAATGATAAAAACAAAATATCAAATGAATGATGAAGGACAACAATTGCGCTATATTCAGGAGGCGTTATCAGAAATAACACTGTTGCGCAGTGCCATTGAAAGAGACCATTATTTAAGACAACTTGCTGAAGAATTCCATTTATCCCTGGATGCATTAAAACAGGACTTATATAAAGTAAATAAATTGCAAAAAAAAGCAATGCATAGGGATAATCTGTCAAAGGAATGGAATAATAGTATAGATAATAGCAGACATATGACTGCAAAACCGTTACTGCCGGCCTATATTAATGCGGAGAAATTCCTCATTACCTTAATGATGCAAAGTTTGGATATCACATATCAAGTTCAAGAAAAAATTGGAGCGGATTTTATAAAGGAAGAGCATGCTGCATTGGCCGCCCACCTTTATGGGTATTATGAAGCCGGATATGAACCGGATGTAGCAAGATTTGTTTCTTACCTGCAGGATTCTGCTTTAATGGAATTGGCAACTAAGTTAGCAATGATTCCAATCGATGTTCAAACCACATCACAAAGGGAAATTGAGGATTATATACATCAAATTCTTGCTTATCCAATAAGGTTGCAAATAGAAGCTTTAGAGTTAGAAAAAAAGAAACAAGAAAAGCTGGGAAATAGCCTGGATGCCGCTCGCATCGGAATGGAGATTTTACAGCTTCAGAAAAACCTGAAAAAATGAATCTCGGAGCCCGTGGGAAGGAGGGAATACCATGACGAAAAGAATAGAAAGCAAACCTGAAAATGAATTAACCCTAGACCAAGTGAAAGAGCTGCTGCTTGAACAAGGGAAGAAAAGGGGAGCTCTCTCTTATAAGGAAATCATGGAACGTCTATCTACCTTTGATCAAGATTCCGATCAAATCGATGAATTTTTTGAATATCTTGGTGATCAAGGTGTAGAAGTCCTCAATGAGGTAGAGGATGAGGATGGAGACGATATTGTACCTCAGGATCTAGAGGAAGAGCAAGAGGAATTTAATTTGGAAGATTTATCTGTTCCTCCTGGAGTGAAAATTAATGATCCTGTTCGGATGTATTTAAAAGAAATTGGCCGTGTCCCCCTCTTGTCCGCTGAAGAAGAGATTGAATTGGCGATACGTATTGAAAAAGGGGATGAAGAAGCAAAGCGGCGATTAGCAGAAGCGAACCTTCGATTAGTTGTAAGTATTGCCAAGAGATATGTAGGTCGTGGTATGTTATTCCTTGATTTAATCCAGGAAGGAAACATGGGTCTAATTAAAGCGGTAGAAAAGTTTGATTTCCGCAAAGGATTTAAATTTAGTACCTATGCGACCTGGTGGATTCGTCAAGCCATTACTCGGGCTATTGCAGACCAGGCACGGACGATTCGTATCCCTGTGCATATGGTAGAAACCATTAATAAATTAATCAGGGTTTCCCGCCAGCTATTACAAGAATTGGGCCGTGAACCAATCCCTGAAGAAATTGCAGAGAAAATGGATTTAACCCCTGAGAAAGTCCGTGAAATCATGAAAATTGCTCAGGAACCTGTTTCTTTAGAAACACCTATTGGGGAAGAAGATGATTCCCACCTTGGTGACTTTATCGAAGATCAGGATGCCCTGGCACCTTCTGATGCGGCAGCTTATGAACTGCTAAAAGAACAATTAGAAGATGTTCTAGATACCCTTACAGAGCGGGAAGAAAATGTTCTCCGCCTTCGTTTTGGCTTAGACGATGGACGTACCCGTACTCTAGAAGAGGTAGGGAAAGTATTCGGAGTAACCCGTGAGCGTATTCGCCAAATTGAAGCGAAAGCTCTTCGAAAATTGCGTCATCCAAGCCGAAGCAAACGATTAAAGGATTTTCTTGAATAGATAAAAAAGAGCATTTCCTTTTCTTGTTTTTCATTTTATCGGTTTTAGGATCATAATGCAAATGACCAATTCTTTAAAAAAATGTCAATCCGACAAATGTTGGGTTGTCTTTTTTTTGCTTATTGCAAGAAAAAGTAAAATATAAAAGAAAAAACACGAATACATTGAGAATTATTGGATTGTTTTTCGTATCCGTCCTCAATTTTTAGTATTAATGCGGAGGAGGAGAATTAAGGTGGATTATGATTTGACACAGGAACAAACCATGATTCGTAATGTGATCCGTGATTTTTCCGAAGGGGAAGTGGCTCCTGGGGCTGAAGAACGGGATAAAACAGGACAGTTCCCCATAGAGGTGTTTGATAAAATGGCCAAATTGGAATTAATGGGACTGCCTTTTCCAGAAAAGTATGGTGGTGGTGGTGGGGATAGCATTAGTTTTGCTATTGTTGTTGAAGAACTTAGCCGCTCCTGTGCATCAACAGGGATTACCTACTCTGCCCATATCTCTTTAGGGGGGGCCCCTTTGCATCTATTCGGAACAGAAAAGCAAAAGCAAATGTATTTAGTTCCCCTTTGCCGGGGGGAGTCATTGGGGGCATTTGGCCTAACAGAACCTGGTGCAGGTTCTGATGCAGGTGGGACACGAACCAGTGCAGTGAAAAAAGGGACACAGTGGTTGATTAATGGTTCCAAATGTTTTATAACCAACGCTTCTTATGCAAGGCATCTTTGCCTGACTGCAGTTACAGATAAATCAAAAGGAACGAAGGGGATTTCTGCCTTTATTGTCCCAACGAATACGAAAGGATTTTCCGTGCTTTCTAATTATGAAAAATTGGGGCTTCATGCTTCTAATACCACTGAATTAGTTCTGGAAGATGTGGTGGTTCCGGAGGAAAACCTTCTCGGGAAGGAAAATGAAGGGTTTAAACAATTTATGAAAACCCTTGATGGAGGCAGAATAGGCATTGGAGCAATGGCAGTGGGAATTGCTCAGGCTGCATTTGAAAAATCCTTACATTATGCGAAAAAAAGAACCCAGTTTGGGAACGCCATATCTAAGTTTCAGGCTATCCAATTTAAATTGGCAGATATGGCCATGGAAATTGAAAACGCTCGCAATATGGTGTATCGAGTAGCCTGGCTGAAAGATCGGGGAAGGAAATTCACAAAAGAGGCTGCTATGGCCAAATTATATGCTTCTGAAGTGGCCATGAAAGTATGCAGCCAGGCGATCCAAATCCATGGGGGGTACGGATATATGCGTGACTATCAAGTAGAGCGTTTATTTCGGGATGCACGACTCCTCGAAATAGGAGAAGGGACATCGGAAGTGTTACGAATGGTCATAGCGCGAGAAATTGGTTGTTAAGGCTTTTCCATTCCTCTTTTTATTATGATAATCTAAGAAGGAGTAAAAAAGAGGAGAGAATGTATGATGATTGAAATATCCCGACGATTACAAGGAATCGCCGGATTGGTCACTTTCTGCAATCGAGTGGCAGATATCGGTTCGGATCATGGGTTTTTACCTGTTTATTTAATCCAAAAGGGAATTTCCCCCAGTTGTATTGCTGGAGAGGTTAATCAAGGTCCCTGGGAATCTGCCTATAAGCAAGTACAACGGGTTGGATTAACAGAAAGCATAGAAGTTCGCCTTGGGGATGGCCTTGCTGTCATTGAACCAGATGAAGTGGATACCATCTGTATTGCAGGCATGGGTGGAAGTTTAATTACAAAAATTTTAACAGATGGAAAAGAAAAATTGGTGGGTATTTCCGAACTTGTATTACAACCCAATGTTGGAGAACAAGTGGTGCGAAAATGGCTGCAAAAGGAAAATTGGGAATTAGTTGATGAACAAATTATTGAAGAAGACGGAATCATTTATGAAATTTTACATGCAATTCCAGGCGATGGGAAGAAACCTTATGAAGGGAAAGAACGTACAGAAGAGGAGTTGATGGAAATCGGCCCCTTCCTCTGGGAACAAGCATCCCCTTTATTAGTGAAAAAGTGGAAGTCAGAATTACTAAAACAGCAACATATTTTGCGTCAACTTGAAAAATCCAATTCTCCAGACATAGAAAGCAAGAAACAGGGGTTTAGCGAAAAGATTTCCTGGATTGAGGAGGTACTAGGATGCTTGCAAGCACGCAACGAATCATCCAATTTGTAGAGGAATTTGCCCCGAAGAAGTTGGCCTATGAAGGGGATCGGATTGGTCTGCAAATAGGCACTCCTCAAAAAAAGGCAAAAAAAGTAATGATTGCCTTGGATATTCTTGAGGAAGTGGTGGATGAAGCCATTGGTGAAGGGGTGGACCTCATTGTTGCCCATCATGCGGTTATTTTTAATCCATTAAAACAAATTAGAACTGACAAACCCGCGGGAAGAATCATTGAAAAATTAATTAAACATGAAATAGGGGTATACATTGCCCATACCAATTTAGATACTGCTCCTGGAGGAATTAATGATTTGCTTGCTGAATCATTAGGTCTTCAGGATGTGGAAATTTTACAGCCAGGTTATCAACAAAATTTTAAAAAATTGGTTGTTTTCGTACCTGTAACCCATTTGGAAGAGGTTCGAAATAGAATTTCCGCCGCTGGGGCTGGTTTTATCGGCAACTATAGCCATTGCACATTTTCTACGAAAGGGACGGGTACCTTTTTGCCTCAATCCGGAGCAACCCCTTTTATTGGGAAACAGGGGAGTTTGGAGCAGGTTGAAGAAGTTCGATTGGAAACCATTATTCCAGAAGAAATTCAAAACAAAGTGATACAAGCGTTGATCAAAGCACATCCCTATGAAGAAGTAGCCTATGATATTTATCCCGTAGAACAAAAGGGAAAATCTTATGGCATTGGCAGAATTGGAAAACTCCCTGCACCTATTCCTCTACAAGACTTTGCAGTTCAAGTAAAAGAGGCATTTTCTCTTTCAGGCGTGCGAGTAGTGGGGGATTTAGACCAAGCAGTACAAAAAATTGCTGTTCTAGGGGGAGACGGGAACCGTTTTGTGCAACGGGCGATTTTCCTGGGAGCAGATGTACTTGTAACCGGAGATGTGTATTATCACACTGCACATGATGCAATGATGGAAGGCCTTAGTATAGTAGACCCTGGACACAATGTAGAAAAGGTGATGAAAGAGGGGCTGAAAACCATTCTTGCAAAACGAATTGAGGATGAAGGGTTAGAAACTCAGGTGATTGTATCACAAGTTCATACCGATCCCTTTACATTTTTATAGGAGATAGGTGAGGAGAATGCTTCAATCTAGGGCGTTGTTGGAGTGGCACTTAAAAAAAACAGAATGGGAAGAAATACAGGGGAAACTGAAAAATTTCAGGGAGCAAGCAGAACAATTACAGGAAAAACTGCTCGCTTTGAAAAATAAAATTGAAAGCCTGGGAGAACCTGACCAACAAGATATTGATGGGAAAATTGCCTATGCATTGGCCAGCCAAGAACTGTGGATGGCTGAAAAAGAATGGGAACGATTCCAGGATCAACGTTTTAATGATGAAATGATGTACCGTGAGCAAGAAGAGATTTGCCGGCAAGAACTTGATGAATTAGAAAGCACCATCTCTCGAGAAACTTTTCAAACCTATGAAGAAGTATCGGAGTTTTGTGACAATCCTGTCGTAGAAGTCAAAAGACGTTCCTGTATGGGGTGTTTCCTCCCCCTTTCCATGATAACCATGAATGCCTGGAGAAAAGGGAAAAAACTGGTCCGTTGTGAAGTATGTGGCCGAATTCTCGTTTAATTTCTTCCCATTTATCATAATTTCCTGTTACAATGGAGGTTAGAATTCTTTCGTTAAGGGTGCGGGAGATTATAAAGGAGATTGACAGTCATTATGAGCAAAAGGATGAAGTTCTGGCTGGTAGCTTCCTTTCTTGCAATCAGTCTTATTTCTACTACTGGATGTAATACGAATTTATCCCATTACGAAAACAATGCATTGAAAAAGGAACTGGAAACAGTCAAAAAACAATTAACAGATGCCCGTAAGGAAATGACCGATTTAGAGAATAAAAATAAGGAGTTAACGAATACCCTGGGTGTGCTGCAGACACCTGATATTCCGGATACTCTTTTGCCACAGTTGGCTTATTTTTTAGAGCAACAGGGACAAAGCAATTTTCAGTCTGCTTATCAGACTGGAACCCACATTTTTAACCAACAAAATGTAACAGAAGCAAAGAAAATGGCACTGACACAGTATGAACATACTATGTCTACCCTTGCTTCTAAGGAATTCATTGAACGTGAAGGGAAACGGCTGCAAGATGCTTGGGCAAGCAAAAATCCCATCACTTTTCCTGGTCCAGATCGGTTAAATCAACTTAAGCTCCAATCAATGGATGATACGACAGTGGTTATTCAAGCTAAATTAACCCGTACCATGACGGTATCCCCCTATAATGGACAAAGTACAACAGAAGATTTAACGCTTCTTATTACCTTAATTAAAACAGACCAGGGTTGGAAATTGCATAATACAACCTTTGGGTATGCAAAATAAATAACACTAGCATGTAGAACAAAAAAAATCCCCTTAAAGGGGATTTTTTTTGTATCCTAGCCTCTCTTCTAACTAGAGACAGAAATTTTAGATCGGAAGATACACGTCT
>CALNBV010000083.1 GCA_937874515.1 uncultured Paenibacillaceae bacterium | reverse complement strand
CCATATGCTGGACTCTCGTCGTTGTTTTTGTAGAATCGAAAATATCAGAATCTGGATAATCAAAGACAATTGAACTTCCCTTCGGGGCCATACTGGCAATAGCGTTAAAAACCTTTACAATTTCCTCTCTGGTTAAATAATAGGTAACCCCTAACCAACTAAAAAATGTAGGCTCATTCGGATTATATCCAGCATCAAGGAGCATCTGTTCAAAATGATCTTTCGTAAAATCAACAGGGACAAAGGTTAAAGAAGATGGTATTTTCCATCCCAGTTCCCTGATTCTCTTGATTTTATCCTCCTGTGTTGCAGGATGATCCACTTCAAATACATGGAGTTTCTCCAGTATATCCCGATTTCTAAAGGCAAAGGTATCGTAACCTGCTCCCAGAATCACATATTGCTTAATCCCCAGCATCATGGCATTTTTCAACATTTCTTCCGTGTATGTGCTTCTGGCAATGGTTGTGGGGGCAATTTGGGTTTGTATCACCCATTTTAATGCATCTTGTTCATCTGGATAGAGATGGGCTTCATCAGGATTAAAAACCTTAATCCCTGCTGCCATGTTTTGTGCAATAAAATGAAATTCATTATCTCTAATTAATTTTCTAGCTAAATGATCATTCAAAATCCTGGGTTCATCATACAAGGAATGATAGGCACGGGCAAAAGCCACCACTAAAGCGGATAGACTGGCTTGATTCTGCTGCATAAAACTTCCCCCTCACTAAAATTGTGTATTGACAAAAAAGTAAATAGTGTGTTATAATATAAATTTATTGACTTATTTAATTTTGTATTTTATCCTGTTCCATCATTTTTGTCAATCTAAATGATACCCCCATGTAGAATCATGGGGGGTTTTATATTTACATACAAAACAAGCCTTCCGAATGGTGCTTCGGGAGGCTTGTTTAAAAAGTGGGAGGTGAATTGTTTTTACATGATTAAATTTAAGCCATGGAAATGAAATTTTAATGAAAATTCGCCAAACTTTTCTTAGTCATTATTTAGCAACCATATTTTTTGTCTCCAGAGCAATAATAACTTTACGCCCTGAAACTCTGGAGGTGAAAAAAAGTGACCAAAAATCATGATCTTTTTCGTAACAAACGAGACTTTGCGCGGGAGGAATTCGCCACGGAACTGTATAAACCACCTGGAACTCCTCGCTCCCGTGAAGCCCATGCCCAAAAAAACCAACAATCCTCACACTTGAATGACGGCATTAAAGGGATCAAAGTCTCATTCCGGAAAAAAGCGGGATCTCCAGAAAAGTAGCGGGCATAAAATAGGAGGAGTGCGATGGCGCACCCCTCCCTTTATATGCTTCCCAGCCTTTTTCCTACCCTTGCAAAGGATTGGAGGGCTTGCTTTAAATCGTTCTGGGTATGGCATGCAGAGACGATTGTCCGCAAGCGAGCCTTCCCTTTTGCTACCATAGGAAAGAGGATTTCCTGGGTGTATACCCCCTCTTCCAACAGTTTGGCAGAAAAATCCCTGGCTTTATTTTCATCCCCAATCATTACCGGAATAATGGGGGTTTCCGATTTTCCAGTATCAAACCCCAAATCCATTAATCCATTCCGGAAATACTGGGTATTTTCCCATAAGGCCTGAATCCGTTCTGGCTCTTCATGCAACAATTGCAATGCCTTTCTACAGGAAGCCACCACGGAAGGCGGCAGAGAGGTGGTAAATAAAAAGGGACGGGCTACTTTACGCAACATTGTGCAAAACTCTTTTGATGCTGCTACATAACCCCCCAGGATTCCAATGGCTTTGGATAAAGTCCCTACCTGAATATCCACTTGCCCCTGTAAACCATAATGATCTACTGTTCCCCGGCCATTTCTGCCCAACACTCCGCTGGCATGGGCATCATCTACCATTACCATAGCCCCATATTCCTTTGCCAGAGACACAAGTTCAGACAAGTTGGCAATATCCCCATCCATGGAAAAAACCCCATCTGTCACGATTAACTTTCGTTTATGAGGCTGATTTTCTCCCAAAGCCTTACGTAAATCAACCATATCCTTATGTTTATAAATTCTTTTTTTCACCCCAGAGAGACGAATGCCATCAATAATGGAGGCATGATTCAATTCATCGCTAATCACCACATCCTCTTCCCCTAACAAAGAGGTCACAGCCCCTACATTAGCCGTAAAACCCGATGGAAAAAGCACAGCATCCTCCGTCCCTTTAAAAGCGGCTAACTCCTCCTCGAGCTTCACATGAATATCAAAGGTACCCGCAATGGCTCGCACAGACGCTGTCCCTGCTCCATATTCTTCGATTGCCTTAATAGCCGCCTCTTTCATCCCTGGATGATTGGCCAATCCTAAATAATTATTAGAACTTAATTGGATGATTTTCCTCCCCTGAATCGTCACTTGATGGTCCTGAGGACTTTCAATTACTGGCATTTTTCTCCCCTCCCATCCATTCTTTCTAGACATGTATTCGCAAAAAAGAAGGAATAACCCATTTTTAATAAAAAGATTTTTCATCTTTATGGTAGGATATAAAGAAAGAAACCATGAAGAGGAAAAAAATATGAATTTTATTACAATGGAATCAATTACAAAATCATACGGCATAAAAAATCTATTTAATAAACTTTCCTTTGGCATTCAAGAAGGGGATCGTATTGGCCTTGTGGGTGTGAATGGCACAGGAAAATCCACTTTGTTGAAAATCGTCGCAGGGA
>CALNBV010000082.1 GCA_937874515.1 uncultured Paenibacillaceae bacterium | reverse complement strand
TTACCAAACCCGTAAGCCTGGTACTGCTGGCCCTCCATGGCGTAAAAGGTCCATGAAAGGAACGGTATATGCAATCAAAACGAGAGCGAAGGTAATTCCAATCCATAACCACCAATTTTCAAGAATCCGTGGTGTTTTTGCCGCTCCTTCTGTTACTTCTCCAATAGGGTATTCCATTGGTGTGTCTGTTTTGGGTGCAGCCCATAGCATGTAAGCTACATTCCACAGGTAGAGAAGAATTCCTAAGAAAAGAAGCGCACCGCCAATGCCCATGATTTTGGATTGGGTTAACCAGGTGAGGGCTACTTCATGATCCCCATAAGTGGTAAAGCTGGTACGGCGAGGCATTCCCATGATTCCTAATATATGTTGAGGAACACTCATGAATAGCATTCCCACAAACCAGGTGATGGCCTGCCAAATGCCCAGTTTATTGGCAAATTGAGTTAGTTTTCTTCCCTTTAATACGGCAATAAGCCAGTATGAGATGCCGAAGAAGGTAAGGACAACAGCTGTAGCCAGGGTCATATGGAAATGACCGGTAATCCACGTGGTGTTATGTACCACTTGATTCAGTTGATAACTGGTATTTACAATACCGCCAGCACCGGCTGGAATAAACATCACCATCGCAAGGAAAGGGGCAAAGAAGCGTACATCTCCCCAGGGGAGTTTCTTGAACCAGCCAAAACGACCTGTTGCTCCCTGGGCACGTCCGGCCATTTCAAAGGTAGCTAGCATGGCAAAAGCGGTCATGAGTGATGGAATAGCAACTACATAGGTTAAAGCAACTTGCACGAATTTCCAGGCAGATCCAATCCCTGGTTCTTGAAGTTGGTGATGGAGTCCTACTGGAACGGAGTAAAGAATAAAGAGAATAAAGGTTAAACGAGGGAGAGCATCACTAAATAGCTTTCCTTTAATAATTTTTGGTATATTCACATACCAGTAAATATAGGCCGGTAATAACCAGAAATAAACAAGTGGATGGCCAAAATACCAGAAAAGAGTACGGCTTAATGCCACATCAATTTTTTCAACCAATCCTAATGACCAGGGAAGGAGTTGTACAAGGGACTCAACCGCTACACCTAAGGTTGCGATAATCCAAAGAATCATGGTAGCAACGGCCATGTAAGCGAAAAGGGGAGAGGTTTCACCTCGATGTTGTTTTTTCCAGCGGCTGTATTCCATGAAAATAGCGATACCGCCGAACCAACTTCCTACAATCACAAGAGTTAACCCTAAATAATAATAGAAAGATGCTTTCATAGGGGCGTAGAAGGTATAGAGAACAGTGGCATCATTCATTAAAATGGGTATAGCAGCCATGGCGGTACCAATGGTCATTAGCCAGAAGCCCCACCATCCCACTGTGCGGGCTCCTTTTGATAAAACACCGCCTGTTGTTTTTGCAACGCCTGAGTATAAGTATCCTATAATGAAAAATGTGGTAAATACAAGAGCTAGTAATACGCCATGGACGGTTAATAATTGATAATATCCAATCCAGGATGGCAGTTGAATGTATCCTGCTTTTTGCAGTACTTGTAATAAACCTGCAAGTCCACCCAGTAATATAGCTATAAATCCAACATAAAGGTGGGCCATGATTAAACTTGTATCCCTACGGTCAAATTTAAAAGTGCTGTTAGAAAGAGTAGCACCATCATAACCAGTATTCTTAATATCCGTAGCCATATCTTTTCTCCTTTTTTGTAAAATCTTTTGAGGTTATTGAACTGTGACTTTTCCCATCATATTTTGATGGCCAGTTCCACAGTATTCATGACAAAGAACTAAGTATTCACCTGGTTTTTTAAAGGTATACGTGTATTCCGTAATATGTCCGGGGACAGCCATAATATTAACGTTGGTTCCTGGGATATAAAGACCATGGACCACATCGGGGGAAGTAACCTCAAAATGTACGGTAGACCCAACTGGAATGGTCATATTGTTTGGTTGGAATGTCCAAATCCGAGAGACTACTGTAGCACGGTATTCGTTTGTACCAATAGGAACAAGCCCTGGTGTGTTAAATGGAGCTGTGGTATCTACCAGTTCAGGTGCAAGGGTTCTCATCTGTCCTGGAGGGTGGAGACCCATAGAAAGTCCCATAAAACCAATAATAGCGAGGAATACGACGATCATTGCGCCGCCAATCCATAACCAGATCTTTTCCAGACGAGGTATGTCAATATTCATAGTTGTTGTCATCACCTTTCATGTTGTACTACTGACGTGATATAAAGACGTAGAACATGCTAAACCATACTAATGCAATAAAGGCTCCAATAAGGAGAACACCTGTAAAGGTCCCTCGAAGATTGGAATCCGATTTTTCTACTTTTCTCCCTTTGTCCATTAAATCCTGATCTGCCATATAATCCCCTCCTTTCCACCTGATGAATACCATTGGTTTTTCCACCGTTTTGTGGAAACCCAATTATCCTGCACATAGTTATAACCTAAATGTTAAAAAGCTATTCAAAATTTCCCCTTGGATTGTTTGATGGACTAGGTGATAATAAAATTACAAAATAACTTGCAACTATATGAAGAAATACAACGTAAAATTCATGAGGAAGGGAGGATGAAACATGTCATTTTTGAAAAAGTTAATTATGCTAATTAGCGGCAACCATAAGCATGGATATAAGCACTATAGCAGCAGCGATTATTATAAACATCGCCATCCCAAAAACCATGGGCATCATGGGCATAATCATTACGGTCATAACCATTATCGAAAACACTCCAGCAGGAGCTTCTTCAGCAGCTAAAGGTTAAAAAAAGCAGTCATCTTCGGGATGACTGCTTTTTATTTATTATTTACAATACTCTGATAATTCAGTATATTTTATATAAAGGGGGGAATTTACGTGGATCGTTGGATTAGGTTTTTTACTCACTTTCTAGTACCTATTGTTTTTGTCTGCAGTTTTCCCTGGTTTTTTCCCTTTGAAAATGCCATTCAATTAGGCCAAATCTTTGCCATTTCCTACATTGTCATCGTAGGTTTAAATGTGTTAGTTGGCCTGACAAATCATTTTTCATTGGGTCATGGGGGGTTCGTTGCCATTGGTGCATACGGTGCCATTCTGTTATCACAAAAAGCAGGGCTTCCCTTTATTATGGGAATTCTTTTGGGAGCATTTCTAGCCGGAATAATGGCGGCTCTTTTTTCTTTCATTTCTGGGAAGAATAAAGGTTTCTTCTTTTCTATAGGGACACTGGTTTTCGGAATTGCCATTAGTTTTCTGGCAACGAAATGGGGGTCTCTTACAGGAGGAAACGCGGGTTATCCTGTGATTACGCCGCAAATGTTGGGTATAGAACTGGATGCAGTCTCCTATTTTTGGTTTGTGGCTATTCTGGCGGTCTCCATTTCCTATGCTACAGGAAATTTATTAAAGGGTAGATTTGGACGAACCCTTATTGCTCTGGGAACTAATGAAAAGGGTGCAGAAAAGGTTAAGGTTGATGTTCCCTTGTGGAAGACTCTTGCCTTTTTCTTCAGTGGATTCCTGGCTGGCCTGGGG
>CALNBV010000081.1 GCA_937874515.1 uncultured Paenibacillaceae bacterium | reverse complement strand
CCTGCTTAAAACCCTGGCTGTATTCTTTTCAGCCAGGGAATTTCAATTGTAAGAGAATTTTTTTCTTAAGGTTGTGTACATAAATGAACATTCTACTGATTAACCATTATGCAGGTTCAAAAATGCACGGAATGGAATATCGTCCATATTATATGTCCAGAGAATGGGTACAGATGGGTCATCAGGTCACCATTGTGGCTGCAGATCAATCCCACCTTCGCACGAAAAATCCAGTGGTCCAGGATGAATTCACAGAAGAATGGTTGGACGGGATTCGCTATGTGTGGCTGAAAACTCCCCCTTATGAAGGGAATGGAGTTAAACGAGCGTTTAATATGTTCTCTTTTGTAGGGAAACTATATAAATATAAACGTCGTATCATTGAGCTAAGCCAGCCTGATGTAGTGATTGCATCATCCACTTATCCATTGGATACATACCCTGCTGCCTCCATTGCCCGGCAAACAGGGGCGAAGCTGATTTTTGAAGTCCATGACTTATGGCCTCTTTCTCCTATGGTATTGGGAGGGATGTCACCCTGGCACCCCTTTATTTTTATCATGCAACGGGGAGAAAATTATGCCATGCGTACAGTGGATGGTGTGGTTTCCATCTTACCTAAGGCGAACCTTCATTTAGTGGACCATGGGATGGATCCGAAAAAGTACACCCATATTCCCAATGGGGTGGATGTGGCAGAATGGGAAGGGGCAGACCAACCCTTGCCAACTGAACATGAACAGGTGATTCGCAAGTATAAAGAAGAAGGGTATTTTTTAGTGGGGTATGCAGGGTCTATTGGACCTGCCAATGCCATGGATACCTTGATTGAAAGTGCCCCAAGCCTGAAAAATGAGAAGGTGAAGTTCTTTCTCGTAGGGAAAGGCCCCTTTAAAGAAGGCCTGGAACAGCGGACCCGGGAGTTGAATGTGGATAACGTGGTCTTTTTGCCGCCCATTCCTAAAGCAACCATTCCTGATTTTCTCCATCATATGGACGCCCTGTATATTGGGGCGAAAAAAGATCCATTATACAAATTTGGGGTCAACCCCAATAAGTTAATTGATTATTTAATGGCTGGAAGGCCCATTATCCATGGTGTAGAAGCTGGAAATGATATGGTGAAAGATAGTGGCAGCGGGATTTCCATTCCTGCAGAAAATGAAGAAGCCATTGGGGCGGCTGTGCGAGAGTTAATGAGCATGCCTAAAGAGGAATTAGAGAAAATGGGAGCCAATGGCCGACGCTATGCCCTGGCAAACCATGATTATAAAAAATTAGCCCAACGATTTATAGATGCTATGAAATAATCGTAATGGAGTGAGGATTAATTCTATGGAAGTGATCGGAAAAAGGTTGTTTGACCTAACTGTTTCATCCGTTGCTATAGTGTTGCTTTCCCCTGTTTTTCTCCTTATTGCCATTTTGATTAAATTGGACTCTAAGGGCCCGGTCTTCTTCTTACAATCCCGGGTTGGAAAAGATGAGAAGGTATTTCAAATTTACAAATTCCGCACCATGGTTGTGGATGCAGAGAAGTTAGGGAAACAGATTACTGTGGGTAGGGACCCTCGCATTACCCGTGTGGGCCATTATCTTAGGAAGTATAAAATCGATGAGCTTCCCCAGTTGTTTAATGTATTCAATGGGTCTATGAGTTTTGTGGGGCCTCGTCCTGAAGTGCCTCGCTATACTGCGCTATATAATTCAGAACAAAGAGAAGTGCTCCGTGTGCGCCCGGGCATTACTGATTTAGCATCCATTAAATATCGGGATGAGAATGAGGTTCTTGCCCAGAGTGAAAATCCGGAGAAGACGTATATTGAGGAAGTTATGGTTGATAAATTGCAACTGAACCTTGATTACATTCAAAATCGCTCTTTCTGGGTTGATATAAAAATTATTTTTCAAACCATTTATAAAATTGTTAAATAAGGGAGACTATTTGTCATGAACGTACCTATGCTTGATCTCACCATCCAATATGATCAATTAAAAGACGAGATGAATGATGCCATTCAGGAAGTTCTCCGTTCTGCTCGTTTTATTTTAGGGCCGAATGTACAAAAGTTAGAAAAGGATATTGCTGCGTACAGCCGTGTTGGCTTTGGAGTAGGGGTTGGGAATGGAAGCGATGCTCTTCACATTGCCTTGGAAGCCTGTGGCGTAAAAGCAGGGGATGAAGTGATCACAACAGCATTCACTTTCTTTGCTACAGCCGGGGCCATTGCCCGCATTGGCGCTATTCCTGTTTTTGTTGATATTGATCCACGCACGTACAATATTGATCCTTCTAAAATTGAAGAAAAAATTAATGAGAAAACAAAAGCCATTCTTCCTGTCCATCTCTATGGCCAAACAGCAGATATGGACCCAATTATGGAGTTGGCGAAAAAATACAATTTACATATCATAGAAGATGCTGCCCAGGCCATTGGTGCAGAATACAAAGGAAAAAAAGTTGGGGAATTTAGCAGCGCCGCTTGCTTTAGTTTCTTCCCAACGAAAAACCTTGGGGCATACGGTGATGGCGGGATGATTATTTCCAATGATGGAGAAATCGCAGAAAAATGCCGTGTCATCCGTGTTCATGGAAGTAAACCAAAGTATTATCACCATGTTCTTGGCTATAACAGCCGCTTAGATGAACTGCAGGCTGCGATACTAAATGTGAAATTCCCTCATTTAGACCAGTGGAGCGAATTGCGCAGAGAAAAAGCCAGTAATTATACTAATTTATTAAATGAACAACTGGGGGATCGTGTGGTTACCCCTTATGAAGCAGAAGGCCATCACCATATTTTCCACCAGTACACCATCCGTGTGGAAAAAAGGGATGAACTGCAAAAATATCTGCAAGAACAAGGGGTTTCTACCATGGTATACTATCCGAAACCACTTCATTTACAACCCGTGTTTGCTGAGTTAGGCTACAAAGAAGGGGACCTTCCTGTAACTGAAGAAGTGTCTCACCAGGTTGTATCTTTGCCAATGTTCCCAGAGTTAACCCTGGAACAACAGCAATACGTTGTTCGTAAAATTGCAGAATTCTATACTAAATAATTGAATGACAAGAAGGAGATAAAAGGATATGTCAAATCATCCTGCGGTAGGAAAAAACGTCGTCATTGGCGAGGGTGTGGAATTCGGACAAAATGTGACCGTTGGCCATAATGTGGTTATTTATGATGGATGCAAAATTGGGGATTTCACTATGATTCAAGACAATGTGGTCATTGGGAAGCAACCAGCCCGGGCGAAAAATTCCATTCTCCCAGACATTAAAAAAGCGCTGCCTCCTACAGTCATTGGCAATGGGTGTACCATTGGCACCAATGCGATTATTTATGCCAATGCTACCCTTGGGGATGAAGTGTTTGTGGCTGATTTGGCCACCATTCGGGAGAGAGTAACCATTGGAGAGCGGACTATTGTGGGCCGTGGAGTATCTGTAGAGAATGACTGTAAGGTAGGAAAAAAATGTAAACTTGAAACCAATTCCTATATTACTGCGTATTCAGAGTTAGGGGATTATGTGTTTATTGCCCCTTATGTTTGTACAACCAATGATAATTACCTTGCCCGTTCTAAAGAACGATATGATAAATTTAAAGGTGTGACTGTGAAAGACGGGGGACGCATTGGCGCCAATGCCACCATTCTCCCAGGACGGGTCATTGCTGAAGATGGTACTGTAGCTGCCGGTAGTGTAGTTACAAAAGACGTTGAATCTGGTGTAATTGTGGCAGGTACACCTGCGAGAAAGTTAAGGGATGTGCCAGAAGCTCAATTGTTAAAGAACCAGGAGTAGAAGGAAGGACTTATTATGGAAAAATTTTTGCCTTACGCATTGCCGGATATAGGGGAAGAAGAAATCCAGGAAGTATTAGATTCGCTGCACTCCGGATGGTTAACCACCGGTCCGAAAACGAAACGGTTCGAGCAAGATTTCGCTGAGTTTATTGGGGAAGGGGCCCAGGCCATTGCGGTGAATTCCGCAACGGCAGGCCTGCACCTGGCTTTAGAAGCCCTGGGTGTAGGTCCGGGAGATGAAGTCATCACAACCCCTTATACCTTTACATCCACTGCGGAAGTGGTACGTTATCTTGGGGCAGATCCTGTCTTTGTAGATATTGACCCGAATACCTTTAATATTGATCCCTCTTTAATTGAGGCGGCAATTACGGAAAAAACGAAAGTGATTGTTCCCGTCCATTTTGCTGGATTGTCCTGTGATATGGATGAGATTATCCGCATTGCCCGCAAGCACAATTTAAAAGTGATGGAAGATGCAGCCCATGCCCTTCCTACCACGTACAAGGGGAAATTAATAGGCACACTGGATACAGATGTAACGGTGTATAGCTTTTATGCCACAAAAACCATTGCCACTGGCGAAGGCGGGATGATTGTTACTCGTGATGAAGCTGTTGCTAATCGTTGTCGAGTGATGCGTTTGCATGGCATTAGCCGTGATGCCTTTGACCGGTATACCTCAACGAAACCGGCCTGGCATTATGAAGTGGTGGCTCCAGGGTTTAAATACAATATGGGGGATTTAAATGCCTCTCTTGGTATTCACCAGTTGCGCAAAGCCTGGGCTTTCCAGGAGAAAAGGGATCAAATGGCCAACCGCTATGATGAGGCTCTCGCCGATTTGCCTGTCATCTTGCCTCCGAAAGCAAGACAGGGAGATTACCATGCCCATCATGTGTATGCCCTTCGTTTAACCGAAGATGCACCCATTGGCCGTGACGAGTTCATTGCGGAAATGTCAAACCGGGGAATTGGTTGTAGCGTACACTTTATCCCATTACATATCCATCCTTATTATCGGGATACTTATCAATTAAAACCTGAGGATTACCCAAAAGCCTATCAGGCCTATGAGAAAGAGGTAAGCCTTCCTCTTTATACGAAAATGACAGAGGAAGACATAGAACGAGTGATTAAAAATGTGAGAGAAGTATTAGGGAAAGTATAGGGGAGAATAGTTGGCTATCGTCTTCGCTTAAGGGCCTGGCGGTAGCCATTTTTCTAAATGAAAGAAATTGCCTGCGAGGCACTGGCACGATTTGATTTATAGCATCTCTTTTTCTAATAAGCATTGTTACCTAAAGGATTGAAAATATGCGTACATCGATCTTTCTCGTATTCATTGTTATTTTTAGTAAAATTACCGGTTTTATCAGGGATACGACCACGGCCTATGTATATGGGGCGTCCAGCCAGATGGACGCATATAATATTGGTTCTACGATCCCTGCCGTAATTTTTGGCATTATTGGAACGGCAATTACAACAACCCTTCTGCCCATGTTTGTGCGGGAAGAAAAAGAAAAGGGGCAGGCTGAAACCAATAAATTTCTCAATGTGGTTTTAAGCAATTTTTTCATTATTGCTCTGCTGGTTGTTGCCGTGGGGATTTTAACTTCCCAATGGATTGTAAAAGGGGTAGCCCCTGGTTTTTCCGGTGACAGTTATGCCCTGGCCGTTGTGTTAACCATGATTGGCTTTCCCTCTATTCTGTTTATGAGTATAGGGGCGATTTGTACGGCCCGTTTGCAATCTATGAATAAATTTATCGCACCTAGTTTGATTGGGATTGTAGCCAATGGGGTGTTGATTGTTTATTTGCTCTTCTTTAATAAAGGCCTGGGCATCCAGGGGTTCATGGTGGCCACGGTGTTTTCTTATGTGACAGAACTCATTGTGATGATGCCTGTTCTCTTTGCCAGCGGCTGGCGCCCAAAATTCCAGGTTAATTTTCGCCATCCTATGTTTAAAAAGATGTTTCTCTTAACTATCCC